>NZ_AKVH01000044.1:0-18963 GCF_000278565.1 Pseudomonas sp. Ag1
TAGGGGAGCGGGGGATTGAGGTCGATTCTGGTAGGCCATCACCGAGTCGGCAAGGCCTGAATGCATGAATGTCCGGCACACCTATGAACAGGTCGTTTTCGGCTAACTCGCAAGGCAGGGGAGTGTGCACACTGGCATCAAGCAAGCAGCTTGAAGGTTTGGTCACCCTCGGGATGCGCCGCTCACACAAAGCACTCTGCCCCGATCCTGTCACGGCTGGATCGGGGCTTTTTTTGAGCTGAAATTTGAGGTGAAGCTGCTGGCCCCTTCGCGAGCAAGCCCGCTCCCACATTTGACCGCGTTTTTTCAGGAGGAACTCGGTCAAATGTGGGAGCGGGCTTGCTCGCGAAGGGGGCGCCTCGGTCTACCGCTGCAACACCAATATCCGCGACAACAACTCATCCCGATCGATATAGCAGCCCTGGAAATGCCGCGCCCCGGACGCCGGATCAAACGCATTGCGCGCATGCAGGGTCCGGCGATTATCAAAGCACCACAGCTCGCCCGGATTCAGACGTTTGACCAGCCGAAAACGCTCTTCCCGGGTCATCGCAATAAACCGGCGATAGGCGCGATAGAGCAACGGCATCTGCTCTGCAGGCGCCTCAAACGGCCCGCGCAGAAAGTTGGCCATGCGAATCTCGGCGACTTCACCCAAGGCATCCAGAGCGATGATCGGCGCCAGCCGGCGATAGTCGCTGTGACGGTCCTTGTTGCGAAACTCCACCGGGATCTCGCACAACGCGCGAAAGGCTTCCGGATCTTCGTCCCGCAGCGCCCGCGCAATCGCAAAACCATCGACAAAAATACTCTCGCCCCCGTCGGCGTCGTTCACCAGGCAATGCAAGAACTGCAGCCCGGGTTGCAGCTCCCGCGTCGGCAAATCACTGTGCAGCGGCAGGTTGAATGCCGTGTAGGCGTTGCTGTCGGCATCGGCCTTGGACTGCACGTTGAACAGCACGCCGAAGTTGCTCTCGCGGATGAACGAAATGCGCTTGGCGATCAGCGCCAGCGAGCCAGGTTCGGTGGGCACACCGCGCACTTGGGTGAGGCCGCTGTCACGCAGGGCCAGCAGCCATTGCAGCAGGGCTTTCGGGTCTTCCATCAGCGCTGCGTAGTCGAATACGGGCAGCTCGAACGTACGGTCCCACAGCAGGGATTTCGGTTTGGCAGCCCGGCGTTCGGCGCGGGACTCATCGTCGTAGGCGTGCGCCCGCAACCATCCGGGATCGTATTGGCTGCGATGCCCGCCGCTCCATTCCACTGTCAGCAGACCCTGGTCGATACGTGCACTGAGGGCCGTGAGGTGTTCGTCCACATCGACGATTTCCAGCACCTGTTCACGGGTCACGCTGTAGACGCAAACAGGGCACGGGCAGTTGTCCCGCAGCCACTGGTGATGAAACGGGCTGACCCGCCCATCGGCCCATCGCACACTGAGGTGATCGCCGTGCACCTGCACATCGGCCAGGTCACTGATCAGTGGGTAAGTACGGAAGTCGGCAACAGCGGCGGCGGTTTGCATGGCGATTCCTTATTTTTGGGGTGGCAGTCCAATCACGCGGCCGAGCAGGGCGGGCTTCGGCAGGTCGGTTTGTTCGGCGCTGATGCTGGCAAGCTTGCCCAGCACCGCTTCACTGAATGGCGCCGAGTGCGGCCCGGCGAGGTCGACGTGGAGCAGCATCTGTTCGTTGCCCGCCAGCTCCTTTTCGTCGCCCACCAGGTGCAGGCTGTGATAGAGGTGCAGGCGCTTGCGGTCGTGGGCGATGAGTTGGGTGTGCACCTCGACGGCGGCGCCCAGTTTCACTTCGTGCAGGTAGTTGAGGTGCAACTCCAGGGTGAACAGCGAGTGGCCGCTGGCTTCGCGGTTTTCGCTGTCCAGGCCCAGGGTGTCCATCAGCGCATCAGTGGCGTAGCTGAAAATCAGCAGGTAGAACGCATCGCGCAGGTGGCCGTTGTAGTCGACCCACTCGGGGAGGATTTTGGTGGTGTAGGTGGTGAGTGCGGGCATGTCATGAATTCCGGGTATGTACTCGGTCAAATGTGGGAGCTGGCTTGCCTGCGATGGCGGCGGTGAATCCAACATCGCTATCGCAGGCAAGCCAGCTCCCACAGAAAATCAACAGCGGTTATTCGGCGAAGGTCATACCGTGTTTTTCCTTGGTGGTCTTCACCGCCTCCAGCACCGCCAGCAGGCAATCATCACGATAGCGCTCCAGCGCCGAAATGCTGTGCTTGCCTAACTGATCGCTGGTGCCGTCCACCACGTCGTCAATCAATTTGTCGGTCAATTCCGGCGCCGGCAGATAGGTCCACGGCAGCTGCAAGGCCGGGCCGAACTGCGCCATGAAGTGCCGCATCCCGGCATCACCGCCCGCCAGCGTATAGGTCAGGAACGTCCCCATGAACGACCAGCGCAAACCGGCGCCAAAGCGAATCGCATCATCGATCTCGCCGGTGGTTGCCACACCATCGTTCACCAGGTGCAAGGCCTCACGCCACAGGGCTTCCAGCAGCCGGTCAGCGATAAAACCGGGCACTTCCTTACGCACATGCAAAGGGCGCATGCCGAGGGATTCGTACACCTTGATTGCTGCCTGAATCGCTTCCGGCGCAGTGTTTTTGCCGCCTACCACTTCCACAAGCGGCAACAGGTAAACCGGGTTGAACGGATGCCCCACCACGCAACGTTCCGGGTGCGTGGAGCCTTCATAAAACTCGCTCGGCAACAGCCCCGAAGTACTCGAACCAATCAACGCGTTCGGCTTGGCCGCCGCGCTGATTTTGCTGTGTAACTCCAGCTTCAATTCCAGGCGTTCCGGGGCGCTTTCCTGGATGAAGTCGGCGTCTTTCACGCACTCTTCAATGGTGGCCACAAAGCGCAGGCGATCTTGTGAAGCACCCGGTGCCAAGCCTTGTTTTTCCAGGGCGGCCCAAGCATTCGCGACACGTTTGCGCAGGGCCGCTTCGGCACCGGGCGCAGGGTCCCAGGCCACCACGTCCAGGCCGTGGGCCAGGGCGCGGGATACCCAGCCGCTGCCGATAACACCGCTGCCCAGCGCGGCGAAGGTTTTGATTTCAGTGATAAAGCTCATGGCAAATTCCTAAAGAGTTCGGTGATTCTGTGTGAGAGCCAAGATCAAAATGTGGGAGCGGGCTTGCTCGCGAAAGCGGTCTGTCAGTTGATGCATTCGGTGGCTGATCCACCGCATTCGCGAGCAAGCCCGCTCCCACATTTGATTCGGTTCCTGCAGGGCGTCGTGCGGTGTGTCTTAGCCGCGCTTGGTCAGGCCCATCTTCACGCGGCCTTCGGCCGGGGTCATGACCCGCGCACCCAGGCGGCTGAGGATCTCGCTGGCGCGTTCCACCAACTGGCCGTTGGTCGCCAGCACGCCCTTGTCCAGCCACAGGTTGTCTTCCAGGCCGACCCGCACGTTGCCGCCCAGCAGCACTGCTTGCGCCGCCATCGGCATCTGCATGCGACCAATGCCGAAGCCGGCCCACACCGCGTCAGCCGGCAGGTTGTCGACCATGGCTTTCATGGTGGTGGTGTCGGCCGGCGCGCCCCACGGGATGCCCAGGCACAGCTGGAACAACGGGTTGTCGAGCAAGCCTTCCTTGATCATCTGCTTGGCGAACCACAGGTGACCGGTGTCGAAAATCTCCAGCTCGGCTTTAACGCCCAGCTCTTGAATACGTTTGGCGCCAGCCCGCAGCTGGGCCGGGGTGGAGACGTAAATGGTGTCGCCGTCGCCAAAGTTTAGGGTGCCGCAGTCCAGGGTGCAGATTTCCGGCAGCAGCTCTTCCACGTGGGCCAGGCGGGTCAGCGGGCCCACCAGGTCGGTGTTGGGCCCGAATTCCATAGGGTTCTCGCCGCCACCGATTTCCAGGTCGCCACCCATGCCGGCGGTGAGGTTGACGATGATGTCGACGTCCGCCTCGCGGATGCGCTCCATCACTTCGCGGTACAGCGCCACGTCGCGGCTGAACTTGCCGGTCTCGGGGTCACGTACGTGGCAATGCACCACGGTGGCACCGGCCTTGGCTGCTTCCACCGCCGCGGCAGCGATTTGTTTGGGAGTGACCGGCACGTGAGGGCTTCTGGCGGTCGTGTCGCCAGCACCGGTGAGTGCGCAGGTGATGATGACGTCGTGGTTCATGAGGCAGGTTCCTTACAGGCGTGATTTTCAGGCGTAGTCATACCGTTCGCAGCCGGGAGCGGCTGCGAAACGGTGATTCAAGACAGGTTATTTGCTGGTCAATTGCAGGTTGGCTGCGGCGGGTTTGCCGTCGAAGGTGGTCACGCCTTCCAGCCAGCGCTGCTGGTCTTGCGGGTGATCCTTGAGCCATTGCCTGGCCGACTCGAAAGCGTCCTTGTGATCCAGCAGCGGCTGCATCATTCGGCTCTCGTCGGCGGCGGTGAAGGTCAGGTTGCTGAGCAACTTGTGCACGTTGGGGCATTGCTCGGCGTAGGTCGGCGAGGTGACGGACCACACGGTGGCCATGCCTTCGTTCGGGCCCAGCGCGTCATCACTGCCGGTGAGGTAAGTCATCGCCACGTTGACGTTCATCGGGTGCGGCGCCCAGCCGAAGAACACCACGGCCTCCTTGCGGCGCACGGCGCGGTCGACGGCGGCGAGCATGCCGGCCTCGCTGGATTCCACCAGTTGGAACTTGCCCAGGCCAAACTGATTCTTGGCGATCATCGCCTTGATCTGGGTGTTGGCGCCCGAGCCCGGTTCAATGCCGTAGATCTTGCCGCCCAGTTCTTTTTCAAACCTGGCGATGTCGGCGAAGGTCTTCAGGCCCTTGTCGGCCAGGTAAGTCGGCACCGCCAGGGTCGCGCGGGCGTCTTCCAGGGACGGCTTGTCGAGCACCTTGACCTGCTTGGCCTCGACAAACGGGGTGATGGTCTGGGTCATCAGCGGGTTCCAGTAGCCCAGGAACATGTCCAGGCGCTGGTCGCGAATCCCGGCAAAGATGATTTGCTGGGACGCGCTGGTCTGTTTGGTCTTGTAGCCGAGGCCGTCGAGCAACACTTGAGTCATGGCACTGGTGGCGATTACGTCGGTCCAGTTCACCACGCCCATGCGCACGTTCTGGCAAGAAGCCGCATCGGCTGCCATGACGTTGGTGCTCAAAATGGCGCTGGCGCTGAGTGCGAGCACACAGCGGCTGATCAGTCGGTTCATGGTGGTTCCCTCGGCAGGTTGTTATTGTGGGTTCCGGCGTCTTTGTGCACCGTGCAGCCAAGTTACGCAGCTTGGTCCCCGACAAAACGCACGGCGGCGACCAGCTCTTGCACTGCAGCGACCTGCCCCCTTGAATGACCGATTGAACTGGCGTATCACAGTGACCACGCTGTCCGTCCTACGAGAGCGCTCCATGTCCCAGGATTTCTACTTTCTGCTGATGCCGGGCTTCTCCGCCATCGGCTTTATTTCCGCGATCGAACCTTTACGTGTCGCCAATCGTTTTCGTGGCGAGCTGTACCGCTGGCACGTCTTGAGCGCCGACGGCGGCGCGGTGCTGGCGAGCAATGGCATGTCGGTCAACGCCGACGCCGCGCTGGAGCCGCTGAAGAAAGGCTCGACCTTACTGGTGGTGGCCGGCTTCGAACCGCTGAAGTTCGCCACGCCCGCACTGGAACACTGGCTGCGTCGCCTTGACCACGACGGCGTGACCCTCGGCGCCATAGACACTGGCGCCTGCGTACTCGCCGAAGCCGGCCTGCTCGAAGGCCACCGCCTGACCCTGCACTGGGAAGCCATCGACGCCTTCAAGGAATCTTATCCACAGCTGACGGTGACCCAGGAGCTGTTCGAGATCGACCGCCGGCGCATCACCTCGGCGGGCGGCACCGCGTCCATCGACCTGATGCTCGACCTGATCAGCCAGGCTCACGGGCCAGAGTTGGCGATCCAGGTATCCGAGCAATTCGTGCTCGGCCGCATCCGCCCGCGCAAAGACCACCAACGCATGCAGATCGCCACGCGCTACGGCATCAACAACAAGAAGTTGGTGCAGGTGATTGGGGAGATGGAACAGCACACGGAACCGCCGTTGAGCACACTGGCGCTGGCGGAGGCGATCAAGGTCACGCGACGGCAGTTGGAGCGCTTGTTTCGGCTGCACCTGAACGACACACCGAGCAACTTCTACCTGGGTTTGCGCCTGGAAAAGGCTCGGCAGTTGTTGCGCCAGAGCGACCTGAGCGTGCTGGAGGTGAGCATCGCCTGCGGGTTTGAATCGCCGTCGTATTTCACCCGCAGCTACCGGGCAAGGTTTGCCAAGTGCCCAAGGGAAGATCGGCGCCGGGAAGCAGTATGAAAACCGCTATTGAAAACAACACAGATCAAATGTGGGAGCGGGCTTGCTCGCGAATGCGGTGGATCAGTCGTTACATGTATTGACTGACACACCGCATTCGCGAGCAAGCCCGCTCCCACAGGGGATGTGCGATGTAGCTTATTTCTTCAGCAGGGCTGAACACGCGGCTTTGAAGGCCTCATGCTGATACTTGTTCAGCGTCGCCGGCAGGGCAAAGTCATGTTTCTTGTTCTGCGCATTGATGGTCTGCGGCGACAGCAGCGTCACCTCAACACCCCCCAGCAGTTGAAATACGCCTTCAATCTTGAACGTGGTCGGGCCACCGGCGAATTCGCCTTTCTTGCTGCGCTTCTTGATGGCGATGCGGCTGATGCCGTTTTCCCGCACAAACGCGCTGACCTGAGTGGCGAAGGCCTTGACGTTGGCCGCCTCATCATCGTCTTCAAGGGCGATTTTCTTGGTGGCCAGAGCGACGTGGCCCAATGCCTGACCGTCGAGCGAGGCGACAGCAATAATGGCTTCGCTGCCTTTGATTTCGATGCCGCAGATAGTCATGAATAGCCTTGGTTCTGAGTAGAGAGTGGAGGGGATTGTCGCTTATTCCTGCCCAATCGACTCCAAAAACTCCGACCGTTCATCACTCATCCGCGCCAGACAATCATTCTGCTGGATCGCATATGCCTTGCTTCCCGCCACTGCCGGGAAGGTATCTACAGCGCAATCCGCATCCCGTAACTTTTCCCACTTCTGCTGGGCATCCTTCAGACGAGCGGTAATGTCCGCCAGCTGCGTCTTGTTGCTGCCATAGGTCGAACCCATGCGTTCCAGCAGCCCCTGGTAGTTATCCTTGAGCAGTTGTTCGGCGGTGGTTTTGTTGTAGGTGGCGCATTCCAGGGTTTGCTTGTCGTTCTCGATGCCATCGCAGGGCGTGCTGTCGGTGTCTTCAGCGGCGTGTACGCCGGTTGCGATGAGTGCCAAAGCCAGGAAAATCGATTTCATTGCGCCGTCTCATATCAGTTGATGAGCAAATTCTGGCTCAAGCGTAAGACAAAGAACAGACACCCGTCAGAGATGTCATGTTGGCCTTTGTCGCGGATTGACGCTTTCGGCAATTCCCTTGTCGTTTTTGCACCCGGCTCCTTCTGCCCCGGGGCATATGCTGGCCCCAAAGCGCCGGCAGACGATTCGGCGCATGAATCGCCAATAAGGGGACGCCTGATGAGCCCAGCCGAATTGCACGCCGACAGCATCGTTATCGACGGGCTGATCATTGCCAAGTGGAACCGCGACCTGTTCGAAGACATGCGCAAGGGTGGCCTCACCGCTGCCAACTGCACCGTGTCGGTATGGGAAGGGTTCCAGGCCACCATTAACAACATCGTGGCCAGCCAGACCCTGATTCGCGAAAACAGCGACCTGGTGATCCCGGTGAAAACCACCGCCGATATCCGTCGCGCCAAGGAGCAGGGCAAGACCGGCATCATCTTCGGCTTCCAGAACGCCCACGCGTTTGAAGACCAGCTCGGCTATGTCGAGATCTTCAAGCAGCTCGGGGTTGGCGTGGTGCAGATGTGCTACAACACCCAGAACCTGGTGGGCACCGGCTGCTATGAGCGCGATGGCGGCCTGTCGGGCTTCGGTCGCGAGGTCGTCGCCGAGATGAACCGCGTCGGCATCATGTGCGACCTGTCCCACGTGGGCTCCAAGACTTCCGAAGAAGTCATCCTCGAATCGAAAAAGCCGGTGTGCTACTCCCACTGCCTGCCTTCAGGCCTCAAAGAGCACCCCCGCAACAAGTCCGATGAAGAGCTGAAGTTCATCGCCGACCACGGTGGCTTTGTCGGCGTGACCATGTTCGCGCCGTTCCTGGCCAAGGGCATCGACTCGACCATCGACGACTACGCCGAAGCCATCGAGTACACCATGAACATCGTGGGCGAAGACGCCATCGGCATCGGCACCGACTTCACCCAGGGCCATGGCCAGGATTTCTTCGAAATGCTGACCCACGACAAGGGCTACGCCCGCCGCCTGACCAGCTTCGGCAAGATCATCAACCCGCTGGGCATCCGCACCGTGGGCGAGTTCCCGAACCTCACCGAGACCCTGCTCAAGCGCGGCCATCCCGAGCGCGTGGTGCGCAAGATCATGGGCGAAAACTGGGTCAACGTCCTGAAGGACGTCTGGGGCGAATAAGCCACCACTCACGCCTCTTTTCCCCCAACCTTATGCGTCGGGGGCTTACCAAAGCATTTTCCGGAGTTAAGTTTCCATGGCCAAGATCGCCCCTCAATTGCCTATCGAAGTCGACAGCGAAACCGGTGTCTGGACCTCCGACGCCCTGCCGATGCTGTACGTGCCGCGCCATTTCTTCGTCAACAATCACATGGGGATCGAAGAAGTCCTGGGCAGCGAGGCCTACGCCGAAATCCTCTACAAGGCCGGCTACAAATCCGCCTGGCACTGGTGTGAAAAAGAAGCTGAATGCCACGGCCTGGAAGGCGTCGCAGTGTTCGAGCACTACATGAAGCGCCTGTCGCAGCGCGGCTGGGGCCTGTTCAAGATCCAGGACATCGACCTCGATAAAGGCACCGCCAGCGTCAAGCTCGAGCACTCGGCATTCGTCTACGTGTACGGCAAGGTCGGGCGCAAGGTCGACTACATGTTCACCGGCTGGTTTGCCGGCGCGATGGACCAGATTCTCGAAGCCCGCGGCAGCAAGATCCGCACCGTTGCGGAACAGGTATACGGCGGCTCCGAAGAGGGCCACGACGACGGCCTGTTCACCGTCAAGCCGTTGTAAGTCGAGGACCCTGCCATGGCTTTCGAAGCAATGTTTGCGCCGATCCAGATCGGCAAACTGACCATCCGCAACCGCGTGCTCAGTACCGCCCACGCCGAGGTGTATGCCACCGACGGCGGCATGACCACCGACCGCTATGTGAAGTACTACGAAGAGAAAGCCAAGGGCGGGATCGGCCTGGCGATCTGCGGCGGTTCTTCCAGTGTCGCCATCGACAGCCCGCAAGGCTGGTGGAAGTCGGTGAACCTGGCGGATGACCGGATCATCCCGCACTTCCAGAACCTGGCCGACGCCATGCACAAGCATGGCGCCAAGATCATGATCCAGATTACCCACATGGGCCGTCGCTCGCGCTGGGACGGCGAGCATTGGCCCACGCTGCTGTCGCCTTCGGGCATCCGCGAGCCGGTGCACCGCGCCACCTGCAAGACCATCGAGCCTGAAGAAATCTGGCGCGTGATCGGCAACTACGCCACCGCTGCGGCACGGGCCAAGGCCGGTGGCCTGGACGGTGTGGAACTGTCGGCGGTGCACCAGCACATGATCGACCAGTTCTGGAGCCCTCGGGTCAACAAACGTACTGACGAATGGGGCGGCAGCTTCGAAAACCGCATGCGTTTCGGCCTTGAGGTGTTGAAGGCGGTACGCAAGGAAGTCGGCCCGGATTTCTGCGTCGGCATCCGTTTGTGCGGCGACGAATTCCATCCGGACGGCCTGTCCCACGAGGACATGAAACAGATCGCCAAGTACTACGACGACACCGGCATGCTCGACTTCATCGGCGTGGTCGGCTCGGGGTGCGACACCCACAACACCCTGGCCAACGTTATCCCGAACATGAGTTATCCACCGGAGCCGTTCCTGCACCTGGCGGCCGGCATCAAGGAAGTGGTCAAGGCCCCGGTGCTGCACGCGCAGAACATCAAGGACCCGAACCAGGCCACGCGCATCCTGGAAGGCGGCTACGTGGACATGGTCGGCATGACCCGCGCCCACATCGCCGACCCGCACCTGATCGCCAAGATCAAGATGGGCCAGATCGACCAGATCAAACAGTGCGTCGGCGCCAACTACTGCATCGACCGCCAGTACCAGGGGCTGGACGTGCTGTGCATCCAGAACGCCGCCACTTCCCGTGAATACATGGGCGTGCCGCACATCATCGAGAAATCCACCGGGCCAAAACGCAAAGTCGTGGTGGTGGGGGCTGGCCCGGCCGGGATGGAAGCGGCGCGGGTGGCTGCCGAACGTGGCCACGACGTGACGCTGTTCGAGAAGAAAGAATTTATCGGCGGGCAAATCACCACTGCATCGAAAGCCCCGCAGCGTGACCAGATTGCCGGGATCACCCGCTGGTTCCAGTTGGAACTGGCGCGCCTGAACGTCGACCTGCGCCTGGGTGTGGCGGCGGACGCGGCGACCATCCTCGACCTGCGCCCGGACGTGGTGGTGCTGGCGGTGGGCGGTCATCCGTTCCTGGAGCAGAACGAACACTGGGGCGCGGCTGAAGGCCTGGTGGTCAGCAGCTGGGACGTGCTCGACGGCAAGGTGGCGCCGGGCAAGAACGTGCTGGTGTACGACACCATCTGCGAGTTCACCGGCATGTCGGTGGCCGACTTCCTCGCGGACAAGGGCAGCCAGGTCGAGATCGTCACCGACGACATCAAGCCGGGCGTGGCTGTGGGCGGTACGTCGTTCCCGACGTACTACCGCAGCATGTACCCCAAGGAAGTGATCATGACCGGCGACATGATGCTGGAAAAGGTCTACCGCGAAGGCGACAAGCTGGTGGCGGTGCTGGAGAACGAATACACCGGGGCCAGGGAAGAGCGGGTGGTGGACCAGGTGGTGGTCGAGAACGGCGTGCGTCCGGACGAAGAGCTCTACTACGGGCTCAAGGCAGGCTCGCGCAACAAGGGCCAGATGGACATCGAAGCCCTGTTCGCGATCAAGCCGCAGCCGTGCCTGAGCGAGCCGGGCGAGGGGTACTTGCTGTTCCGCATTGGTGACTGCGTGGCCCAGCGTAATACCCACGCGGCCATCTATGACGCCCTGCGCCTGTGCAAGGATTTCTGATCCGCCTGATCGTTCCCACGCTCTGCGTGGGAATGCCGCCCTGGACGCTCCGCGTCCGCTCTTAGGTCGTGACGCAGAGCGTCACAGGATGCATCCCCACGCAGAGCGTGGGGACGATCATTGACCCCGAGGTCTTTGGGAGCTTCACCATGTTGAACACCCTTCTTCCCATCCTGCTCTTCGCCGCCCTGGGCCTTGCCGTCCTCGGCGCGCTGCGCCGGGTGAACATGTGGCGCCGCGGCCGGTCCTCCAAGGTCGACTTGCTCGGCGGCCTGTTGGCCATGCCCAAGCGCTACATGGTCGACCTGCACCATGTGGTCGCCCGCGACAAATACATCGCCAACACCCACGTCGCCACCGCCCTGGGCTTTGTGCTCTCGGCGCTGCTGGCGATCCTGGTGCACGGTTTCGGCCTGCATAACCGCATCCTCGGCTACGCCTTGCTGTTGGCTTCGGTGCTGATGTTTGTCGGCGCCACCTTCGTCTACCTGCGCCGTCGCAACCCGCCTGCACGCCTGTCGAAAGGCCCGTGGATGCGCCTGCCGAAAAGCCTGATGGCGTTCTCGGTGAGCTTCTTCCTGGTGACCTTGCCGGTGGCCGGGATTCTGCCGGCGGACTTCGGCGGCTGGTTGCTCGCCGCGCTGCTGAGCCTGGGCGTGCTGTGGGGCGTGTCGGAAATGTTCTTCGGCATGACCTGGGGCGGCCCGATGAAACACGCCTTCGCCGGTGCCCTGCACCTGGCCTGGCACCGCCGCGCCGAACGCTTCGGCGGCGGCCGTTCCACCGGTTTGAAACCCCTGGACCTCGCGGATAAAAGCGCGCCCCTGGGCGTGGAAAAACCGGTGGATTTCACCTGGAACCAACTGCTCGGCTTCGACGCCTGCGTGCAGTGCGGCAAGTGCGAAGCCGCGTGCCCGGCGTTCGCCGCCGGCCAGCCACTGAACCCGAAAAAACTTATCCAGGACATGGTCGTCGGCCTGGCCGGTGGCACCGACGCCAAGTTCGCCGGCAGCCCGTATCCTGGCAAAGCCATCGGCGAACACAGCGGCAACCCGCACCAGCCAATCGTCAATGGCCTGGTGGACGCCGAGACCCTGTGGTCGTGCACCACTTGCCGCGCCTGCGTGGAGGAGTGCCCGATGATGATCGAGCACGTGGACGCCATCGTCGACATGCGCCGCCACCTCACCCTGGAAAAGGGCGCGACCCCGAACAAGGGGGCCGAAGTCCTGGAAAACCTGATCGCCACCGACAACCCGGGCGGCTTCGCACCGGGCGGGCGGATGAACTGGGCGGCGGATTTGAACCTGCCCTTGCTCAGCGACAGGAAAACCGTCGACGTGCTGTTCTGGGTCGGCGACGGTGCCTTCGACATGCGCAACCAGCGCACCCTGCGCTCGTTCGTCAAAGTGCTGAAAGCCGCCAAGGTCGACTTCGCCGTACTGGGCCTTGAAGAGCGCGACAGCGGCGACGTGGCCCGGCGCCTGGGCGATGAAGCCACTTTCCAGCTGCTGGCCGCACGCAATATCCAGACCCTGGCCAAGTACAGCTTCAAGCGCATCGTCACCTGCGACCCCCACAGTTTCCACGTGCTGAAAAACGAATACGGCGCCTTCGATGGCAACTACCTGGTGCAGCACCACAGCACCTACATGGCCGAACTGATCGACGCCGGCGCCCTGAACCTGGGCCAGCACAAAGGCAACAGCGTGACCTATCACGACCCGTGCTACCTGGGCCGCTACAACGGCGAGTACGAGGCACCGCGCCAAGTGCTGCGTGCGCTGGGGATCGAGGTCAAGGAAATGCAGCGCTCCGGTTTCCGCTCGCGCTGCTGCGGTGGCGGTGGCGGGGCGCCGATCACCGATATTCCCGGCAAGCAGCGGATTCCCGACATGCGCATGGAAGACATCCGCGAGACCGGCGCCGAACTGGTGGCCGTGGGTTGTCCACAGTGCACGGCGATGCTGGAAGGCGTGGTCGAACCGCGTCCCTTGATCAAGGACATTGCCGAACTGGTAGCTGACGCGTTGCTTGAAGACGCGGCACCGGCCAAGGCGCCGAAACGCGAACCTGCGGAGGTGCATTGATGAGCGACATTATCCGCCGCGACCCACGGGCCGAATGGATCGCCCGTAACCGCCTGCACCCGCTGCACGCGGCGATGCAGCCGGTGCAACACAGCTGGATGGGGCCCAATGGGGTCATCCGCAAGAACGTGCACGGTGTCGGTTTTATCGGCCCCAACGGCATCAAGCGTATTGACCGCAGCGGCGCCCAGCAGGGCGGCGCGGCCAAGCGTACGGCAGCGGTGGAAGTGCAGTTGCCGCTGCATCAGGTACCGGCGCCCGCTTTCTACATCAACGTGGTGCCGGACATGGTCGGCGGCCGCCTGAGCAGCCACGACCGCGACTTGCTGGGCCTGGCCCGGCAGCTGGCCGGCGACGACGGTGCTGTATTGGCCGTGGTGTTCGGCGAACACAAGGAAAACGCCTTCGCCACCGCCGGTGTGGATCGGCTGCTGGTGTTGGACGGGCATGAATTCGACGGTTATTCACCGGAGCAACGGGTTCACGGGCTGCGGGCTGTGGATAACCAGTTCAACCCGCGCCACTGGTTGCTGCCGGACAGCCGCAGCGGCGGTGGTGAATTGGGGCGGCGCTTTGCCGCCAGCCTCAAGGAGCGCCCGGCCACGCGGGTCTGGCAGATCAAGGGCCAGGAATGTATTGGCCGTGCAGGCGCGGGTCAGGAGGATCTTGCCCGCCCACTGCCACGGATGATCCTGGCTGCGGCGGAGTGCGCCGATCCCGTCAGCGAAACCCGTCACGAAGTGCTGCCGGTGGAGTTATCCACAAGCCTGGCCCGCAGCCTTGCGCGTATCGAAGATTTGGGTGCGGTGGCCGTGGACCCGGCGGCGATTCCCATGGCCGAAGCCGAATTTATTTTCTCCGGTGGCAACGGGGTCAAGGACTGGGCACTGTTCCACCAGACCGCTGCCGCGTTGGGCGCCACCGAAGGTGCTTCGCGGGTGGCGGTGGATGACGGCTTCATGGCGCGCGATCGCCAGGTCGGCGCCAGCGGTACCTGGGTTACCGCGCGGGTTTACGTGGCGGTGGGGATTTCCGGGGCGATCCAGCACCTTCAAGGCATTGGTGCCTGCGACAAGGTGGTGGCGATCAACCTCGACCCGGGCTGCGACATGATCAAGCGTGCCGACCTGTCGGTGATCGGCGAAAGCGCCGCGATACTGCAAGCCTTGATCGTTGCGGTCGAGGCCTACCGCCACGGCGCCAAGCGCGATGCGGCTTAAGGAAATGGCCATGACGACGAATGTAATCAGCCTGGTGTCCATCGGTGCCCACCCGACTTCAGGCCGCCCACGCCGCGCCGAGCAAGATGCGCGCGCTGTGGAACTGGGCCTGCAACTGGCTGGGAATAACCTGCAAGTGCTGCACGCCGGCGACATCGGCGAACCCACCCTGCGCGCTTACCTGGGCATGGGCTTGCCGCAGTTGCACGTGCTTGAACAACCGGCCGGGGCAGACGCCTTGCCGGTGCTCGGCGACTATCTGCGGGACGCGGGCGCCCAAGTGGTGCTCACCGGCAGCCAAGCGGAAACCGGCGAAGGCTCGGGGATGTTGCCGTTCCTGCTGGCCGAGCAACTGGGTTGGCCGTTGATTATCGGCCTGGCCCAGGTGGAATCCATCGAAGGCGGTGTGGCCCATGTGCTGCAGGCCTTGCCTCGCGGCCAACGGCGGCGGCTGAAGGTGCGCCTGCCGTTTATGGCCACGGTGGATAACGCGGCGCCCAAGCCACGGCAAAGCGCCTACGGCCCGGCGCAACGCGGTGAGCTGACGGCCCATGACGTCGAGGTGTTGGAGGATGAGTTATTCACAGGCGCTGTATTGCAGCCGGCCAAGCCTCGGCCCAAGCGCCTCAAGGTGATCAAGGCCAAAAGCGGTGCCGACCGGATGAAGGCTGCAACGGCCAAGGCCAGCGGCGGCGGTGGGCAGGTGCTCAAAGGCGTGAGCCCGGAAGCGGGCGCTGAAGCCATTCTTAAATTGCTTATAGAAGAAGGTGTAGTGCGCTGATCCACTGTGGGAGCGGGCTTGCTCGCGAAGGCGGTGTGTCAGGTAACTCATGTACCGACTGATCCGCCGCTTTCGCGAGCAAGCCCGCTCCCACACTGTGTTGCGGCGATTGTGGCTTTACCCACAATCCCTGTTAACCCACCTGTGGATAACCTGTTCGCGGCTGTCCACACCCCATGCAAATCAAGCCCTCCAGCTCGCTGTACGAAAAATAACCAACCTAACTGACGGTTTTTCCTTGGGTTTTTCTGTGGATAAGGAAAATACCCGGCGCAGACTTGCCCCCAAAGTCTGTTGGTGCTTCTGTGGATAAGATGTTCGCTATCCGCTGTAGGCCATATAACGCGTGGCTTACAGTGCGTTGATTAAAATGTAACCAATATCGCTATTCCGGCTGGTTTTTGCTTTCAAAGCCGCGATTTTCCTCGGTTTAAGCCGGTTTTCCACAGATGGCCCAAAGTTGCCCCCAAAGTCTGTTGGCGCTTCTGTGGATAAGGTGTTTGCGTTCCTCTGTAGCCCATGCAGGACGTGGCTTTCAGGCTTTAGGTCAAAAAATGATCAATGTGGGATAAAACCGGTACCTTTGAATAAGTCACGGATTTTATTGGTTTTATTTCGACGGGAAAGCGCAGTTGCCCACAATTGCTGTGGGTGGCTTTGTGGATAAGTTGTTGGGCAATGGCTGGAAGGCAGGAAAGCAGGGGTCTGTCAGAGACCTGGCTGTTTTTTGTACAGTTCAGGTCCCTGTCACTGTATGGCTTACTCGTGGACCGCGACGCCTTTCAGATACGGCGCTGGCGCCGCCCCCAGGTTGCTCAGCATCCGCTCGCTGTACCAGTCCACAAAGTTGACCACACCAAACTCATAAGTCTTGGAGTACGGCCCTGGCTGGTACGCGGTGGAGTTGATGCCACGCTGGTTCTCTTCGGCCAGGCGACGGTCCTGGTCATTGGTGGCGTCCCACACTTTGCGCATGCGCTCGACGTCGTAGTCCACACCCTCCACGGCGTCCTTGTGCACGATCCACTTGGTGGTGACCATGGTTTCCTGGGCACTGATCGGCCACACGGTGAACACAATGATGTGGTCGCCCATGCAGTGGTTCCACGAGTGAGGCAGGTGCAGGATGCGCATCGAGCCCAGGTCCGGGTTCTTGATGCGGCCCATCAGCTTGTTGCAGCCTTGCTTGCCGTCGAGGGTCATCGACACGGTGCCCTTGAGCAGCGGCATGCGCACGATGCGGTTACGCAGGCCGAAGCTGGCGTGGGCGTAAGGGATCTTTTCGGCATCCCAGGCGGCGGCGGAGGCGGCCACGTGGTCCTTGAAGGCCTGGTCGGCCCGCGGGTCGGTAACGTCGTCCCATTCCAGCAGGGTTTTCAACAGTTCCGGGTGCGACGCGTTGCAGTGGTAGCACTCGCGGTTGTTTTCCAGCACCAGCTTCCAGTTGGCTTTTTCAAACAAGGTGGTTTGGATCGCCACCTTGGTGTTCTCCATGTCGTAGGGTTCCATGTAGTGGCTCAAGGTCGACAGGAAGTCGTCGATGGCCGGCGGGTTCTCCGACAGGCTGATAAAGATGTAGCCACCGGCGGTCTTCACATTCACCGGCTTGAGGCCGTATTGCTTCATGTCGAAGTCGGCGCCCATTTCGGTACCGGCGAACAGCAGGCGGCCGTCCAGTTCATAGGTCCACTGGTGGTAATGGCACACCAGCTTGGCGACCTTGCCCTTGTCGCTGGTGCACAGGCGCGAACCGCGGTGGCGACACACGTTATGGAACGCGTGCACCACGCCGTCGGCGCCACGGATCACGATGATCGGGTTCTTGCCCACTTGCAGGGTGATGTAGTTGCCCTTGGCGGGGATCTCGCAGGTCATGCCGGCGATCAACCACTCTTTCTGGAAAATTTCCTGCATGTCGATATCGAACAGCCGCTCATCAGAGTAAAACGGCTGCGGCAGCGAAAAGGTCCGCTCGCGTTCTTGCAGCATTTGCGCAGTGGCCTTGCGTGCGGGTTCCAGCGGATCGCCCAAGCTTAAGGTTGCGGTGACGTCCATCGTGTGTGTCCTCATGGCCATTCTGTGTGGCCGGCGAATAGTGGCTAGGTTTTGCAGCAAGGCGTAAAGAAAGCGTCTTTGTTGGGAGCGAGTGTGGGCCCCACAACGGCCAGAACCTTATCCATGAACGACATGGCCCACTCTGTTCCCGACGCGCAACCCCCGTGGTATGGGGGCTGGTCGCGATAAGTATGTGAATGTCGCAGATAGGTAAATGGGTGATTCGCGCGTTACGCAGAATCGCCACCATAAGGCCGATCACACGGCTATGGAGAACAGCATGTCCAACAGCTTCCTGAACCCGGTAACAACCCAGACCTGGGCCAATGGTCGGCACATCGTCCGTTGCGTCAAAGTCATCCAGGAAACCTGGGACGTGCGCACCTTCTGCTTTATGGCCGACCAGCCGATCCTGTTCTTTTTCAAGCCCGGGCAGTTCGTCACCCTGGAGCTGGAAATCGACGGCCAGCCGATCATGCGTTCGTACACTATTTCCAGTTCACCGTCGGTGCCTTACAGCTTTTCGGTGACCATCAAGCGCGTGCCGGGCGGCAAGGTGTCCAACTGGTTGCATGACACGCTGCACGAAGGCCAGGAGCTGGCGGTGCACGGGCCGGTGGGGCTGTTCAATGCCATCGACTTCCCGAGCCCGAAAGTGCTGTACCTCAGTGGTGGTGTCGGTATTACCCCGGTGATGTCCATGGCGCGCTGGTTCTACGACACCAACGCCAACGTCGACATGACGTTTATCCACAGCGCCCGCTCGCCAAAGGACATCATTTACCACCGCGAGCTGGAGCATATGGCGTCGCGGATTGATAACTTCAGCCTGCACCTGATTTGCGAGAAACACGGCCTGGGTGAACCCTGGGCCGGTTATCGCGGTTACCTCAACCACAAGATGCTCGAACTGATGGTGCCGGACTTCCTGGAGCGGGAAGTCTTCTGTTGCGGCCCGACGCCTTACATGAACGCGGTAAAGCGCCTGCTGGAAGCCGCCGGCTTCGACATGAGCCGCTACCACGAGGAATCCTTTGGCGCGACGCCACCGGAAGCCCGGGCCGACGCGGTGGAGCAAGCCGAACAAGCGGCGGATGCGCCGGAAATCGACCTGGCGGACCTGCATCAGGTGGAATTCATTGCCTCTGGCAAGAGCATCCGCGTGGCACCGGGCGAGACCGTGCACGCAGCGGCGGCCAAGCTTGGCCTGCTGATTCCGAAAGCTTGCGGCATGGGGATCTGTGGGACGTGCAAGGTGCTGAAGCTGGGCGGGGAGGTCGAGATGGACCACAACGGCGGGATCACCGAGGAAGACGAAGCCGAGGGTTACATCCTGTCGTGCTGCAGCGTGCCGAAGGGTGATGTGCGCATCGAGTTCTAATGATCGTTCCCACGCTCCGCGTGGGAATGCCTCTTTGGACGCTCCGCGTCCCGTCCCGCTGTGTGACGCGGAGCGTCACGGGCTGCATTCCCACGCAGAGCGTGGGAACGATCAGGCCCTGCGCTGAATCTCGATCAGGCCGTCCGGTCCTGCATAGTTACGGACGTTGGAATACCGCCAGCTCGGCCAAGTCCACACAACCCCGCTTCACAGGAATCGATCGTTCC
>NZ_AKVH01000045.1:0-19578 GCF_000278565.1 Pseudomonas sp. Ag1
CGACGTGAAACAGCCTGATTACGGTTCATAATGTGTCAACCATGTCCCCGCACATGTGTCCACCATGTGTCCGGTCCGTACACGCTTTTCAAAAGTGACCCGCTGTAAGAGCGGAACCATAAGCAGCCGTTACCGAAGAAACGGATATGTACCCGACAAGCCAAGGGACACCACCATGCCGATGTTCAACAAAATCCTCATAGCCAACCGTGGCGAAATCGCCTGCCGCATCCAGCGCACCGCTCAATCCCTGGGCTACCGCACCGTAGCGATCTACAGCGAAGCCGACGCCGACGCCCTGCACGTCCAGATGGCCGACGAAGCCATCAACATCGGCCCCGCCCCCGTCACCCAGTCCTACCTGAACATCGAAGCCATCCTCAACGCAGCCCACCGTACCGGCGCCGACGCCATCCACCCCGGCTACGGCTTCCTCTCCGAAAACCCCGACTTCGCCCGAGCCTGCGCAAACGCCGGCCTCACTTTCATCGGCCCCAGCCCCGAAGCCATCGACCTGATGGGCAGCAAACGCCTCTCAAAAATCGCCATGCTCAACGCCGGCGTCCCCTGCATCAAGGGCTACCAAGGCCCCGACCAGGACGACCCAACCCTGCAACAACAAGCCACCCACATCGGCTACCCACTGATGATCAAGGCCAGCGCCGGCGGCGGCGGCCGCGGCATGCGCCTGGTACACAACCCCGACACCCTGCTGGAACACCTGCGCACCGCCCGCTCCGAAGCACAAAACGCCTTCGGCAGCGCCGAACTCATCCTCGAACAAGCCCTGATCGCCCCCCGCCACGTCGAAATCCAACTGTTCGGCGACACCCACGGCAACCTGATCTACCTCGGCGAACGCGACTGCTCGGTCCAGCGCCGCCATCAAAAAGTCATCGAAGAAGCCCCCTGCCCCGTCATGACCCCCGAGCTGCGCCAAGCCATGGGCGAAGCCGCCCTCAAGGCCGCGCGCGCCGTCAATTACGTCGGCGCCGGCACGGTGGAGTTCCTGCTCGACCGCGACGGCAATTTCTACTTCCTGGAAATGAACACCCGCCTGCAGGTCGAACACCCGGTCACCGAACTGATCACCGGCCTCGACCTCGTCGCCTGGCAACTGCACATCGCCGCCGGCCAACCTTTGCCCCTGAGTCAGGAACAAGTGACCCTCACCGGTCACGCCATGGAAGTGCGCCTGTACGCCGAAGACCCGGCCCAGGGCTTCCTCCCGCAAACCGGCGACGTACTGCGCTGGGACCCGGCGCCAGGTGTGCGCATCGATCATGGCGTGCTGGAAGGCCAGCGCATCACCCCGTTCTACGACTCGATGCTGGGCAAGATCATCGCCCACGGCGCCACCCGCGAAGAGGCCCGGCGCAAGCTGGTCAGGGCCGTGGAAGACTGCGTGCTGCTCGGCGTGCCCACCAACCAGCGCCTGCTGGCCAGCCTGCTCAAGCATCCACACTTCATCGCCGGCGATTTCAGCACCGGCTTTATTGCCGAACACTTCAGCGACATCCCGCGTACCCACGCGACCAACGAAGAGCTGGCCCTGGCCGCCGCGCTGTTTTACCAACACAGCGCCAGCGCTCACACCCAGCCATTATCCGGCTGGCGCAACAACGCCAGCGTGCCCTGGACCTGGCAATTGGCCGAACACGACGAGCCCCGGACCATCAGCCTCAGTGTGCTGGCGGACAATTGCCTGCACGTCGAGATTGATCAGCACGCCATCGAAATACGCGACCTCTCCACCGACGGACGCTGGGCCACCGCCGTTCTCAACGGCATTCGCCGTCGCATTGCCTACCACCTGCAAGGCACCCGGCTCTGGTTGCCCGGCGTGTGCATCAATGATCGAACCCAAACCGTCGCCACCCGCCAGGCCGAGGCCGGCAACGGCACGGTCAAGGCGCCGATGGATGGGGCAATTGTCGAAGTACGGGTCAGCGAAGGCGATTCGGTCAGCAAGGGCCAGCTGTTGCTGGTGCTGGAAGCGATGAAAATGGAGCACCCACTCAAGGCCGGCATGAGTGGCGTGGTCAAGCGAATCCAGGCGGTTGCAGGCGATCAGGTCAGGAACCGTCAGATTTTGCTGGAGATCGAGTAAGCCCTGGGCGGAACTAGCAGGCTTGGCTACGCTCTATCCCCATCAGGACGGGAAGAGTACGGGAACCTGCGATGCCTCATTGGCTGATTATTGATCTTGAAGCCACAACGGATGAAGGCGGCTGGCCCGTGACCGAGATGGAAATCATCGAAATCGGTGTGAGCCTGGTCAACCGCCAGGGCCGTGAACTGGACCATTTCCAGCGTTTCGTGCGGCCATTGCGCAGGCCGCTGCTGACGCCGTTCTGCCGCCAGTTGACCCACATCACCCAGGCGAATATCGACGCTGCCGCGCCGTTGATCGAGGTGTGGCCGCTGTTCGAACGCTGGCTTGGCCAGCACCAGGCACGCCTGGAAGGCTGGGCGAGCTGGGGTGACTACGATCGCCAGCAACTGGAACTGGAGTGGCAGCGCCATGGCTTGAGCAGCGTGCTGGGCCAGACGCCCCACGTGAACCTCAAGCAACGCTTCGCCAAGGCCCGGCGCCTGGACAAGCCGCTGGGGCTCAACGGCGCGCTGCAACTGGCCGGCATGCAGTTCCACGGCCAACAGCATCGGGCGCTGGAAGATGCACGCAATACCGCACGGCTGCTGCCGTTGATTTTGCCCGTGTAGAAGGCATACTGGCCGACCTTTCTTGACCCTTTTCCGAGGATTCGCCCATGTTTAAAGTCAACGAGTACTTCGACGGCACCGTCAAGTCGATCGCTTTCGGCACTGCAGAAGGTCCGGCGACCATCGGCGTCATGGCCCCGGGTGAATACGAGTTCGGCACTGCCCAGCGTGAAATCATGCACGTGGTATCGGGCGCACTGACCGTCAAACTGCCAGACAGCGCCGACTGGGAAACCTTCGCCGCCGGCAGCCAGTTCAACGTGCCAGCCAACAGCAAGTTCCAGCTGAAGGTGGCGGTCGACACCGCCTACCTGTGCGAATACCGCGGCTAAACGTTCGATAGCCAAAAAAAATGCCCGTCTCGCGAGAGACGGGCATTTTTCATTTCAGGGCTGCTTACTCCAGGATCGTCACCGGCATGCCGACTTCCAGGCGGCCCACCCCATCGTTGACCAGGTTCTGCCCAAACATCACATCGCCCTCTTGCTCGCGGTAGGTCTTGAGCGTGGCCAGCGGTTCGCGGTCGGCACTGCGCTCGCCACTCGCCGGGTCGATGGTGGTGAGGATGCAGCGTGAGCAGGACTTGACCACGCGAAACTCCACGTCACCAATCCGTATCCGCTTCCAGCCGTCTTCGGCAAAGGCTTCGCTGCCCTCGATCACCAGGTTGGGGCGAAAACGCAGCATCTCCATGGGCCGACCGATACGCTGGGACAGGTCATCCAGGGACGCCTGGCCGATCAGCAGCAACGGAAAGCCATCGGCAAACGCGACCTTGTCATCATCCTTGCCGTAGCCGGCCTCGGTCGTGCGTGCACGGGACAGCGGCACTTGCACCAGCCGCGTGGGTTTGCCGATGAATTCGCTGAGCCAGGCGCCCGCCTCGTCACCGGCATCCGGCACGCGCAAGGTGTCACGCCAGATGGTCACGCCGCGCAACTCGGCATCGCTGCCGGGTAGTGGCACGTCAAGCGCAGGTTGGCCCTCGGCGCTAAAGGTCAGGCCACCGGCGCTGTTCCACAGCGCCGAGAGCTGGCTCATCCTGGCCACGGCGCGCTGGGTCAGGAAACGCCCGCTGGCCTCGTCCACCAACATCCAGCGTCGATCCCCGTCGAGCCCGAGTGTGTCCAGGCCGATCTGCTGCAAGGATTCACCCTTGCCGGACTTCAAGGGGTATCGGTACAACGCGCTGAGACGAAGCATGGGCCTGCATTCCTGAGGGACAAAGCCGTCACCCTAAGCTCAAGCCGGGACTTCGTCCAGCATCAGGCGCTGACGTACCACGTCCACCAACTTGTCGGGCTGGAACTTGGAGAGGAAGTTGTCGCAACCGACCTTCTTCACCATCGAGTCGTTGAAGCTGCCGGACAACGACGTATGCAGCACCACGTACAGGCTGCGCAGGCGCGGGTCGTTGCGAATCTCGGTGGTCAGGCGGTAGCCGTCCATCTCGGGCATTTCGGCGTCGGTGAAGATCATCAACAGCTTGTCGGTCATCACCTGGCCACTGTCGGCCCAGGCCTTGAGCATGTTCAGTGCCTTGAGGCCGTCGCTGGCAATGTGCATCTTCACCCCCAACTGTCCGAGGGTGTCACGCAGTTGCGAGAGGGCGACGTTGGAGTCGTCCACCAGCAGCACTTCGCGGCCGCGGGCGCGTTCCAGCACCGGGTCTTCAAGTTTCTCGCGGGAAACCTTGGCGTTGTAGGGCACGATTTCGGCGAGGACTTTTTCCACGTCGATGATTTCCACCAACTGGTCATCGACCTTGCTGATGGCCGTCAGGTAATGCTGGCGCCCGGCACTTGCCGGCGGCGGCAGGATCGCCTCCCAGTTCATGTTGACGATGCGGTCGACGCCGCCCACCAGGAACGCCTGCACCGAGCGGTTGTACTCGGTGACGATAATGGTGCTGTTGGGGCCCGGAATCAGCGGACGCATGCCAATCGCCTGGGACAGGTCGATCACCGGCAACGTCTGCCCACGCAGGTTGACCACGCCGCAGACAAACGGGTGGCGCTGGGGCATCAGGGTCAACTTGGGCAGTTGCAGCACTTCCTGCACCTTGAACACGTTGATCGCGAACAGCTGCCGCCCGGCCAGGCGAAACATGAGGATCTCCAGGCGATTCTCACCCACCAATTGTGTGCGTTGATCTACCGTGTCGAGAATGCCGGCCATTAAAGACTCCTGGGGTTTAGCGGATGGATAGTGCTGGTCACTGAAGCAGGTTATCGGCGGCAAACGCCGGACCTTGACCCCCCACTAAAATGCCATGCAAATCCATTGATGTCACACTGACATCATGCTTTACTGAACCCGCTTCAGCGCAAGGCCCATCACCACCGCCGCATGACCGCAAAGTCTGCGCGAGGTTCCGCTATGTAAGGGATTCCCCTATCCACAATCAGGACCAACCTGATATTCGCGATATCTAATAGCCATTAATGTGACGCCATTCTCATTGCATGAATGGAGTCAGGCTTTTGTTTGCTATCGCAAGCCCACGGCCAACGGATCATCCAGTGACTTATGTACTGGCACCCAAAGAAGTTGTGCGAATGTCCCTGGAAATTGTGGGGTACTCGGGCGACGGCCGTCATTCAAATAAATTTCCTACCGAAAAGTCGGAACGGGCCTACAGATATTCGTCATATTTCAGCGGTAGTTTTACGCCATTCAACCGGTGCAACATCTCATCATCCGATCGTATGTTCTGGAGACTTGTGTGATGAACGACGGCAAAGAGTGGCAACTTGCACTTCCCGAGTTCCTCCTCGAAGCGGAAATGTTGCTGGCCAAGTCTGAAGAATGCTTGAGCCACCTGCATTTGATCCGCAACGACAGTGACGCGATCGACTGCATGAAAACCAACCTGATCAAGCTCGCGGAAAAATCCGAAGCCCTGGCCCTGAGGGCGATCAGCGAGTTCTCACGGCATATCCAGTACCTGATCAGCAACGCCGCCAGCCCCCTGCAACTGCATGACGAAGCACTTGATGCACTGCACAACTGCCTCACCCTGCTGGCCTGGCAACTGGAGTTGATCGATACAAAAACCGGCAAGCTCGGCCTGGATGAAACGGAACAAACCGTGTTGATCGCCACCGTTGTCCAACACATCCCCCAAAGCGATTTCGGCTATAAGCAACAACACAGGCCTTACGCTATTTGAGGCTTCTTCGCATTTAAGCGACAAAAATGTCGCATTCAATTGCCTGATTATCTAAAAACGACACCACAACTATTTATGCATCACGCCGTCGTTAGCAGAAAAATATCAATAAGCCACTAACGACAATACTGATACAAAACAACTTCAATGATACAACTTCCCCACTCGTTGAACTCCGGGACTACCTTCCGGGACGCTGCCGTGATTAATACGCCTCATCCCGCTCGGCGCCAGGCGACCAACGGTAATAGTGGTGGTACCATGCCCCGCTCGAAGTGACTCAACTTCATGATGCATATAAACGTGAAATGCGCCTCCTATGTACGCCAGCCTGAAGTCACTCATCGCAAGGTCCGTGTCCCGAAGCAATGCACGCTGGATAACCCTCGCGCTATGCCTGTGCGCGTGCCTGCTCAGCCTGTGGGCTTATGCACACTCGGCCGATCTTCCCCTGGCGCTGTTGTCAGTGAACCTGGCCACCCTGCTGGTGGTGGGCTTGCAACAGTGGCGCTCACGCAAGTCCATCAAGTTCCAGCCCCAGGAGTTGGCCGACCGTCTGTTGCAGGTCCAGGAAAACGAACGTCATCGCCTCAGCCGCGAACTGCACGACGATATCGGCCAACTGTTGACCGCCGCCAAGCTGCAAAGTGAATGGCTCAAGCGCCGTCTTCCGGAAAACCTGCAGGGCCACTGTGCGGTGCTGTGCAACACCCTCAACGAAACCCTGGCCAAGGTGCAGGACGTGTCGGCCATCCTCAACCCCCGGCAACTGGCGAGCCTGGGCCTTGAGGCGAGCCTGCGGGCGCATCTGCTCAAGACCCTGGAAAACACCCGGGTAAGCTGGAGCCTGGAATGCCATCAACGGCTGACCGGCATCCCGGAAGAGATGGCTGTTGCCGCCTTTCGCATTACCCAGGAAGCCGTCACCAACATGCTGCGCCATGCCCAGGCACGTAACCTGCTGGTACGCCTGCAACGCCTGCCCGAAGGTCTGTCACTGTTTATCAGCGATGACGGCCAGGGCTTTTCGCCCGCCATCAACCCCGCCCAGGAAGGCCAGCGGGGCATGGCCGGGATGTCCGAGCGGATTGATCAACTGGGAGGCACATTGTCGGTCAATAGCCAGCCAGGCTCCGGGACGAGGATCGAAGCGCTTTTCCCCTGGGCGCCCCGCGCCCTCGAACGGGCCAACCCCCATAAGGTTCTAGAGTGACGTGCAACTTACTCCTGGTGGATGACCACTCCCTGATCAGGGCCGGCGTGCGTGCGCTGGTCATGGATATTCCCGGCTACGCGGTGATCGGTGAAGCGAGCGACGGCGCGCAGTTGCTGGAGCGGTTTGACGCGCTGCAACCCGACATCGTGCTGCTTGACCTGTCGATGAAGCACACCGGCGGGCTCGATGCATTGAAAGACCTCAAACGCGCCTATCCGAAGAGCAAGGTGCTGATCCTGTCGATGCACACCGACCCGGAGCTGATCATGTGCGCGCTGGAGTCCGGCGCCCATGGCTACCTGCTCAAGGACACCACGGCCAATGAGCTGGAGCACGCGCTGCTGGCGTTGCGCAACAACGAACGCTACCTCAGCCCGGCGATCGCCCATACGGTGATCAACCAGGCGCTGATCCGCAATCAGGCCCAGGTCAACCCGCCGCCCCACAGCCACAACCTGACGGCACGCCAGTTGGAAATCCTGCGCTTGATCGTGCGCGGCAAGTCCACCCGTGAAATCGCTAATGGCCTGGGTCTGAGCATCAAGACCGTGGAAGCCCACCGCTCGCAGATCATGAAGCGCCTGCAGATTTTCGACGTGGCGGGCCTGGTGCTGTTCGCAGTGCGCGAACAGATCATCAGCCTTGACGATTAGTCAGCAACGGTGAGTCCTCCGGCAGATGCACCCGCAGTGCCTGGGGCAAGGCCGAGAAGTGCAAGTCGTCACCCTGGAGTGGTTCGCCGTCGAGGTTGATCGCCAGCCCTTCGGCGACCTTGATTTCGACCCACGGCAAGCGCGCCCGCACAAACATATTGTCCAGGCCCCACCCGTCCGTCATCAGGTTGCGCAGGGTGCCGACCACTTCCTGCGGCGCCGGCAAGATGCTGATATCCAACAAACCATCATCGGCCAGGGCGCCGGGGCACAGCACGTGGCCACCACCGGCCTGGCGCCCGTTGCCGATGCCCAGGGCCAGCAGCTCGCCGCGCCAGTGAAAGTCAGGGCCCTGCAATTCACCGTAGGCCGCGCGCAACTCGCTGAAGCGTGACAGGCCGGTAAACAGATACGCCGCGCCACCGAGGACTTTCTTCAAGTCTTCGGAGGTGTTGGCGGTGACCTGGCTGCCAAAACCACCGGTGGCCATATTCAGGAAGATCTGCCCGCCTACTTCGCCCAGGTCGATGGCACGGGCCGGTACATCCAGCAGGTCCAGGGCCTGCTCGGGCTCCAGCGGCACACCGGCGGCGCGGGCAAAATCGTTGGCGGTACCGAGGGGCATCAGCACCAGGCTGGCCTCGGTCTTGGCCCGGGCCATGGCCTCGGCCACATCCCGCAGGGTGCCGTCACCGCCGCCGGCAATCAGCCGCGTGTAGCCATCGGCAAGGGCCTGATCGACAAACCGCTGGGCATCGCCACCCTCCCACGTCACCCGTACGGCCAGGTCCCAGCCCTGCTCGCGCTTGCCCTGCACCGCCGCCCGCACCTGCTCGTTGAGGGCTTGCTTGCCGTGCAGAATCAACAGTGCCTTGGGTGTGCTCATGGATGAATGCTCCTGGGTTTAAGGTTCCTGAGGGATGTTGACCGTGGCCAATCGAAAAAAAGCCATCGGATGTAGAAATTAACCGGGGTTTGTAGCGTTTCTGACACGGATCAACTCGCACTTGGCGAAATCGACCTAGACTTATACCTATTCCCACCCGACAAGGCCGTCGCACCATGATCACCATGTCCGCCTTCCACTCCATGCTTATCCCCATCCTGACCGGCATGATCCTCCTGGCCATCGGCTTCAACTTCCGCGACAAACCCATCGGTGTGTTCGGCATGTGGATCGGCATGCTGCTGATCCTCGGCACCGTGGTTTACAAGATCCTCGCCAAACTCGCCGAATGACAATCTCACTCGCATTGCACATGACGGCCTCGTACACTCGGTCAATTCGTCGTTTTTAAGGTTGACCGCCTCGTGCTTGCCCGTCTGTTTGCCCTGCCCTGTTGCCTGCTTTTCTGCCTGCTGACCCTGCTGCCCATGGCGCCTGCCCACGCCGTGAGCCTGCCAGGGCTGCTGGGCAGCAACACCAAAACCCAGCCGCAAGCCGACGTCCCGTTGGGCCAGTCCCTGGACGAGGTGATCAAGACCCTGGAAAACGACCAGCAGCGCACCAAGCTGCTGAGCGACCTGAAAAAGCTTCGTGAGACCACGCAAAAGGCCCAGCCCGCCGCCGAACTGGGTGTGCTCGGTTTGATCGGCGGCACGCTGTCGAGCCTGGAGCAACAATTCTCCGGTGCCGACAGCCCGCTCAATCGCTGGTCCAACGAATTTGACCAGGCCAAGGATGAACTCACCGCACTGATGCTGCCGGCCAGCGAATGGCTGCCGATCATCTTTGCCTTTGCCATGATCCTGATGCTCTGGAGCCTGCTGGCCGCGATCCTGATCTGGCTCAGCCACCGGGTGCGCGAGCGCTTCGGCCTGACCGAAGAACTGCCGCAACACCCCAAGACCTGGGACCTGCTACGCTTTGCCCTGCGCAAGCTCGGCCCGTGGCTGATCGCGTTGGTGATCACCGTCTACATGAGTTACGCACTGCCCTCGTCCCTCGGCAAATCCCTGGCAATGGTGCTGGCCTATGCGCTGGTGGTGGGCACCTGCTTCTCGGCGATCTGCGTGGTCGCCTTTTCCGTACTCGACGGCCCGCACCGTCACCGCGCGTTATACATCCTGCGCCACCAGGCCTTCCGGCCGTTGTGGCTGATCGGCAGCTTTGCCGCCTTTGGCGAAGCCGTCAGCGACCCGCGCCTGGCCGAGAGCCTGGGCCAGCACCTGTCCCATGTCGCCGCGACCATCGCCAATGTCATGGCCGCGCTGTCCACCGGTGTGTTCATCCTGCGATTCCGCCGGCCGATTGCGCACCTGATCCGCAACCAGCCGCTGTCCCGCCGCCTGACCCGCCGCGCCCTGAGTGACACCATCGAAATCGTCGGCACCTTCTGGTACCTGCCGGCGTTGCTGCTGGTGGGCATCTCGCTGTTCGCCACCTTCGTCTCCGCCGGCGACACCAGCACCGCCCTGCGCCAGTCGTTGTTGTGCACGGTGTTGCTGGTGCTGTGCATGGTGATCAACGGCCTGGTGCGCCGCCATTCACTCAAGCCGCAGCGTGGGCACAAGCGCCATGCGCTGTACTCCGAGCGCCTGAAAAGCTTCGTCTACACCCTCGCCCACCTGGTGGTGTGGCTGGTGTTTATCGAACTCGGCCTGCGGGTCTGGGGCCTGTCGCTGATCCGTTTTACCGAAGGCGACGGGCATGAAATCAGCGTCAAGCTGTTCGGCCTTGCCGGCACATTGCTGTTTGCCTGGCTGATCTGGATCCTCAGCGACACCGCGATCCACCACGCCCTCACCCGCTCGCGCAAAGGCCTGGCCAACGCGCGTGCGCAGACGATGATGCCGTTGATTCGCAACGTGCTGTTCGTGACCATCTTCATCATTGCCGCCATCGTCGCCCTGGCGAACATGGGCATGAACGTCACGCCGCTGCTGGCGGGTGCCGGTGTGATCGGCCTGGCCATCGGTTTTGGTGCACAGTCGCTGGTGGCGGATTTGATCACCGGCCTGTTCATCATTATCGAAGACTCCCTGGCAATTGATGACTACGTGGATGTCGGCGGCCACCTGGGGACGGTCGAAGGCTTGACCATCCGTACCGTGCGCCTGCGGGACATCGACGGCATCGTGCATACGATCCCGTTCAGTGAAATCAAAAGCATCAAGAACTACTCCCGGGAGTTCGGCTACGCGATCTTCCGGGTGGCGATTCCCTACAACATGGAAATCGACGACGCCATCAAGCTGATGCGCGACGTCGGGCAGAAGATGCGCAACGACCCGTTGCAGCGGCGCAATATCTGGTCGCCGCTGGAGATTCAGGGTGTAGAAAGTTTCGAGTCCGGCAGTGCGATTCTTCGCGCCCGCTTCAAGACCGCGCCGATCAAGCAGTGGGAGGTTTCGCGGGCGTTCAACCTGTCGCTCAAGCGTCACCTCGACGAAGCCGGGCTGGACCTGGCCACCCCACGCTTGAGCGTGCAAGTGGTGACAGCGGCGGGAGGCGTGCAAGAGAAAGAATAAGCGCTGCCCGGACGACGTCAGGATCAACAACAATAATCATGGAGAGTCCTTATGCGTTTGACCGGTCTTACACACCAATGGGTATTCGGCCTGCTGTGCGGTGTCGCCAGCAGCGCGGTCATCGCCGCCAGCAGCGGCCAGGACAGTGCCCGCGAAACCATCGCCGCCCAGGCCAAAGTACTGGAACCGGCCTTGCTGGAAACCCGGCGCGACATCCACGCCCATCCTGAACTGGGCAATACCGAACATCGCACCGCGGAGCTGGTGGCCAAGCAACTGCGGGAGATGGGGCTGGAGGTCAAGACTGGCGTGGCGCGCACGGGCGTTGTCGCCATCCTCAAGGGCGCCCTGCCCGGCCCGACCGTGGCCTTGCGCGCCGACATGGATGCGCTGCCGGTCAAGGAAGTCTCCGGCCTGCCCTTCGCCTCGAAGGCCAAGGGTGTGTACCTCGATAAAGAAGTCGACGTGATGCACGCCTGCGGCCACGACGCCCACACCGCCATCCTGCTGAGCACGGCGAAAATCCTTACAGGTATGCGCGATCGTCTGCCTGGGACCGTGGTGTTTTATTTCCAGCCGGCTGAAGAAGGCCCGAGCGACTTTATCCCCGACGGTAAAAACACTTGGGGCGCGAAGATGATGGTGCAGGAAGGGCTGATGAAATCGCCCAAGCCGGATGCCGTTTTTGGGCTGCATGTGTGGGCCGGGGTGCCTGCGGGGCAGATTGCGTATCGGCCGGGGCCGACGCTGGCGAGCTCGGATGACCTGCGGATCAAGATCCTGGGCAAGCAGACCCATGCGGGGCGGCCGTGGGATGGGATCGATCCGATTACCGTGGGGGCGCAGGCCATTGTGGGGCTGCAGACGGTGGTCAGTCGGCGTACCGACATTTCTTCGTTTCCGGCGGTGGTGAGTATTGGCACCATCAACGGAGGGACGCGGTACAACATCATTCCCGAGTCGGTGGACATGAGTGGGACCATTCGCTCCTACGACTATGGCATTCGCCAGAAGCTGCATGCGGATGTGCGGCAGACCGTAGAGAAGATTGCCGAGAGTGGTGGGGCGAAGGCTGAGGTGACGATCATTGAGAAGTACGATCCGACCATCAACAACCCGGCGCTGACCGAGAAGATGCTGCCGAGTTTGCGTTGGGCGGCGAATGGCGACGTAGTGAATGCCCCGTTGGTGGGTGGGGCTGAGGACTTCTCGTTTTATGCCAAGGAAGCGCCAGGGTTGTTTGTGTTTCTGGGGGTGACGCCGAGGGATCAGGACATGAGCAAGGCGGCGCCGAATCATAATCCGGGGTTCTTTGTGGATGAGTCGGCGTTGGTGGTTGGGGTACGGGCGTTGGCTTCGTTGGCGACGGATTATTTGTATGCCAATGCGGGGGATTGAGGGTATATCCGTTATTCAGGTAACGGCCGCCTAGGGTTCCGCTCTTGCCCCACCACTCTGCACCTCGCTCGGGCTTAAGTGTGGTGAAGCAACAGCAAACCCAAAGGCGGACACGATCCAAATGTGGGAGCGGGCTTGCTCGCGAAGGTCGTTAACGATGACGTGGGTATCCTGAYTCAACGYGGCGCYCTCAGGTTTTTCGCGAGCAAGCCCGCTCCCACATAAAGCGGCTCTGCTTTTGCTCTAACACTCGGGTCATCGGGGTAAAGCCCTGTGCTTAACTTGGGGCTGGGCCGGCATTCCGGCTGTTCAAAAGTGAGCCGCTGTGAGAGCGGAACCAAAAGCCGTCGTGACCTAGATAACGGATACACACAGGCAAAACGTCAAACCACATCCACCCCCACATGAATCGCATCATGCCGCCAAAACTCCAGATCACAATCAATCAACCGCTCATGCTGATCATAATTAACCCGAGCAATCCGCAACCCCGGGCTCCCCACCGACACCCTCAACGCCGCCGCAGCCTCAACCTGCAATGACGTCGGCACAATCTCAAACCGCACCCGCCCGTAGTGCAAGTCATACACCCGTGCATACAACTCCGTAATCGACTGATTCAAATCACACCCCAGAATCCCCGGAAAATACTGCGGGTTCAGATAGTGCTCCACATACAACACCAACCGCCCATCAATCCTGCGCCCCCGGCAAATCTGAATCACGCTGGACAACGCCGGCAACTGCAACCACGCGCACACCGCCGCCGAAGCCGGCTGCAACCGCGCCGAAATCACCTCGGTCGACGGCACCCGACCCTGGGCACTCACCATCGCGTGAAAATGACTGCGCTGCATCAGGTTATAGGCAAGCCTGGGCGGTGACACAAACCACCCCCGCCGCTCCTCGCGATAAATCTGCCCTTGGGCCTCAAGTTGTAACAAGGCTTCCCGCACCGTAATCCGGGTGGTACCAAACAACTCGCTGAGCTTGCGCTCGGCCGGCAGCTTACTGGCAGGCGCCAACAAGCCATGGTCGATCTGCTCTTGCAGCGCCAGGCCAATGGTTGTCACCGCCTTGGTTGCCTCATCACGCATCAACGTTACCTATCTGGACTAGACCAGCACTATTCAGGTGCACAAAACGCCCTCTAAACGCGCCTCTGCTGTTGCGTGCAAGCCTAGGCATTGCACATGACCGACAGATGACAGCGCCTCGCGACGTCCTGCCACAAGACCTGCAATACATCGGCCAAGTCCAAGGCTTCCGGGCAGTTGGGCATGGTCTACGCTTACCCGGTGATCCCCCGTCCAGGCCAACAAAAAACGACATCGACATGAAACTGTCATCCGCCACGCCTAAATTGGCTCGTGTATTGCTGACCTAGACCAACACCACCGCAAACGTCGATAAAAACGCAGCGTTGAAAACGCCCAAAGGAGCTTCGGATGAAACAGCTTTTCCTGGCATCACTGTTAGGCTCGACCATTGCCATGTGCACCGCCGCCATGGCCGCTGATACCGATCTAAAAACCCTGGAAGCCGCCGCGAAAGCGGAAGGCGCCGTCAACAGCGTCGGCATGCCCGATGACTGGGCCAACTGGAAAGGCACCTGGGACGACCTGGCCAAGACCTACGGCCTCAAGCACATCGACACCGACATGAGCTCCGCCCAGGAAGTCGCCAAGTTTGCGGCAGAGAAAGACAACGCCAGCGCCGACATCGGCGACGTGGGTGCAGCCTTCGGCCCGATCGCGGTGAAACAGGGCGTTACCCAACCGTACAAACCGACCACCTGGGCACAAGTCCCGGATTGGGCGAAAGACAAGGACGGTAACTGGGCCCTGGCCTACACCGGCACCATCGCCTTTATCGTCAACAAAAAGCTGTTGCACGGCTCCGAAGCTCCGAAAAGCTGGGCTGACCTGAAGACCGGCAAATACAAGGTTTCCATCGGTGACGTGAGCACCGCCGCCCAGGCGGCCAACGGCGTACTCGCCGCCGCACTGGCCAACGGTGGCGACGAGAAGAACATTCAGCCGGCGCTGCTGATGTTCGCCGACATCGCCAAGCAAGGCCGCCTGTCGCTGGCCAACCCAACCATCGCCACCATGGAAAAAGGCGAAGTGGAAGTGGGCGTGGTCTGGGACTTCAACGGCCTGAGCTACAAGGCCAAGATGGCCAACCCGGATGACTACGTGGTGCTGATCCCATCGGACGGCTCGGTGATTTCCGGCTACACCACCATCATCAACAAATACGCCAAGCACCCGAACGCCGCCAAGCTGACCCGCGAATACATCTTCAGCGACGCCGGCCAAACCAACCTGGCGCGTGGCAATGCGCGGCCGATCCGTGCCGAGCACCTGACCTTGCCAGCCGACGTACAGGCCAAGCTGCTGCCTAACGAGCAGTACAAGAAAGTCACGCCGATCAAGGACGCCGACGCTTGGGAGAAGACCTCCAAGGCACTGCCGCAGAAGTGGCAGGAAGAAGTCATCATCAATATGCAATAAGGCTTAACACGCCTGTTCAAGTGGAGCGCGGTCAGTGTGGGAGCTGGCTTGCCTGCGACAGCGGTATGACATTCAGCAGCATTGTCGACTGACACACCGCTATCGCAGGCAAGCCAGCTCCCACATTTGATCGGTGTTCCAACCGAAAAACCGAGTCAAGCCTATTTGTTGCGGAGCCCCAGCCCCTATGAAGCACAACGTCATCCTTGTCGTGCTCGACGGCCTGAATTACGAGGTTGCCCGACACGCCATGGGGCACTTGCAGGCCTATGTCGGCGCAGGACGCGCAGCACTGTACAAACTGGAATGTGAACTGCCGGCCCTGTCCCGGCCACTGTACGAATGCATCCTCACCGGCGTCCCGCCGATCGAGAGCGGCATCGTCCACAACAACGTCTCGCGCCTGTCCAATCAGCGCAGCATTTTCCATTACGCCACCGACGCCGGTTTATCCACGGCGGCGGCGGCGTATCACTGGGTCAGCGAGTTGTATAACCGCTCGCCCTTTATCGCCGCCCGGGATCGGCATACCAGCGACCCGACCCTGGCGATCCAGCACGGGCATTTCTACTGGAATGACCATTACCCGGACTCGCACCTTTTTGCCGACGCCGAAAGCCTGCGCCTCAAACACGCGCCGAATTTCCTGGTGGTGCACCCGATGAACATCGACGATGCCGGCCACAAGCACGGCCTCGACACCCCGCAATATCGCAACAGCGCGCGCTCGGCCGACATCATCCTCGCCGACTACCTGCAAGGCTGGCTCGACGCCGGTTACCAGGTGCTGGTGACGGCCGACCACGGCATGAACAACGACCGCTCCCACAACGGCCTGCTGCCGGAAGAACGGGAAGTGCCGCTGTTTGTGCTGGGTGATGCCTTCAGCCTCGACACCCACGCCACGCCCAAACAAACCGAGCTGTGCGGCACCGTCTGCGAGCTGTTGGGTGTACCCCACGACAAACCTGTATGCCGGGAGCTGTTGAAGTGAATTCAGTGATCCGCGGCAAATGGCTGGCCGCCTTGTGCCTGGTGCCCTTCGCCATCTTCTTTATCGTGTTCGAAATCGCCCCGCTGGTGTGGGTGATGATCAGCAGCGTACAGTCCGAAGAGTTCGGCTGGGGCCTGGCCAACTTCAGCAAGATCTTCAGCTCGAAGTTCTATATGCAGGCGATCCAGTACAGCCTGGAAATCAGTTTCTACTCCAGCGTGTTCGGGATCATCATCGCCGTACTCGGCAGCTACTCGCTGCGCCGGGTCGACGGGCCGCTGCGCAATTTCGTGACCGCGTTCGCCAACATGACCAGCAATTTTGCCGGCGTACCCCTGGCCTTCGCCTTCATCATCCTGCTGGGGTTCAACGGCAGCATCACCATCATGCTCAAGCAGGCGGGGATCATTCAGGACTTCAACCTGTACTCCAAGACCGGCCTGATCATCCTTTATACCTACTTCCAGATTCCCCTCGGCGTGTTGCTGCTCTACCCGGCCTTTGATGCACTGCGTGAAGACTGGCGCGAGTCTGCTTCATTGCTCGGCGCGGACGGCTGGCAGTACTGGCGGCACATCGGTCTGCCGGTGCTGACCCCGGCGCTGCTGGGCACCTTCGTGATCCTGCTGGCCAACGCTCTCGGCGCCTACGCCACGGTGTACGCGCTGACCACCGGCAACTTCAACGTGCTGCCGATCCGCATCGCGGCGATGGTCTCCGGCGATATTTCCCTGGACCCGAACATGGCCAGTGCCCTGGCCGTGGTGCTGGTGGCGCTGATGACCGTGGTGACCGTGGTCCATCAACTGCTGCTCAAGAGGAGCTACCATGTCTCGCGCTGAACCTGGCTCGGCCGCCCTCTACCACCGCGTAGTGGTGTATCTGTTGTTTGCAATCCTGGTGCTGCCGTTGCTCGGCACCCTGGTCTACTCCATCGCCAGCAGTTGGTCGGCGACCATCCTGCCATCCGGCTTTACCTTTAAATGGTATATCCAACTGTGGAGTGACCCGCGCTTCCTGAATGCCTTCGGCCAGTCGCTGCTGGTGTGCGTTGGCGCGCTGATCTTGTCGGTGGTGCTGATCCTGCCGCTGCTGTTTGTGGTGCATTACCACTTTCCAAAACTCGATGCGCTGATGAACATTTTGATCCTGCTGCCCTTCGCGGTGCCGCCGGTGGTGTCGTCGGTGGGGCTGTTGCAGCTCTATGGCTCGGGTCCATTTGCGATGGTGGGTACGCCGTGGATCCTGATCGGTTGCTACTTCACCGTGGCGCTGCCGTTCATGTATCGGGCGATCACCAACAACCTGCAAGCGATCAACCTGCGGGACCTGATGGACGCCGCCCAACTGCTCGGTGCCAGCACCTTCCAGGCGGCGTTCCTGGTGGTGCTGCCGAACCTGCGCAAGGGCTTGATGGTGGCATTGCTGCTGTCGTTCTCGTTCCTGTTCGGCGAGTTCGTGTTCGCCAACATCCTGGTGGGCACCCGCTACGAAACCCTGCAGGTGTACCTCAACAATATGCGTAACAGCAGCGGCCACTTCACCAGTGCCCTGGTGATCTCCTATTTCTTCTTCGTGCTGGTGCTGACCTGGGCCGCCAACATCTTGAACAAGGACAAAAGCCAATGAGCTTCGTCAGCGTCCAACACCTGCAAAAAGGCTACGCCGGTACGCCGGTATTCAGTGACATCAACTGCGAAATCGCCAAGGGCGAATTCGTCACCCTGCTTGGCCCGTCGGGCTGCGGCAAGTCGACCCTGCTGCGCTGCATCGCCGGCCTGACCTCGGTGGACAGCGGGAAAATCCTGCTGGATGGCCAGGACATCGTCCCGCTGAGCCCACAGAAACGGCATATCGGCATGGTGTTCCAGAGCTACGCGCTGTTCCCCAACATGACGGTGGAACAGAACGTCGCCTTCGGCCTGCGCATGCAGAAGGTCAATGCCGACGACAGCCACAAACGCGTGCAGGAAGTGTTGCAACTGGTGGAGCTGAAAGAACTCGCCGGCCGCTACCCGCACCAGATGTCCGGCGGCCAGTGCCAGCGCGTGGCCCTCGCCCGCTCGCTGGTGACGCGCCCGCGCCTGCTGTTGCTCGACGAGCCGTTGTCGGCCCTCGATGCACGGATTCGCAAGCACCTGCGCGAACAGATTCGCCAGATCCAGCGCGAGCTGGGCCTGACCACCATCTTCGTGACCCATGATCAGGAAGAAGCCCTGACCATGTCCGACCGGATCTTCCTGATGAACCAGGGCAAGATCGTACAGAGCGGCGATGCCGAGACCCTCTACACCGCGCCGGTGGATGTGTTCGCCGCCGGCTTTATCGGCAACTACAACCTGCTGGACGCCGACAAGGCCAGCAAACTGTTGCAGCGTCCGATCACCGGGCGCATCGCCATTCGCCCGGAGGCCATTGAGCTCAGCCGCAGCGGTGAGCTGGATGCTTTGGTGCGCAGCCACAGCCTGCTGGGCAACGTGATTCGCTACCGCATCGAAGCCCGGGGCGTGGAATTGGTGGTGGATGTGCTTAACCGCTCGGCTGACGATCTGCACCCGGATGGTCAGAGATTGGCACTTTCCATCGACCCAAGTGCGTTGTGTGAAGTAGCCTGACGCACGATTTATTTGAGAGAGCGTGACTGATGGCTTTGGTAATTTTTGATCTGGACGACACCCTGATCCACGGTGACTGCGCCACCCTGTGGAGCGAGCAAATGGGCCGCCTGGGCTGGGTGGATGGCGAGTCGTTCATGCGCAAGAACGACGAACTGATGGCGGCCTACAGCCGCGGTGAGCTGGCCATGGAGGATTTCATGGACTTCAGCCTGGAGCCGATGATTGGCCGCACGCCGGAAGAGATCGAGCACCTTGTAGAGCCGTGGGTGGAAGACGTTATCGAGCCGCTGATCTACAGCGAAGCCACCCGCACCATTGCACAGCACCGCAAGAATGGTGACCGGATTTTGGTGATCTCGGCGTCGGGGACGCACCTGGTCAAGCCGATTGCGGCGCGTATCGGCATTGATGAAGTGCTGGGGATTGAGCTGGACGTCGCCCATGGGGTGTACAGCGGCAAGACCACAGGTGTACTGACGTACCGCGAAGGCAAGATCACTCGCCTGATGGAATGGCTGGAGCAGGAAGGTGAGCACCTTGATGGGGCGTACTTCTACTCGGATTCGCGCAATGATTTGCCGCTGTTGCTGAAGGTGGAGAACCCGCAGGTGGTGAATCCGGACCCGGTGCTGCGGGCGCATGCTGAGAAGGCTGGGTGGCCGATTCATCATTGGGTTTGACGTTTTGTTGCGCTGGTTTGAGGTGAGTACATATCCGTTATTTAGGTAACGGCCGCCTATGGTTTCGCTCTTACAGCGACTCACTTTGGAAAAGCCCCAAAGTAAGCAAAGGGCTCTGCCCCGCCTGTCGGCACCT
>NZ_AKVH01000046.1:0-20122 GCF_000278565.1 Pseudomonas sp. Ag1
AGGTCATGACCGAGCTGATGGCCAAGCATCACGAGGCTCCCGCCTCAATCCAGTAACTGTGTTGCACTCAGCTCCTGCAACCGCCCTCTATTAAACATAGAGGAAGCAACCCGTTTGCTAGCATGGCTCATGCTGAACCGTCGAAAAAAACCAACATTACTCCCAAACCAACAAGAACGTTCCTAGCGTCTTGCCGGAGGTTTACATGCGCGTGCTCGCTGACGACTTCACAGAACGCCCGGTGTCACGAACGGTTGAATCACGAGGTATTGATACCTCTGCTTCCGACATGAATTTTTTCCAAGCCAGCCTGGTTGATCGCGCGTCTTCCCCGGGTAGCCAAAATTCAATGGTCGGTACGAACGCGCTATCCGAACAGTCTTCTCATTTAACGAGGCTATCAAAACGTGCGACCAAAGGTTTGCGTGACCTGAGCCTTAATAAAAAATCAACGGAAATGCATCAAATTGCCAAGTCACTTTCAGACGCCCATCGGGAGCTGTCCATGTCAGTCAAGGTCATCAGCAAAACCGTGCAATGTTGCGAGAAAATAACCAACCTTCAGTAGGTAAGTCATGCTCCGCTGGATCACCACCCCATTAGTTTTATCATTGGCATTGCTGCTGGCCGGTTGCGGTGAAAAAGTAGAACTCCATAGCCGACTGTCCGAACAGGAGGCTAATGAGGTTGTTGCAGAACTCGCGGATAAACAAATCCGGGCCCAAAAAGTGCCAGCCAAAGACGGCGTTGTTGTGCGCGTCAACGCGTCGGACATCAGCAGGGCGGTCCGGACGCTCGAGGCCGCTGGCCTGCCCAAACTGGCCCGGTCGACCCTGGGCGATATCTTCCGTAAAGAAGGCGTTATCTCAACACCGCTGGAAGAACGTGCCCGCTATATCTATGCATTGTCTCAGGAGCTGGAGGCAACCTTGTCGAACATCGACGGGGTCATCGTCGCTCGAGTCCATGTCGTGCTCCCCGAACGGATTGCCCCGGGTGAACCCGTACAACCGGCATCAGCCTCGGTGTTCATCAAACATGATCCACGACTTGAGCCTGATAATATCCGCCCCCGAGTACGCAGGATGGTGGCCAGCAGTATCCCCGGCATGGCAGCTGCTGTAGAAAACACTCAAAAATTAACCGTAGTGTTTGTCCCCGCCGCGGCGTATCTGGAGCAGCAACGTCTGACCTATTTTGGTCCGTTCCTGGTTCAGGATAACGATCTCGGTTTCTGGCGCATGAGTCTTACCGTATTGCTCATCATATTGACGCTTGCGGGGGCTGGCGCGTTTATCTGGCGCAAACGGGGGATGAATCAACAACATGACTCATCTGTCGTACCGGCTCATGCATCACTAAACCCGTCTGTTCATGAGTAATCAGCTGGCGTGGGTTCGATGGTGGGCCCGCCCATGGGAAACGCCAGCGTGTGACTGGGAGGTCCTCAGCCCATATATCGCCTCGACCGATCTATGTCGCAGCCGGCATGAACGAGTGAGCACCGCACTGGCCATCACCCCCTGCCTGCCACCCTCACCCTCCCCTGCCTTGCTGCACCTGGTGCAAGCCTCCCCACCACAACGCGACCGCATGCTGACGCTGGTCGGCAGTGTCTGCCAGCCTGCACGCGACCACTTGCTGGAGGAGGATGAATACCTCTGGTGTCAGCGCCTTGCCAAAGCGCTCCCTGCGGACTCACGGGTACTGAACACAGACGATCCTCTGCAGTACCTGCGCGCCTGGGTTGAGCCTGCGGTATGGCAACGCCTACGACTTGGCTTTGCGAATCAACGGGTGGTCGACCTGGAGAAATATTCCAACCTGCCCGACCGTCATGGTCGGCTGGATACTCTGTGGCGAGCCGTCATCTGGCGAGCTACCGCCATCACGAATGATCACGCGTGGCCCTGATCAGGAGCAAACAACCTGCATGTTATGCCGACGTAAAATTGAGCTGAATAAAGGCCAGGACCTGCCACAAACCCTGATTGCCCGAGAGATGCTTATCGACTGTGCTCAGGCGGGCACATTACTTATTCGCGCCAAAGCCGAAGCGCACGAACTACTACGCCAGGCCGAAGAGCAGCGTGAAATACTTTACGCAAATGCTTGCCGTGAGTTCTGGGAACGCGCCAACGCTCAGCTGCAACGCTGGGAGATTGAACGCCAGGCTATCTGCGACAACATTGAACCCATTGCCGCCTCCATCACCAGCCTGGCCATTCGTAGCCTACTGGAGGAAACAGTCTCCCACCAACGCCTGAGCGTCCTGCTAAAGCAATTACTGGCCACCCAGGTCCCGCGAATCGAAGCCACTCTGCTCTGCAATCCATTGGACCGTAAAAACGTAGACCAGTGGCTGAGCAGGCACACAGACCTTCCCTGGACACTGCGCACCGAGGAGAACATCGCACCTCAAATGCTCATTCTGGAAACGCCCGAAGGTGGATTTCGGATCGACTGGGATTCGATGGTGGCAACCCTATGGAATTCCGGCACGTCGGGTTCAACCCAATAACACGCAGGGGCTGCGGTTCAACGAGCGCTGACGTTTAACGAAATACCCGTGGAACTGGAATCACGCGTCGAGCCACACAGAACGTAACATCCTCTGGAGCAAAACCAATGAGCTTTGATTATCGCCTGCAAGCGAATCTCTACAGGCAACTGGAAAATTCGCAAAAGCGCTTTGAAAAGATAGAACGCGATGGATTGAACAACGACGAAGCCCTGGCGGCAATGAATGACGAAAAAGTCTTCCTCGCGGCCACGTTATCAGCCAGTTCCACCTACACCAATTACATGAGCGAAACAGCCAAGACCGTTATCGAAGGCATACAGTGAGTGGAAGCGTTACTCGGTCGTTGGTTGAGTAGCAGCGAACCGCTGATCACGTTGTTTGAAGATAATGACGAAATCAAGGTGCGGCGCGACCAACAAGCTTTTTTGATCAGTGTTCAATTGACCCACCATCGGGTCGACAAAAGAGCCTTGGAGGCGTGGATGCGCCTCGGACTGGAAAGTCTGAGGCATTTCCAGGGTGCCTTGGCGCAGGAAGCAATGACTGGTCATCTTTGGCTGCTTCAAAAACTCCCTGGCGACTGTGCTCTGCCCCACCTGCTTGGCAAACTCGAAACCCTGCTGAACCAGCGTGATACCTGGCGGGGCATTGTTGCGCACCTTGCCAGCCCAGCCCGGAAACTTAGGCCTACTTCGCTTCGGTCGCTGCGTCACTAAAACAGAGAATTCTCAATGCCTAACAAGATCGACAAGCACATCCGCTTGCGCGTCAATTCGCCTGCCGCCGCCGTAAAGCCTGCCCGTTGGCGCTACCTGATCCTCATGCCCTGGTTGTTGGCGCCCCTGGAAAGCACCCTGGCCGCCGTCCCCAGCGAATGGAAAAACACCGCCTATGCCTATGAGGCCGAACACAAGCCCCTGCGGGATGTGCTGGAAGACTTCGCCCAGACCTTCGGCACCCAACTGCAAATCGACGGCCTCCTCGAAGGCAACGTCAACGGCAAGATACGCGCCAATACCCCACAATCGCTTCTCGACAGGCTCGGCGTAGAGCACCGCTTCCAGTGGTACCTGTACAACAACACGCTGTACGTCAGCACCCTGGACCAACAGGAATCTGCACGCCTGGAGGTCTCCTCCGAGACCATCGCCGACCTCAAGCAGGCCCTCACCGATATAGGCTTGCTCGATAGCCGCTTCGGCTGGGGCGAATTGCCTGAGGACGGCGTCGTACTGGTCTCCGGGCCCAAGCGCTATATCGAACAGATCAAGCAGTTCAGCAGCCAGCGCAAGTCCCCGGATGAAAAGCAGAGCGTCCTCAGCTACCCGCTGAAGTTCGCCAATGCGGCGGACCGCCAGATTGATTATCGCGGCGAGAAACTGACCATCCCAGGCGTTGCCAGCATGCTGCGGGGGCTGCTGGAACCTCGCACGGCCTCGACGCTTTCAGGGATGAGCCCACGCCCTCCCTCTGCCGCGCAACCCTCACCCATAACCCCGGTATTTCCGCGCCTGAGTAACCCGATGCTGGGGCAAATGCTCGGTCAGACGATGAACCCGGGGCCGGCGGACAACGGTATGTCACTCACCCCTCGGGTACCGGTCTCCACCAGCAAAATCCGAGTCGAAGCCGATGTGCGCAACAACGCCATCCTGATCTACGACCTGCCGGAGCGCCAGGCGATGTACCGTGAGCTGATCAGCCAGCTCGACGTAGCCCGCAAGCTGGTGGAAATCGATGCGATCATCCTTGATATCGAGCGCACTCAACTGCGGGAATTCGGGATTAGATGGGGTTTTCAAAACAGCCGTTTCCGGGGTGGCGTGAACATGGCGCCCGGGTCTTCATCACAGCTGTCGATCGAGCACCGTGATCGTTTCAACGCCGATATTCGCGCATTGGAGCAACGTGGCCTGGCGACCATGGTGTCCAACCCGTCGGTGCTTACTTTGGAAAACCAGCCGGCGGTGATCGATTTCAACCGCACCCAATACCTCACCGCCGGCACCGAGACTGCAACCATCCTGCCCATCACGGTCGGCACCAGCTTCCAGGTGGTTCCGAGGGTGATCACTACCCGCGGCAATCACCAGATCCACCTGGTGGTGGATATCGAGGACGGTAACTTCGACGAGTCCAACCCCGCGCGCACCAGCCCCGATGTACGCCGCGGCAAAGTCAGCACCCAGGCGGTCATGGCGGAAAAACGTTCACTGGTGGTCGGTGGCTTCCATGTCACTGAAAGCACCGACAAACAAAGCAAGATCCCTCTGCTGGGAGACATTCCGCTGCTGGGCAAGGCCCTGTTTTCTTCCTCCGAGCGCCAGAACAACCGGCGCGAACGCCTGTTTATCCTGACGCCGCGCGTGATCGGCGATCAGGCTGATCCTTCACGCTACTTGCCCCAGGAGGATCAAGCCGAAATGCAGGCCGCACTCAAGCCATTGGCCCGGCGGTATGCCGAGCATCAACCGGTGATCAAGCGCAGCGACATCACCAGCACCCTGGCTCACCTCGTCAGCGGGCAAGTACCCACGGCCTTCAAGGCCGCGCCCATGCCACTGGGCCTGGACACCTTGTGCAGCACCCGCGAGCTATTGGCCCTGAACACCGAACGCAGCCAATGGTATGCAGGCCCGCAGTTCAATGTGGCCGTGGTGGTGGTACGCAATCAGTTCAACCGTAACGTGCGCATCGATGAAAGAGAATGCAGCAACTCCCAGACCCTGGCCGTCAGCGTCTGGCCACGTGCCTGGCTCAAGCCGGGAGAAGAGGCGGAGGTATTTATCGCCATGCGGCCCGTGGTCAAAGATGAACACATCGGTGTGTCCCGCCCCTCCCTGATCACCCCCACCCGGAAGAACGCGCCATGAAACGCCTACTCACCCTCCTCGGCCTGGCCCTGCTTATCGTTGGTTGTACGCCGACGTGCAAGGGCGACTCCTGTTCACGCCCGCAATCGGGCGCCGATAAGCTGGTGGTCTGGTGGCCGCCGCAGATGCGCGTCGAATCGGGCCCTGCCGGCGAGCGCTCCGACTATCAAACGATCTCACTGGAACGGTAAGTTCCATGGGGCCGAACGATACGTCGTCTCGCCAGGTATTCCTGGATAACCTGGTGGGCGGCAAGGACGCCCACCTGTCCCTCGGCCCGGGCATAAGCGTGTGCCGGTTAAAGGCCGGTGGTAAACCCGGGCTTGCGTTGCTGGTCGACCGTGGAGCGCTGGAAGCCGGACAGTTGGAACGGGTGCTGGAGCGGCTTTTTGAACAGGCGGTGGCGTTTGACGGCTGCTTTGCCTGTCTCGATGCCAAGGATGCCCTGGTGATCTGGCACGCGCTGCCGGCAGGTGCAGAGGAGGCAGATGAGATCATCGGCAAGCTGCTTTCGCTGGGCTGCCTCGATATGCTGGACGTGCACCGCTACCGTTAACGTTGCTTAAGCTCCGGAAACTCCAGCGTTTCACGCTTGGCCTCGTCATTGAGCTCACGCAGGGTGCGGTAGAGGAACGCTACCGCCTGCAACGTCTCCCGGGGAATGTTCGCCCCAAGCTTCTTCTCGTACAGCGTGCGCGCGAGCCATACACACTGGATCACCGGCACGTCGGCCGCCTTGGCCCGGTCTATCAGTTTCCGGGCCTCGGCATCCGTGCCTTTATCCACCAGCAGCGGCAGCGGCGTTTTTCCCGGCCGGTAGTACAGCGCGACAGCAAAGTGCGTCGGGTTGACCACCAACATGTCGGCCTCCTCCAGCTTGGGCAACTTGACCTTCGGCTCCTCCTGGGCCAGCTGTTGGGCCAGGGCGCGGCGCTGCCCCTTGACGTGAGGGTCGCCCTCCATGTCCTTGTATTCCTTGACCACCTCGACCTGAGTCATGCGCATGCTCTTGGCAAAGAAGTGCTTCTGCAGCGCCATGTCGATCAATGCCAGGACCAGCAGCAATCCCAGGCAAGCGTGCAGCAGATGTCGAAACAGGATGATCAGCGCGAGGATGTAACTCTGCAGGTCGCTGGTGGCCAGATTGATCAAGGCCCCTAGTGACGGACTGATCACCACGTACAAAATCAGCGCAAGCAGTAGCGCCTTGGCCAACCCCATCAACAGGTTCGTCACTGACTTGGCAGAGAACATCTGCTTGACCTGGCTGATTGGGTTGAGACGGCTGAAATTCAGCTTCAGGCTTTCCGGCGCAAACAGGAAACCGAACTGAATCCAGCCGCTGATCAACTTCACCGCGATCGCCAATCCGGCCATCAGCAAGGCGAAGGAAAAAAACACGATCAAGCCTTCCGTCAGCACTTCCTCCAGCGCCCGCACAAAGGGCTGCCCGAAACGTGACATGGGCATCACCAGCAACTGCTGGAAGCGCTGCATGCTGGTTTCGGCGGTGAACAACGCGATTTCGCTGAGGGCGGTCAACACCAGTAGCTTACCGACGTCCTGGCTTTGGGCGACCTGGCCTTTCTGGCGCTGATCCTTGAGTTTCTTGGGCGTGGCCGCGTGTTTTTTCTCACCCGAATCACTCATGTCCCGAGCCCCTGAACATCAGGCCGAGGGAATGCTTGAGGTCTCCCAACTGCGCCATGCGCCCGACGATCAAGTCCTGCAACAGCGGGAAGTACAGCAGCAGGATAACCAGCCCCGCCAGGCTCTTGACCGGCGTTGCCAGGGTAGAGACTTGCAATTGCGGGCTGTACAGGCCCAACAAGGCGAAGCCGAACTCCAGGAACAGCAGCACGGCAATAAACGGTGCGGCATACAGCATCATGTGGGTAAAAGTATCGCCCAGCAGCCCGATGAATACACTGAACCCATTGACCGCCGGCAGCGGCAACCAGGCGGTTGGCGGCCAGATCAGGTAGCTGTCCCAGATCACTTGGGTCAGCACGCTCAAGCCCAGGACGGCAATCAGCAAATAAATCACCAACTGTTTGAACAGGTGCCCGATCGGCGTCGCATCCGGCCCCAGCGAGGGGTTGAGTTGGCCACCCGCCAAAGCCCCCCGCTGGTTATCCAGCAGTGCGCCCACTGACTCGAACATCCAGAACGGCATGGCCAACAGAATCCCCAGCAAAAACCCCAGGGCAGCTTCCTTGAGTACCAACCCGCTGATCATCAGCGCGGAGTAATCCTTGGCAGCCAGGACGGCATGAATGCCGGGCGCCGGAATCAACGCCATGACCATCACGATGATGTGGCGGGGCATGCCGCGTATATGTTGGAAACAAAACGCAGGCACCAGAAATGCACAGGGATAAATGCGCGCCATGGCCACGAGCAGGCTGGGCAGGAATTCAAGATAAAGCAGCACACGCAGGCCCTCAGTTCAATGCCGAGCGGGCAATCATGTCGAACATCAGGTTGATCAGTTGGATCAGCTCCACGCCAATCCAGCGACCGGTCAAAATCAGCGTGATGCCCACCGCAACCAGCTTGATGCCAAAGGGCAGCGTCTGGTCCTGTATCTGCATCAGGGCCTGCACCAGCGACGTCAACACACCGACAACCACCGCCACGATCAGCGGCGGCGCCGACAGCACCACCACCAGCAACATGCCCTGCTTGAACAGCACGATCGGTTCCATAGGGCACTCAGAGGTAAGAAAGGAACAGGCTGTCGAGCAGCCGCGACCAACCGGAAACCATGACGAACAACAGCAGTTTGAGCGGCAGCGAAATGGTCATGGGCGAGACCATCTGCATACCGAGGGCCAACAGCAGGTTGGACACAATCAAATCGATGACGATGAACGGAATGTAGATCAGAAAGCCGATCTCGAACCCCGCCTGCAGTTGCGACAGCACGAAGGCCGGGACCAGCAGGATCAAGTCTTCGCGCTGGGTGCTCTGCGCCATTTCAGGCGGCCACATGCGCGCACTGTTTTCCAGCAGGTGAGTCAACACATCTGCATCGGTGTTGCGCAGCATGAACGCGCGCAACGGCTGTATGGCCGCCTGCCCGGTTTCCAGAAGGCTTTCCACGCTACTCGTGTCCACGGGCGAGGCCTTGACGTTCTCGGCAATCTGGTACCCCACGGGCGCCATGATGAACAGTGTCGCAGCCAGTGCTATTCCGTTGATGGCCATGCTCGGCGGTACCTGCTGCACGCCGATGGCGTTACGGGTGATCATCAGCACAATCACGATCTTCAAGAACGATGTGCAGATGATCAGCAGCATTGGCATCAGCGACAACGAACCTAAAAACAGCGCCAGGACAAGAGGGTCGACCCCCTGAAATGTCATCGCGAAAAAATCACGCGGGACAACTGCAAACCAAGGCGCCCATCAACTTCCACCAACTGCCCTTGCCCTATCGGCCTGTCGCCGTAATAAAGCCCGGCCATGCCCGGCGCGTACCCGGCAATGCCCAACACCGCACCGGGGGCGAGATTGCGCAGTTCGCCCAGGGTCAGGTTCAGGGTGCCACAACGTACCGTCAGGGCCATGTTCAACTCATCGAAAGGCTCGTGGCCAAAGACATCCACTACCGGTTCATCCAGCTCATCCCCCGGGTACTGCGATGTTGCAAAATCCTCGTCCACGGACGTTTCCTCGATCGAAACAAGCGTCAGGCACAACGGCCCGGATTCATCATCAATGCACCCTTGCAGCCGGTGCTTGCCGACATACAGGTGACCATTGCCCTGCACATCGAAAAAGGGTTGCTCAAGCATCACCACGTCACCGGCACGGACACCGCTCAATTGCGTGATGGATAGCTTCAAGCGGCCCAGGGTCATCGCCACTGCCAACTGGAACGACGCCGGCAATGGCCCCGCTATCGACTGCCACGGACCGGCCTCGCACAGTGCCAGCAAGCGCTCAGGAGTCAGCCACAGGTAACCCACGACCCTGGACTTCCCCAGCGTCACCGTGAAGCGACAACCGAAGTTCAATTTCCTGGGCGCCGGCAGCAACCGCAGGAAGCCAAACAGCCCCCGCACCTGCGGGCTCAGGTGGTGCTGGAACAGTTCCCAGAACCACGAGTCTGGATCGTTGTCGGCCTCTGCCAGCGTCACCGGGCACTCCCCCAGCAGGCTGAACAGCGGCCCTGGTTCGGCGAAAGCCAGCACCCCGCAGGCGCTCTCGAAAAACAGCGGCTTGACGCCTGCGGGGGCACGGCCCGGTTCCATCAACAGTTCACCGTTCTGCCCCGCGACCTGAAACGCCATGCGCAAGCCGCGCCCCAGCCTGCGCCGCGCCGCGACATTGGCGCCGCTGACCACCGGCAAGGTTAAAAACGGCATGATCATGCCGGGTCCACATGTGCCAGGTGTACGGTGACAGGCTGCGCCAACGCGCCGGCCAGCCCGTCCTCAAGGTGCTGGCGCACCCCAGGCAGCCAGCGCGCGGTGCGCTCTTCCTGCGCCTCCAGCTCAACGTTCCAGGTACCTTGCTCGCGGCGCACGCTGGCGTTGATCCGCCCCAGGCTCGGCAGGTAAAGCACAGCGTGCAAAGGCCACTGAACAGCGGCGTGAATCCGCGGTACCAACTGCTCGGTCATGGCCGCGATCATCGCGGCATGACTTGATGCAGGGGTTCCCGGTAGGGCGGAACCGAAACCGCCCCCTTCATCATCGTTGCCAAACAGCTGGGCAAATAACCGTCCGTGCTCCCATGGCACTATCGCCCCCGGGCCGGGTTCACGTTCATCCCGAGGCTCGCCCGGACGCGGGCGCTCAGGACTGTTCACTGGAACTTGCGTCATGTTTCTTCCTGCACGGCTTCTTCCTGCCCCAACAAAAGGGACAGTTCCTGGAGTTTTTCAACCTCGCGCAAGCACTGGGTAACCTGCTTCTGCGCGCTGTCGATGTGGATCAACTGCTCATCGCGCTGGCCGTGCAGCTCATGTAACTGCCCCTCTTCGCGGCGGGTGTCGGCGGACAACGTGCGCTCCTGGGCATTCCAGGACTTGATGTCCTGGAACGAGATCACTTGCCCTTGATGCTTGCTCAGCAACTCAGCAGTTTTCCGGGCTTCGTCCAGCCGGGTCTGCTCAAGGGCATCCGCCGCCTGCCGGATCTGCAACAGAAGCGCTTGCTGTTGCCTTTTGGCGGCACGCAGCGCGCGCTCCGCCCGGTCAGCCCGGTGCTTGCGCAATCGCCGCAAGGTATCGATTTCAGAAAGGGACATCGGTGGTCAACTCCATCAATTGGTCCAGCGTCATCGCCATCGCGGCCGGCTCACGCAGGTCCTGGCGCAGAAAGCCATCGACGGCCTGGCGGCTGTCCACCGCCAGGTCGGTCAGGGCATCACTGCCGGGTTGGTACTCGCCCAACTTGAGCATCAGTTCGATCTGCTGGTACGCCGACAACAAGCGGCGCAAGGCGGTGCCCGCCCTTATATGCTCGGGTGTGGCGACGTTGCTCAAGATCCGCGAAAGGCTGCCCAGCACATCCACCGCCGGGTAGTGGCCACGCTCGGCCAGCTTGCGTGACAACACGATGTGGCCGTCGAGCAGGGAGCGCACTTCATCCGCTACCGGATCGTTCATCGAGTCCTGCTCGATCAGCACGGTGTAGATGGCGGTAATCACTCCGTCACGGGTCAGCCCGGCCCGCTCCACCAGGCGCGGCATCAGGCTGTATACCGACGGTGGCAAGCCGCCGCGGCCCAGGGGCTCGCCCGCGGCCAGGCCGATTTCACGCTGGGCCCGGGCAAATCGGGTCAGGGAGTCAATCAGCAGCAGTACCCGCTGGCCCTTGCGCCGGAACCCTTCGGCCAGCGCTGTCGCAGTGAACGCCGCGCGGGCGCGTTCCATGCTTGAGCGGTCGGAGGTGGCACACACCAGCACCGCCTTGGCGCGCAGTTGATCATCCAGCTCATGGTCGAGAAATTCCCGCAGCTCGCGTCCGCGCTCACCAATCAACCCGAACACGATCACATCGCACTCAACGTTTCGGGCGATCTCGGCCAACAAGGTGGTCTTGCCGCACCCCGCACCGGCGAACAGGCCGACGCGCTGGCCTTCTCCCAGCGTGATCAGTCCATCAATCGAGCGTACGCCGGTGGACAACGCCCGGCTGATCCTCGGGCGTTCGGTAGGCAACGGCGCCTCGCACAACACCGTGCTCGCCTCTGCGATGTCGGCCTCCACAAAGGCGCTGGGGCCATCGCCCGCAATCGGCCGGCCAAACCCATCGAGCACCTGGCCGAGCAAATCGTCGCCGACACGTACCCGGTGTGGCACCCCCAGGCGTTGCACACTGGCACCCACGCGCACGCCTTCAAGATTGCCCAACGCACTGAGCACTGCATCCTGCTGGTCGAAACCGATGATCTCCGCCAGCATGTATTCACCGATGGACTTTTCGACCTGGCACAAATCACCGATGCGCGCCTGGGGCAGCCGGCATTGCAACAACATGCCGTTCACCCGCTGGATACGACCGCGCACCGACACCGGTGCGAAGCTGACCAGCGCACTCGACTGGCGTTGCTCCCAGGCCTCAAGACGGGCTTGCAGGTCACGGCTCACCAGCGCACCTCGAAGCGTTGCTTACCGTCGAACACCACTTTGGTGTTATCGATCAGCACCAGTCGCAAGCCGTCCACTTCATCCCCCACAAACAGTCGGTTCCCCTGCTCCAGAACCACGTGACCGTTGGGGCCGCCGACAATCTGCAAAATCTTGAAAGGGAACGTTCCGTCGCGAGTCCTGACCCGGCTCATCACCGGCACCGCGGTATCGAACTGTTCGCCAAACCGGCTGAGCATGCGCGATACCAACTCCATGTCTTCCTGGAGTACATCGCCGTCGAGCAGCACCTGGTCATTGACCAACTGGATGCTTATACGGTTGATCAATTCGCGCTCGCTGAGCATCCTGAGCAACTGCTGGCGCACCTCGAAAGGTGAGGCCAGCTCGTTCTTGCGGATCACCGGTGACATCAACGACGCCTGGGCTTCGCGGTCACCGCTAGTGGTCATGCCCAGCGCGGTGATGATGACCGCAACGACGACGACCAGGCTGATCAAGCGTTTCTGCTGCGTGCTCGAAATTGAAGAAAGCTTCAGCGGCACGAGGGGCTCGGCCGCAGGCGTGGGCGCCTGTTCGGCAGTCACCGTCGGCTGAGGCCAGGGCTGGTCGGCGCGGGTGACGCAGAGCCGAACGTTGCCAATCGAAAATGTCGTGTTGAGTGCCAGGTCGGCAATCTGCGCCAGGATCAGGCCGGCGGCATCCTGCATCACCCCTCCCTCGGCCTGCACCGACCAGCGCTGGTCAACACACTGCAATCGCACATGACGCTCGGCAATGCCCGGGTCGTATAGCGCCAGGTCAGCGTCAGGGTGCGCACCAATGCTCCACTGCTCGCCGAACAACGGCAGCGCCGCCCCCTGGTGCATACCATCGAGTACTCGTAGCTCAAACATTGTCAGGCCCTCATGGCCGCACGGACCAACCGGCCCCACGCAGCACCGTCCGTTTCAAGGCAATGCGCAATCGCCAAAACAGTACTCATGCCACGGCCCCACGCAGCAGATCGTCATGACTCAGGTCAAACCGCCCCAGCACCTTGACCTTCGACGAACTGCCCAACTCGGCAAACGACAACACCGGCACATGGTTGAACTCTTCCACAAGCAATGTCCGCAAGGGGCTGCGCAAGTCTTGCGCAACCAGCAGCACACTTTTGCTCTTGGCCCGCACGGTAAAGGCTTGCTTGAGCAAGCTCACCAGCGTCGCACTGCTGTCGTTGTCGAGGGAAAAGAACACCCCGGTCTGGGTCTGGCGCAGCGCCTCGCGCAGGACATTCTCGGTATGCGGTGACAACAACCAGGCGTGCAGGCCATCAGCTTCGCTGTACTGGTGCAGAATCTGCGACTTGAGGGCGATTCGCGCATAGTCGGCCAGGGCATCCGCTTCACGCTCATGCTGGCCGTACTCGATCAACGACTCGACAATCAACCGCACCGCGCGCAGCGGAACGCCCTCGCTGGCCAGGCGCTGCAACACGGCAGAGAAGCGCGAAAGCGGCATGATCCGCTGCAGCTCCTGAACCAGCTCCGGCTGGTTGAACTCGAGCCAGCTGAGAATCGACTTGCACTCCTGGATACCGAGAAACTGCGGCCCGCTGAGCAGCATCGCCCGTGTCATGCGCTCGATGATCAAGTCATGGGCGGTATGGCGTTCAAGCTGTGCATCGTCGAGCAGCGGATCATCGGACGCCAACCATAACCAGTCTTGCTCGTCTCGCTCCGCCAGACCCTGGGTACCTGCTTGTGGCTCGACGCCCAGCGCCGCCGATTCCACCGCGACCCGATCACCGAAGGTAGCTTTGATCACAGGGACTTCGTGCACGCAAAAGCGAAACTCATCGTCGGATAAGGCGGGAATAAACTCGACGTTAAACGGCGGCAGTGTCAGGCCGATATGGGCAACCAGGCGGTTTCGGGCCTGGCGAATGCCATGAACCACTTGCGCTGTTCGGTCAGAGCCCTGCAGGCCCGATGAAAACTGCAGCAAGTAAGGCCGGGATGGATCAAAGGCGCGCAGGTCTTCGTCACCGTTGATCTCCGCCGGGACGGCGTCAGCCGCCGCATCTGCGGGCGCGTCCTGCTTTTGACGCTGACGCATAAGGTAATAACCCAGCGAGCCCGTCATCAGCGAAATGAGGATAAAGACCACCGTCGGCATGCCCGGAAGCGCTGCAAAAGCCAGCATGCCGATCGAAGCAATGATCCAGCTCTTGGGCTCACTGGTCATTTGCCGGGCGATTTCGGCGCCCATGTTATTGGCCCCTTTATTCGCCCCGGCCGGTGCTACACGGGTAATGATCATGCCGGCGGTCAGGGAGATCAGCAGTGCGGGAATCTGCGCAATCAGGCCATCGCCAATCGTCAGTACCGAATACAGCGCCATGGAGTCGGCGGCGCTCATGCCATGCTGGAACATGCCGGTGCTGAACCCGCCCAGCAAGTTGATCACCACGATAATCAGCCCGGCCACGGCATCGCCCTTGACGAACTTCATGGCCCCGTCCATCGCCCCGAACAGCTGGCTCTCACGGGACAACTGCTCGCGTTTGTCGCGCGCCTGTCCACCATCGATCAGGCCGGCACGCAAGTCGCTGTCGATGGACATCTGCTTGCCGGGCATGGCATCCAGGCTGAAGCGCGCCGCCACTTCGGCGACACGCTCCGAACCCTTGGTGATCACCAGGAAGTTGACGATGGTCAGGATCATGAAGATCACCAACCCCACCGCCAGGTTGCCCCCCACCACGAAGTTGCCGAAGGCCTCCACAATGTCACCGGCGTCCTGCTCCAGCAGGATCAGGCGCGTGGTCGCAATCGACAACGCCAGGCGGAACATGGTGGTCAACAGCAGGATCGACGGAAACGAGGAAAACGCAAGCGGCCCGGGCAGGTAAAGCGCCAGCACGATCAACAGGCACGAAATGCAAATGTTGACGGCAATCAGGATATCCACCAGCCAGGTCGGCAACGGCACGATAAAGATGAACACAATGCCCAGGATCACGACCGCACCCAGCACCTCGGCGCGTTGTGCAACCTTGAGCAGTATTGCGTTGACTGCCCGCAGCGCACTCATGAGTGGTTTATCGGCAGCGCGCCGACATGCCGGGAGCCTCGTTCGATGCGAGCGTACTCATCCATTACCACCATGAAATTGTGCAACGCTTCCTGGCGGCCCTTGCTGTCGCGCCACAACGCCAGGGGCAGGCTCCCGAGCACGGGGTAAAGGGCATTGAGCGAAACAATCTGTACGGATGATGCCGGCCCACCCAACTCGCAGGCCAGGCGCTGGACTTCGGCAGACGCGATGCCCGTGCCCGCGTAACCGAGAATGCGCTGCAGCAGCGCTACGGTGTCCCGATCAATTTCGGGGTGCAATACGGCCAGCCGATCGATCAAGTCACGGCAGCTGGCCAGCACACTGCCCAGTTGACCACAACTGCTCAACCCCAACAGCAAGGTGCGCAGCTGGGCGGTGGGGAGCGAAGGGCAATACGCCGCAATGTCGTCTGCCAGGGCCCGACGCATCAATTTCAACCCGCGGCCAAACTCATCGCCACCGAACAACCCCAACAGCGCCTGCATCATGCTGGCGAGCGATTGCCGGGCGACCACGCTGGCGTAATACACACTGCGTACCGCCTGCCGCAAACTCGGGTCGTCACTGCTTGCCTGCAAGGCCTGCGCGATGTTCAAGCCGGCCTGGATCTGCGGCTTGAAGCGGACCTCCAGCCGCGCCAGGGCATCGCTGGCCAGCGCCGCCTCGGAGGTACGCGCTTCAGCTTGTGCCTGCGCAGCCACCTGCTTGAGTACGACAAACGTACGGGCCGGGTCGTTTCCTGTCAGCTCCAGCAACTTCTCGAGGCTGGGCTTGAGCAACAGTTGAACCCTGATGGAGCGCGCAATGGTCGCCAGTGTTGCCTGAGCGGGATGGCCCAGTTGCTCATAGAGTTGTGTCAACTGCGCCACAGGCGTCACGCCCAGACCCAACATACGCCGGCTCAAGGCCTTGCTGTTGAGTTCAACCTCCAGGCCGAACAGCGCCTCGAAATTGTCGACCGCCGTCCCGGCGGGTGCCTGGCGAACTGGCGGGTTATCAATACTCGCTGGAACAGGCTGATCCAGGCTCTGGTTTTTTTGCACATCAATAGAAGGATCAAGTTTCATGGAGATGCCTGGACAGGAAGTTTCGTTTCCTTGTGTGGCTGGCAATCCCGTTACGGTTCCATGTTTATCGACGATACCGGGCATGTGAAAAGATCGGCACGCGCCCGCAGCCACTTGTGCAAAACCTTGCACAAAAAAGCCTGGAAACAAGATATTTATTTATATAAATCAATTGCTTATGAATTTATTTCCCTTGGCACAGGCAGTGCTAAGAGGGTTCCCGTCGAAATCATTTCGACCGTGTCTACCCTGAGGAAAAAATCATGGATATCCCTATCGATGTTTTAGTTCACCTTACACCTGACCCGCACCGCTCCATCCAGAACCTGTCGGAAGACCACCACAAGAAACTCCGGCGCTTCATTCATAAACGCGTACTCAACCCGGAAGATGCAGACGATATTCTGCAACTGACGTACCTGGAGGCCTGGCGCAGCCGAGACCGCTTCAGCGGCCAGGCCACCATCAGCACGTGGATGTGCGGGATTGCCCAGAACCTGATCCGCAATCACTTTCGGCGCATGTATGCCAAGCCGGTGCATTGCGAGTTCGATGAGGCGCTGTGGCATGGGCAGGAAGACAACAACAACCTGGACTGGCAGTTCGAGGTCAACCGCAAGCTCGAAAGAACCCTGCGGGCGATCACGGATTTGCCGCTGGAAATGCGTAAAACGCTGTACGCCTCACTGGAGACCGACGGCAGCTACCAGGACACCGCCGACGCCATGGACATCCCCATTGGCACCGTGCGCTCACGTTTGTCCCGGGCGCGCGAACACCTGAAGCGGGCCACCTACAACCCGCTGTAGGCGTAAATCAGGGCACCGGCGCAACGCCGACACCCTTTGCAGGAGCAGTTGATTTACCCGTTTGACGCAAGCGTTGGGCAGCAGGGATATCTGCCCGACTCGATTGACCTGGTATCAGGCCTTTTTGGTACGCGGCAACAGAATCGCCAACACCCCGAACAGCGGCAGGAACGAGCACAGCGTGTACACGTACTCGATGCCGTGGATGTCTGCCAGGTGCCCCAGCAACGCCGCACCGATCCCGCCAAAACCGAACATCAGACCGAAGAACACCCCGGCGATCATCCCCACATTGCCCGGCACCAACTCTTGCGCGTACACCACAATTGCCGAGAACGCCGAAGCCAGGATAAAGCCGATCACCACGCTCAGGATGCTGGTCCAGAACAGGTCCACATGAGGCAGCAGCAAGGTGAACGGCGCCACGCCGAGGATCGAAAACCAGATCACCGCCTTACGGCCGATCTTGTCGCCAATCGGCCCGCCAAAGAACGTGCCCGCCGCCACCGCGCCGAGGAACAGGAACAGATGCAGCTGGGAACTGGCCACCGACAGGTCGAACTTCTCGATCAGGTAGAAGGTGAAGTAACTGGTGAAACTGGCCATGTAGAAGTACTTGGAAAACACCAGCAGCCCCAGCACCACCAGCGCGCTCAGCACCCGGCCCTTGGACAGGCCGTGAGTGGCCGCCTGGCCTTGTTTGAGCTTGAACAGGTTCAAGTGGTGCGCGTACCAGCGGCTGATCGCATACAGCACAAACAACGCAAACACCGCGAACAGGCCGAACCAGGCCACATTGCCCTGGCCGAACGGAATGATGATCGCCGCCGCCAGCAACGGGCCGAAGGCCGAGCCGGCATTACCGCCCACCTGGAACGTCGACTGCGCCAGACCATAACGCCCGCCCGAGGCCAGGCGCGCCACGCGGGAGGCTTCCGGGTGGAAGGTCGACGAGCCGATGCCGATCAACCCCGCCGCCAGCAGGATCAACGGGAAGCTGCCCACCTGGGACATCATCAGGATGCCCACCAGCGTGCAGATCATTCCGCAGGGCAACAGGTACGGCTTGGGATGGCGATCGGTGTAATAACCCACCCACGGCTGCAGCAGGGACGCGGTGAGCTGGAACGTGAGGGTGATCAGGCCGACCTGGGTGAACGTCAGGCCGTAATTGGCCTTGAGCATCGGGTAGATCGAGGGCAGTACCGACTGGATCAAGTCATTGATCAAATGCGCCAGCGCCACCGCGCCGATTACACGCATCACCAACGGGCTGGTTTGCCCGGCGGCAGGCGCCGTAGCCACGGAGGGCTGGGAATTGCTCAGAGCCATGGGAGGTTTTCCGTACAGCAGATGGATGCACAGGTGCAGGTGCGACAATGTGCCACTTTTGGGTGCAGGAAGGCTATCCCGTTAGCAGGCTAACGAGTAGATGAATCGATGCAGCGGTCATGGTTTGTAAAGGGCCAGCAAGATGAATCCCTTTAATTTGCGGGACGTTTCCTAGAGAATCTTTCGGCCTTGTGCCTGGGGGAGTCGGTGGCTAGTCTTCGGTCCGTCGCTGGTTTTCAGTGATCGGGTTTAGCAGCCTGAACTCAATAGGCACACGCTTTACGCCCCAGTTTATGGTGGCTGTGCGTGGGGCACCTTCGGGTGCGCCGGTTTTCCTATTGACTGGTCTGCTAACCCGCGTACAGCCGCCACCCTTCTCGTTTAGCAGCGACGGTGGCAGCTTCTTCAGGTCAATAGGAGCTACACCATGTTCAAGATCGTCCCCGACCCACCCCGTGACCAAGCCAAAGACCGCGCCGCCTTCAACCGAGCGCTCGACCACTACCTGCCCACCGACCCGCCGCAACCCTCGACAAACTTCTACGCCATCAGCGACGAAATCAGCTTCGAAGACTCCCTGCTCTTCACTGCTGACCTGCTGCACAGCGCCTCGGCCACCGCGCTCGACTGTGGCGAACAACTGCAAAGCCCCGAGCGTGCGAAAGTCCTCGCCGTGTGGCACCTGCTGGAAATCGCCAAGGCCATGGTCGACCGCTCGATAGAGTGCCTGCACCCGCGCAAAACCTGACGCGCGAACGCCAGAACACCGCAGATCAAATGTGGGAGCGGGCTTGCTCGCGAAGGCGGTGGACCAGCCAATACCTCTGCTGACTGACACACCGCATTCGCGAGCAAGCCCGCTCCCACCTTTTGATCTTCGCTGCCTTGGGACCTGCGCAAACCCCAACCGCTCGTCACCAAACCCGGTGTTTCCCGTTAAACAGTTGATAGCGTAGATAAATTTTCAAAAAAAGCGCTTGACGCATTCCCGTTCTCCGCGAATAATGCGCGCCACTTGGCTACATAGCTCAGTTGGTTAGAGCATAGCATTCATAATGCTGGGGTCCGGGGTTCAAGTCCCTGTGTAGCCACCAAGTACCGATCCATAGATGTCTACAGCAGTCTATGAATCACCTCAAGAAGCCCGCCTAGTGCGGGCTTTCTTGTTTCTGGCTATCCACCTCTATCTACCCCTATCCTTCCCCACCGTGTATGCCCACGTGTATGTTTCATAAATAATTGAACTGGAGGCATACAAGGATGAAACGCACCGACATCAAGCGGCGCCCTCTCGCTGACACTACACTTTCCAGCCTGGAGCCTGAGGCCGGGGCATACCGCGAACTAGACAGCCCAGGGCTGTATTTCAGGGTCAAGCCAAACGGCCAAAAGTCCTGGGAGTTACGCTACAAGAAGCCGGACGGAAAATGGTCATGGCTTGGTCTTGGTGGCTACCCGGAAGTGGGCGGCGCTTTCGCTCGACAGAAAGCAGCTGATCTACGCGCAGACGCATCGGAAGGTAAGAACCCGATCACCTCCAAGAAAGCTCGTCAAGCCTCCGAGATCGATGCGGCCAACGATACCTTTGAGGCAATGGCAAGGGAGTGGCACACGTCTCGCCTGAGCGGCTGGGATGCTGGTACGGCCAAAAGGATACTTGGCGCACTCGAACGCCATGTATTCCCCTCGCTCGGCAAACGCCCATACACTCATGTCAATGGAGATGAAGCGTAACCGTCCGGCCAGCACCCTCTCCTGACAGCCCTCCAAATTGGCCAAGATAGTGGACACCATTTTTTAGTGGACACTAT
>NZ_AKVH01000047.1:0-20913 GCF_000278565.1 Pseudomonas sp. Ag1
CCCGCCATACCATCGACGGCCGCGCCAAGCTCAAGGTCGACGGCATCGGCAGCGACACCGTGGACCTCAAGGACCGCACCAACCCGTACGCCGAAGTCAGCCTGCTGATGAACCAGAAAGGCGATCTGCCAGTGATGGCGGGCCTGTACTACACCCGCACCGAGTACAAGCTCGATGACGATTCGTACGTGGCCGACAACACCAAGCTCAAGCGTGACGAGTACGGGTTCAAGGTCGGTATAGCCTTCTAAGCCCACCTCGATTCTAACGGTGGGAGCGGGCTTGCTCGCGAATGCGGTGTATCAGTAACAGATCTGATGACTGATACACCGCATTCGCGAGCAAGCCCGCTCCCACATTTGATCGGCGTTGCGGCTCAATCAACTGTCCGCCCAAGCCCCCCTTTCTGTCCCCCAATACCCTCAACGCCGCGCCCTGGCTGCCTTAGTGTGGATCACGCTTTCACACAATAAGAGAGAAGGTGGCTATGCGGGCAATCAACCCCCGTCGCATCAGTCTGCTGCTGGCCGTGACCTGCCTGCTGACAGCCTGTGGCGACAAACCGAAACATCCCCCCGAACGTGCCACGGCGGCCAATGCCATGCCGAGCGACGCAGCCCTGGCCCAGGTCTACGACACCAGTTGCAAGCTGTGCCACGCCAACCCGGCCTCCGGTGCGCCGCTGACCGGTGACGGCCCGGCCTGGAGCCCGCGCATCGCCCAGGGCCCGGACACCCTGCTGGACCACACCATCAACGGCTACAACGGCATGCCCCCGATGGGGATGTGCGTGCAGTGCTCCGAAGAGCAATTCCTGGGGCTGATCAGCTTTATGTCGGGTCAACACATCCAATAAGAATAACGGGGTAGGCGATGGGGCTTTCACGGCGAGAATTATTGCAGCGCGGCGCGGTAGCCGGCGCGTTCATGGCATTGACCAGTAACCCGGTGCTGGCCCAGTTGGCCCGGGCACCGCGGCTGATTCCCTGGCGCAATTGGTCGGGGGCGCAAACCTGTCTGCCCCTGGCGCGGCTGGCGCCGAAGAACCTTGATGAACTGGTGCAGGTCATCGGCCAGGCACCGGGCAAGGTGCGGCCGGTGGGCTCGGGCCATTCGTTCAGTGCCCTGGTGCCCACCGACGGCACGTTGCTGTCCCTGAGTTACTTCAATGGCCTGCTGGATCACGACCCGCAAACCGTGCAGGCCACCTTCGCCGCCGGCACGCCGATGTCGCGCATGGGCCAGGCCTTGAAAGACGTCGGGCAGGCGCTGCCGAACATGGCGGATATCGACTACCAGACCCTGGCCGGGGCGATCTCCACTTCCACTCATGGCACCGGTGTGGGCTTCACCTCATATTCCGGTTGCGTCACCGGCCTGCAACTGGTGACCGCCCAGGGTGAGGTGCTGGAATGCGACGCCAAGCGCCACCCCGAGGTGTTCAGTGCCGCGCGGGTGTCCCTCGGGGCCCTCGGCGTGGCCACCCAGGTCCGCCTGCAAAACCGCGCACCGTACCGCCTGAGGGAGCGCCAGTGGATCGCCAAGACTGAAGAACTGCTGGAGGACGTGGCTAAGAACACCCGGGAAAACCAGCACTGGGAAATGCTCGTGGTGACCCATTCCGACTACGCCCTGTCCATCGCCCTGAACGAAACCACCGACCCCGAAACCCCGCCCATCGACCCGGCGGAGGCGGGCGGCAACGAGTTTGTATCGATCATCGAGAAACTCGACAAATACGGCAGCGATTTCCCCGAGGCCCGGCGTACCTTGCTCAACAGCCTGCGCTTTTTTGCCAGCTTCGATGACCGCGTGGCCGAGTCGTTCCAGGTGTACGCCAACGTGCGCAACGTGCGTTTCAACGAGATGGAATATTCGGTGCCCGCCGAGCACGGACCGGCATGTCTGCGGGAAATCCTCAAGCTGATCAACGACAAGGACCTGCGCACCTGGTTTCCCATCGAGTACCGCTACGTCAAGGCCGATGACATTCCGCTGAGCATGTTCGAGGGCCGCGACAGCTGTTCGATTTCCGTGCACCAGCACTACACCATGGACCACCACAACTTCTTCGCCGCCGTAGAACCGATCTTCTGGAAATACGCCGGTCGCCCGCACTGGGGCAAGTTGCACACCCTCAATGCGCGCACCTTGCAGCCGCTGTATCCGCGCTGGGAGGAATTTACCCGAGTGCGCCGCGAGCTGGACCCCAGCGGCAAATTCCTCAATGCGCACCTGTCGTCTATTCTGGGAGTGGCCTGATGAACCGCAGACATTTCATGCTCGGCACCGGCGTGTTGCTGGTGGGTGGTGCCATCTTGCTGAGGCCGGGCGACCGGGGCAGCCCTTACACCGAGTATTTCCGCAGCCTCAACCAGGAACTCAAGGCCCATGGGCCGATGCGCCCGGTGATGCTGATCGACCTCGATCGCCTGGACCACAACATCGACGTGGTGATGCAGTCAGTGCAGCGCGGCGGCAAACATCTGCGGCTGGTGGAGAAATCCCTGCCGTCGCCGGGGCTGCTGGCGTACATCGCCAAGCGAGCCGGCACCCAGCGCTTGATGTCGTTTCATCAGCCATTTCTGAATCACGACGCCCAGGTGTTTCCCGACGCCGACATCCTGCTGGGCAAGCCGTTGCCGGTGCGTTCCGCCGAGTTGTTTTACCAAACCCACAAGGGCCCGTTCGACCCGTCCCGCCAGCTGCAATGGCTGCTGGACACGCCCGAGCGCCTGCAACAATACCTGGCGCTGGCCCAGGGGCTGGGCACCAAACTGCGGGTCAATATCGAGCTGGATGTGGGCCTGCATCGCGGCGGCATCAGCGACAACGCGGTACTGGGGCAAATGCTCACGCTGATCAGCGCTCATCCGCAGCAGCTGGAATTCAGTGGGTTCATGGGCTACGACCCGTTCGTGGGCATGGGCGTGCCGGGGATTCTCGGCTCGCCCCAGGACCTGTTCGACAAAGTCATGCAGCGCTACAACGGCTATGTGGATTACACCCGCCAGCACTTTGCGCCGCTGTGGCGCGACGGGCTGACGTTGAATACGGCAGGCAGCCCGAGCTATCGCATTCACGAGCAGGAGAAGCTCAGCAGCGAGGTGTCGGTGGGCACGGCGTTGCTCAAGCCGACGCACTATGACTTGCCGTCGCTGAGCGAGCATGTGCCGGCGGCCTATATCGCCACGCCCGTGTTGAAAAGCACCGGGCCGGTGGACATTCCGGCGCTGGACGGCAAGTCGCGGTTGTTCTCGTGGTGGGATGCGAATCAGCGCGCCACGTTCTTTATTTATGGGGGCAACTGGATGGCGGAGTTTGAATCGCCCAGGGGGTTGCAGAGCAATGAACTGTACGGGCGCAGCTCCAATCAGGAGATGGTCAATGGTTCGCCCAAGGTGGGGCTGAACGTGGAAGACCAGGTGTTTCTGCGCCCGACCCAGAGTGAGTTTGTGCTGCTGCAGTTCGGCGATTTGCTGGCAGTACGGGGCGGGAAAATCGTCGATACCTGGCCGGTCTACACCTGACAACGCCGTCCCACTGTAGGAGCGAGCTTGCTCGCGAAAAACCCAAGGACGACGCGTTCATCCAGACGGCCCGCGTTATCGTTGACGTTTTTCGCGAGCAAGCTCGCTCCTACAGTTTTTGCCGGGTTTACAGGGCAAACGGAATCGTCAACTTCGCCCACAACATGTCGCCTTCCGGCCGGTTCTGCACATCAAACTCCTTGGCCCAGCGCACCTCGGCACTCGCATACTTGAGGAAGGTGAAATACACCGCCGGACCGATCGCAAACACCTGGCCCTTGACCCCGTCATCCACATCTTCGCCATAGATGTTCACCACGGTATGCCCGTATTGCTTATCGTCGGTGGTCTGCTTGAGGTAGTAGCCGTTGAGCCCAAGGCTGAGGTTATCCGTCACCTTGTAGCTGGCCGAGTAGTCGAAGTGAAAAATCTGCCCCGAACGGTAATGGGTGTCGGGGTTTTCCTTGTTGAAGCTGTAGGTGGTCTTGATCGACAGCTCAGTGCGCTCGTTGGGCATCCAGGTCGCCGACACCAACGGTTTGTAGGTGTAGAAATTGTTGCTGGTATTGGCCAGGCGCGTGGCGTCGTATTCGCCGGTGGGCAGGGTGATTTCCAGGGCGGTGCCCACTGTCAGGTTCTTGCCCAGGTCCCAGAGGATGATCGGCGCCACGGTGGTGTCGCCCATGCTTTCCCGGGTGTCGGACATGCCGAACAGCGACACCTGTTGCTTCAGGTACGGCTGGGCGATGTAGCCGCCCAGGCGCCCGCCGAATACCCGCAACGGACTGAGGTAATCCAGGCGCGGGATGATCGCGTCGGACTTGATCTTCACGTCCGGCACCTTGCCACCCAACGAGCTGATATCGAGCTTCCTGGCTTCGTAATGGTTGTAATAGATGTTGAAGGCGAACATGTGGTCGGGCAGGTTGTTGACGTCCAGCGGCAGGATGTAGAAGCCATCGGTGCCGGGGCCGATGTTGTCGACGCCGCCTTCGGTGGCCAGGGCCGGCAGGCTGATGAGGGTCAACAGGGCGAGTTGCACGGGGTAAAACGCACGGGTCGTGTTCATGTCTGGGCTCATTATTATTATCAGGACGACGCTGCCTATAGAAATAAGCCCTCGGCGCCCGGCGGGGCAGGGTATTGGCGGCCACATAGGGGGACTTTGGCGGACAGCTTTCATCCAGAGTGCAGCAGTTCTTGCAAGAGCCTATGATTGTCAGGATGTTTCCAAAACAAGAACTGAAGCACTCAGTCGGGAATCGAAGATCCATGCAAAGGAAAGCCGTTGATCCGCACTATGATCTGGCCCTGGTCTCGCCATTTCTGTTGCAAACCCTCGGCCAAGTGGTCGCGCAAAAAGGCGCGAGCGCCGAGCACCTGTGCCGTGGCCTGGGATTCACCCTGGCCGACCTGGACGACCCGGCCCAGCGCATTTCCTATCGCCAGGCGGTAGCGATGATCCAGCGTGCACTCAAGGTGTTGCCCGACCAGGGGCTGGGCCTGTGGGTAGGCCATCAGAACGTACTCGGCACCCTGGGCCTGCTCGGCCATGTGATTTCACTGTGCAAGACGTTGCGCGATGCGTTTGCCATCGGGGAACGTCATCAGCACACCTCCGGTGGTATCGCCACCTCGCGCACCCATGAAGGCCCCCAGGAAGTTTTCGTCGATATCGAATGCCTGCTGCCCTACGCCGAGGTGCAGGTGTTTGCCGCCGAGGAGTTCTTCGCCAGCCTGATGGTGTATGGCCGCGCCCTGGTGGGCGAGGGCTTCATGCCGCTGCGGGTCGAATTTATCCACGCCGCGCCCAGCTATGTCGCTGACTATCACCAGCTGTTGGGTGCGGATGTGCGTTTTGGCTGCCTGCATAACCGCATGGTCCTGGCCAGCCACTGGCTGGATGTGCGGCTGCCCAATCACCATGCCCTGGCCTTGCGCCAGGCCCTGGAACTGCTGGAACTGGAAAGCGCGCAACTGCATCAGAAAATGGATTTGATCCAGGCGGTGGAGCGCGCGATTTCCCGGGATTTGCAGGGCAGCCAGCTGGAAAAGGTCGCCAGTGACTTGAACATGAGCGGGCGTACCTTGCGCCGGCGCCTGACCGAGCATGGGCTGACGTTCGAGGGCTTGCTGGAACAGGTGCGCAGGGCAAGGACCATGGGCTTGCTGAGCAACCCGGGGTTGTCCATCGAACGGATCACCGAGGAAGTTGGCTACAGCGATGTGCGCAGTTTTCGGCGGGCGTTCAAGCGCTGGACCGGGCTGAGCCCCAGTGCGTTTCGCGGTGAAGGCGCAGGGCCGGGGTGATCGTCAGGATTGGCCCCATTGGCTACCTGATCTTTCCCCGGATTGGCTATTTGTCCAATGCCCCCTCGTCACTACTCTAGACACCAATCCCCACTGTTCTGGAGTATCACCATGCAAGCTCGTACCGACTTCTACACCGCTTCCCCGGATGCCATGAAAGCCATGCTGGCCCTGGAGGCTGCCGTCGGCAAACTGTCCATCGAACTGCCGCTGCTGGAGCTGGTGCGCCTGCGTGTGTCGCAGATCAACGGCTGCGCCTTCTGCCTCGACATGCACACCGCCGACGCCCGCAAGGGGGGCGAGACCGAGCGCCGCCTGTACACCGTGTCGGCCTGGCGTGAAACGCCGTTCTTCACCCCCCGTGAACGCGCCGCGCTGGCCTGGGCCGAAAGCCTGACCCTGCTGAGCCAGACCCACGCACCGGATGCAGACTTCACCGAACTGGCCGCCCACTTCAGCCCGCAAGAGCAAGTCGACCTGAGCGTGGCGATCGCCACCATCAACAGCTGGAACCGTCTGGCGGTGGGTTTTCGCAAGATGCCTAAATAACCCCGCGTCACCTGTGGCGAGGGAGCTTGCTCCCGCTGGGCTGCGTAGCAGACCCACAGAATTTTCCCACGAGATGCCGGGATTGCTTCGATTTGGACCGCAGATTAACCTCCCCCGGTTGCTGACACTCAGCAATCGGGCTTCGCGGCCCGCTAACTTGATGCATAATTGCCACCGCTTTGCGCCGGACACTTTGGTGTTCGGCGTTTCGTGTTATGGCAGCTGTGCGTGGGATACCTTCGGGTATGCCGAGTTCCAAGTTCTCGGTCCGCGAACCTGCGTACAGCTGCCACCTTCCATCGCGTCGCGGCGATTAGGTGCAGCTCCAGCCAAACTTGGAGATATGTCATGCACAAAGTCACGCCGAATCCCCCGCCTAAAGATTCAGCAGCGCTGTTGGACGCTGCGAGTCGCGCTGCCCGTCACGCTCTTCCACCTCCGCCACACACCAACGGCTACCTTCCACTGTTTTCCATCAATGCTGCCGCCAATACGGAGGCGCTGCTGGCCAACGCCTATGAGACCCTTAATGGCGCGTGCGGCCTTGTTCAGGATCTGGCGGAGACAATGGACGACAAGCAACGTTGTCAGTTACTGGCCATCGGGCAGTTGCTGGAGTTGACGGTGTTGTTGGTTGATCGGGCGATGGAGCAGAAATGTCCGGTCTAGGCGGTTAAGGAACCGTATTCAACCTAAGAAGCAGATCCAGTGTGGGAGCTGTCGAGCCCCGGCGAGGCTGCGATGGTGGCGGCACAGTCAATATTGATATCGGCTGATCCACCGCCATCGCGGCCTCGCTAAAGCTCGACGGCTCCCACCTTTGTTCTTCTAGAAGTTAACTGTTGCACTCAAGCGCGCCGTCAACGGCGCACCCTGGAACAGGTAGTCATCGCCCATGTATTCGCCAGCATCGCGCCAGTAACGCTTGTCGAACAGGTTGTCGACGCTCAGGCGAAACACCGTTTCATAGCCATCGAGTTTGGTGGTGTAGCGGCTGCCGACGTTGACGATGGCGTAGTCGCCCACTTCCACATCACCGGTGCGATTGGCGTACTTGTTGGCGCTGTATTGCACGCCGCCGAGCAGCGCCAGGCCGTCGACCCAGGGCAGGGCGTAGTCGGCGTACAGACTGGCCCGCAGTTTCGGCACGTTGATCGCCTGATGGCCTTCGTATTCCGGCGTGCCGCTGCCCGTCACCCGTGCACGGATGGCCGCGACGCTGGCGGCGATCTGCAAGCGCTGGGTGGCCCAGCCGTTGGCGGACAATTCCAGGCCGGTGTTTTTCTGCTCGCCCTGTTGCACGTAGGTGTAGTCGCCGGCGTCATCCGGCCTGGCATATTGATAGGCCTGGCGAGTCTGGAAGATCGCGGCGGCAAAGCTGATGCGGCGCCAGTCGTATTTCACCCCGGCTTCGATCTGGCGGGAAACTGTCGGGGCGAGGGTTTCATCTTTATTCAGGGCAAACCACGGCGCGGTACCGCCCAGGGACAGGCCTTTGCTGTAGCTGGTGTAGAGCGACAGGTTTTCAATCGGTTTGTAGATCAGCGCCGCCTGGGGCAGGAACACATACTGCCGGGTGTGGCGCGACTCGTTGCCCTGATCATCGAAAGCCTTTTCGTCCAGGCGCACTTCGCGGCCGCCCACGATGGTCTGCCATTGCTCGTTGAAGCTGATGCGGTCGGTGACGAACAGGCCGTATTGGCGGCTGTCGAGGTTGCGATGACTATCGTTCAGGGGCTTATCGGTGGGCGCGAAGTTTTCCGGGTCCTGATTGATATTGCCGGAGCCAATCATCTCGTTGACCGATTCGCGCTTGTCCACCACTCGCCGAAACGCACTGCTGCCAAACGTCAACTCATGCCCCAGGCCACCGGTATTGAACAACCCGGTCATCGCGGCCTGGATTTCATCATCGCGCCGGGTGTCATCAGGGCTGCGGAAGTCATAGATATCGTAGTTGCCTTCCGGGCTGAAGTAGTTCGGTACCTTGGCCCCGGCACAGCTCGCGGACCCGTAGCAGCCCCACGCAAACGAACTGTAATCATCAATCACCACCTTGCTGCGCGCCGCGCTGACGCTGCCTTTCCACTGGTCACTGAAGCGATATTCAAACTTGCCGTTGAGGTTCAGCGAATCAATCCCTACCTGATTCGCACCGCTCTGATGCCCCAGCAGTTTTTTCGGCGACGCGTGGTGCGGCACCTCGGTCCCGCCCAGCAACTGATAACCCGGCACCGAGCGCTGTTGCTTGTTCTGATACTCGGCATCCAGCTGCAATACCGCGTCGGGGCTGATGTTCCAGTCGAACGCCAGGGACAGGAAATCCCGGTGGCCATTGGCATGTTCGACATAGGAATGCAGGTCTTCATGGGCCACGTTGGCGCGCAGGCCGAACTGCTGCTCGCTGCCAAACCAGCCGCCCACGTCGGTGGCCAGGTAACCACTGCCGCGATCATCGGTGGACACCGTCACCGAGCGCACATCCTCCGGGCGCTTGGTCACGTAATTGATCACGCCGCTGGGCTCGGAAATCCCGCTTTGCATACCCGACAATCCCTTGAGCAGCTCCACGCGCTGCTTGTTCTCCAGGGCAACGTTCTGCTCGCCGGTGATGGTGCGGCCATTGATCTTGTAGCTGCTGGCGGCATTCAGCGAGAAACCGCGCACCACGAAGTTTTCGTAGTAGCCGATGGGCGCATAGCTGTCGCCCACCGAGGCGTCATTGCGCAGCACTTCGCTGAGCAAGCGCGCCTGCTGGTCCTTGATCAACGACTCGTTGAACACCGCGATCGAGGCCGGCGTGTCGAGCAACGGCGCCTCATTGAAAGCGCCCACCGACGCGGTGTCGGTGTTATAGCCGGATTCATCCTGGCCCTGGACCTTCACCTCCGGCAGCTCGATATCAGCCGCCTGGCTGCTTCCAATACCTGCGCTGAGCAACAGGCCGAGGGCAAAACGTGAAGGGGCAGCGGGGCGAAGACGCAAAACCATGGGGGAAGGCCTGAGAGCGCAGAGCGGAGGGCGCATAAGCTAGGCATAACGGCGGCGTTTTACAAGTTTTCGAGAATGGTTCGCTTTGAGACGTCCCGTCTCAGCCCGCAGATCAATCCTGCTGCTGCTCGACAGCGGCCCCTGGCAACTGCGATAGACAAGGCTTCTCTCACCGTTGAAGGAGATCGTCATGAGTATCGCTGGAAAAGTTGCACTGGTGACCGGCGCCGGGCAAGGCATCGGCCGGGCCATCGCCCTGCGCCTGGCGCGGGACGGCGCCGACATTGCGTTGGTGGACATCAACAGCGCGAAGATTGAAGCGGTGGCGGCCGAAGTCGTTGCACTGGGGCGCAAGGCCTCGGTGTATGTCGCCGATGTCTCGAAGCTGGAGCAAGTGGTCGCGGCGGTGGACCATGCCCACCAGACCCTGGGCGGCTTCGACATCATCGTCAACAACGCCGGCATCGCACAGATTGACGCACTGCTGGACGTAACCCCGGAACAGGTCGACCGCACGCTGCGTATCAACGTGCAGGGCACGCTTTGGGGCATCCAGGCCGCAGGCAAGAAATTCAAGGCGCTGAAGCAGAAGGGCAAGATCATCAATGCCTGCTCGATTGCCGGCCATGAAGGCTTTGCGCTGCTGGGGGTGTACTCGGCCACCAAGTTTGCCGTGCGTGCGCTGACCCAGGCCGCGGCGAGGGAACTGGCCAGTGACGGGATTACCGTCAACGCCTACTGCCCGGGTGTGGTGGGCACCGACATGTGGGTCGAGATCGACAAGCGCATGGCCGAGATTACCGGTGCCGAGGTGGGGGCGACGTACAAGAAGTATGTGGACGGGATTGCGTTGGGCCGGGCGGAAACGCCGGAGGATGTGGCGGGGCTGGTGTCGTACCTGGCGGGGCCGGATTCGGATTACATGACCGGGCAATCGCCGTTGATTGATGGCGGGATTCTGTACCGCTGAGCTGGCGGAATCACTCGGTCAAAAAATGTGGGAGCGTGTTGGGTCAGTGCTTGCCGGGCATGTCGATACCCAGCTGGTTAACCCGCCGATACAAGGTCGCCCTGGAAATCCCCAACGCCTGCGCCGCCGCCAGCGGCTTCCATCGATGCCGAATCAGTGCGTCCAGCACCAACTGCCGCTCAGGACTCACGCTTTCCGATGTTTCCACCGCAACCGCGTCACCACGAACTTCCACCGGCAAATCCGCCAATTGAATCGTCCCGCCATCGCACACCGCACACGCATACGCCAACACATGCCGCAGTTGCCGCACATTCCCCGGCCAGGCATAACCCAGCAGCGACTCCAGCGCCGCTGCCGCGATCCCGACCGCAACACCGCTGTGCCGCGCCTCCTGCTCCAGAAGCCGATTGATCAATGCCAGTTTGTCCATGCGCTCGCGCAATGGCGGCACACAGAACCGCGCACAGCCCAACCGGAAATACAAATCCTCGCGAAAGCTTCCAGCACTCACCAGCGCCGCCAAGTCCCGATGGCTGGCGCAGATCACCTGGATATCCACCGCCCGGGTTTTTGCCCCGCCCAGCGGCGCCACTTCACCTTCGGCCATTACCCGCAGCAGTCGCGTCTGCAACGCCAGCGGCATGTCGCCGATCTCGTCGAGAAACAACGTGCCGCCATCGGCCTGCAACAGCAGCCCGGTCATGCCCTTGCTGGAGGCACCGGTAAATGCCCCGGCCACGTAGCCGAACAGTTCGCTCTCGATCAGGTTTTCCGGGATCGCCGCGCAGTTCACCGCCACAAAGGGTCCGTCGCGACGGGCGCTGCGTTCATGCAACTGGCGGGCAAACACTTCCTTGCCGGCGCCGGTTTCGCCCTGGACCAGCACCGGCAGGTTGCGGTCCTTGACCCGCACGGCCAGGCGCAGATGTTCTTCTACTCGCGGGTCTACCTGATGACTCGAAGACACCGTCGCACGTGCAGCCTTACGCCGCGGCGCGCTGACCCGTACCTGCAACGCCCCCGGCTCGCCGAACCAATGCAACTGCTGCGTCGATTGATCGGTCACGGCGCGCAACGCGTCCAGGTCAAACACTTCGCCGATATGCTCCGGCAATTGCCCGAAGCGCAACCTCAGGGCCTGCCGCGCCTTGCTGTTCAAGGCTTGCAGCCGCCCATCCTGATCCCACGCCAGCAGCATGTCCGGCTGGCTGTCGACGTAACCGGGCGTGCTGTGGGCCTGCAACACCCAATGTTGCCGGGCGCTGTGCATGAAAAACGCGTTCTCGATGGCCCGCGCGCTTTGCGCCACCATCTGCCGCACCAGGTGTTGGCTGCGCCGGTCATCCGGCGATTTCAGGGCGGAGGCGTCCATCACGCCCAGCAGGTTGCCCTGGGGATCAAAGATGGGTGCGGCAGAGCAGGTCAGGCCGATAAACGCCGCACGAAAGTGGTCGCGCTTGTGCACGGTGACCGCGGCCTTGCTGGTCAGCACCGTGGCCACGCCGCAGGTGCCTTCCTCGGCTTCCGACCAGCAGGTGCCCAGGTACAGGCCGGCCTTGCGGCAGTCGTTGCGAATGCCGGCGTCCACACGATGGTCGATGGTCTGGCCCTGGGCGTCGGTAAGCATCACGCAGTAATCGGCGTGGCGCACCCGGTTGTGAATCTGCCCGACTTCCTCGCTGGCGATGCGCATGAACAGTTCGGCGCGTTCGCGGCATTCCTTGAGCAGGGTGCTGGTGAGGATGCGCGGCCCTTGCAGGGAACCGGGGTCGAGGTGGTGCTGCTCCATGGAGCGGCGCCAGGAATCAAAAATCAGCGACGGCACCGGCGCCTGGGGCAGGCGGTCGGCGTTGCGTACCACGCGGCTGACACAGTCGACATGGTCCTTGGAGTTCACGGCGAGCATTGAAGCCTCCGGTTCTCGATCCTTGTTGTTATGCCCGCCATTAAGCGCCCATGGGCCGGGAGGAACAAGGCCGGCCTGACCAACTGCCCGAGGTGAGACGCAGCGTCTCATTGCGCCTGAGACGCTGCGGGCAGGTTGCAACGGCGCGTCTCATTGAACGGCCCACAGTGGCACGTCCACGCTTCCAGACAACTGCTCTGGGTCAAGGCTTTTCCGGGTTTTCCAACGGATTGGCACAGGCCGTGCTGAGTGCCTTGCAGCTGGCCTGATCCAGCCTTTTGTGTGTCGAGACAACCTGGAGAACGACAAGATGTCCACTCACCTGTCCACCGATCAATTGCTCCATGCCTACACCGTGATGCGCACCATCCGTGATTTCGAAGAACGCCTGCACGTGGAATTCGCCACCGGCGAGATTCCCGGTTTCGTGCATTTGTATGCCGGCCAGGAGGCCAGCGCCGCCGGGGTCATGGCCCACCTCAACGATGAAGATTGCATCGCGTCCAACCACCGTGGCCACGGCCATTGCATCGCCAAGGGTGTGGACGTGTTCGGCATGATGGCCGAGATCTACGGCAAGAAAACCGGGGTGTGCGGCGGCAAGGGCGGCTCCATGCACATTGCCGACCAGGAGAAGGGCATGCTCGGCGCCAACGGCATTGTGGGTGCCGGGGCGCCGCTGGCGGCCGGTGCGGCCCTGGCGGCCAAGCTCAAGGGCAGCGCGGGGGTGGCGGTCGCGTTTTTCGGCGACGGCGGCTCCAACGAGGGCGCGGTGTTTGAAGCGATGAACCTGGCCTCGATCATGAACCTGCCGTGCCTGTTCGTGGCCGAGAACAACGGTTATGCCGAAGCCACCGGGTCCGGCTGGTCGGTGGCCTGCAAGGACATTGCCGAGCGCGCCGTGGGTTTTGGCATGCCGGGGGTGATTGTCGACGGCAACGACTTTTTTGCCGTGCACGCCGCCCTCGGCGTTGCGGTAGAGCGTGCCCGCAGCGGTAAAGGGCCGACGCTGGTGGAGGTCAAACTGAGCCGTTTCTACGGCCACTTCGAAGGCGATGCGCAAACCTATCGCGGCCCGGACGAAGTGAAGAACCTGCGGGAAACCGGCGACTGCCTGAGCCTGTTTCGCCAGCGCTGCACCGCCGAAGGCTGGCTCGACGCGGCTCAGTTCGAACGCATCGACACCGAAGTCGCGCAGCTGATCGAAGACGCCGTGCGCCTGGCCAAGTCCGATCCCAAACCCCAGGCCGCCGACCTGCTGAGCGATGTCTACGTCGCCTACCGCTAACCGCCACCCACTACAAAAACAATCCGTGGAGAAGTCATCATGGCTAGAAAAATCAGCTATCAGCAGGCAATCAACGAAGCCCTGGCCCAGGAGATGCGCCGCGACCAGAGCGTGTTCATCATCGGCCAGGACGTGTCCGGCGGCACCGGTTCGCCCGGTGAACAGGACGCCTGGGGTGGCGTGCTCGGCGTCACCAAGGGCCTGTACCCGGAATTCCCCGACCGCGTGCTCGACGCGCCGCTCTCCGAGGTCGGCTATGTAGGCATGGCCGTCGGCGCCGCCACCCGAGGCATGCGCCCGGTGTGCGAATTGATGTTCGTCGACTTTATCGGCTGCTGCCTCGACCAGTTGCTCAACCAGGCGGCGAAGTTTCGCTACATGTTCGGCGGCAAGACCACCACACCGCTTGTAGTGCGCGCCATGTACGGCGCCGGCCTGCGTGCGGCGGCCCAGCATTCGCAGATGCTCACTTCAATGTGGACGCATATTCCCGGGCTCAAGGTGGTGTGCCCGGCCACGCCCTATGACGCCAAGGGCATGCTGATCCAGGCGATCCGCGACAACGACCCGGTGATTTTCCTCGAACACAAAATGCTCTACAGCCTCCAGGGCGAAGTGCCGGAAGAGCTGTACACCGTGCCGTTCGGCGAAGCCAACTACGTGCGTGAAGGCAACGATGTAACCCTGGTGACCTACGGGCGCATGGTGCACATCGCCCTGGAAGCCGCAGCTAATCTGGCGCGCCAGGGTATCGACTGCGAAGTGTTGGACCTGCGCACCACCAGCCCGCTGGACGAAGACAGCATCCTTGAAAGCGTGGAGAAAACCGGGCGCCTGGTGGTGATCGACGAGTCCAACCCACGTTGCTCGATTGCCACGGACATCAGTGCATTGGTGGCGCAACGGGCGTTCGGCTTCCTGCGCGCGCCGATCGAAATGGTCACCGCGCCTCACACGCCGGTGCCGTTCTCCGATGCCCTGGAGGACCTGTACATCCCCAACGCGGCGAAGATCGAAGCTGCGGTGCTGAAGATCGCCGACAAGAGGAATGCCGCATGATCCATACACTGACCATGCCCAAGTGGGGGCTGTCGATGACCGAGGGCCGGGTTGATGTCTGGCTCAAGCAGCCGGGCGACCGGGTGGAGAAGGGTGAAGAGGTGCTGGATGTCGAGACCGACAAGATTTCCAGCAGTGTCGAGGCACCCTTCAGCGGGGTGCTGCGGCGGGTGTTGGCCCAGAGCGATGAGACATTGCCCGTGGGGGCATTGCTGGCAATCGTGGTGGAAGGCGAGGCCAGCGAGGCCGAGATTGATGGGGTGATCGAGGCGTTCCAGGCGGGGTTCGTTTCCAGTGCCGCCGAGGCTGAAGCCAGCGGGCCATCGGCACAGAAGGTCGAGGTGGGCGGGCGCCTGCTGCGCTATCTGGACCTCGGGGAGGGCGGCACACCGCTGGTGCTGGTGCACGGCTTTGGTGGCGACCTGAATAACTGGCTGTTCAATCACCCGGTGCTCGCGGCTGAGCGGCGGGTGATCGCCCTGGATTTGCCGGGGCATGGCGAGTCGGGCAAGTACCTGCAAACGGGCGAGCTTGAGGAGCTGAGCCAGGCGGTATTGGCACTGCTGGATTATCTGAAGGTTGACCGGGTACACCTCGCCGGGCATTCCATGGGCGGGCTGGTTTCCCTGAACCTCGCGCGGGTGGCACCGCAGCGTGTGGCGTCGTTGACCCTGATCGCCAGCGCTGGGTTGGGTACGCAGATCAACAGTGACTACCTGCAAGGTTTTATCGACGCGAGCAATCGCAATGCACTCAAGCCGCAACTGGTGCAACTGTTCAGCGATCCGGCGCTGGTGACTCGGCAGATGCTGGAAGACATGCTCAAGTTCAAGCGCCTGGAGGGTGTGGAGCAGGCGTTGCGGCAGATCACCGGAGCGTTGTTCAGCGGTGGTCGGCAATTGGTGGATTTGCGCAGTGTGGTGGGGCAGCAGCCGAGCCTGGTGATCTGGGGCAGTGAGGACGCAATCATCCCGGCGAGCCATGCCCAGGGGCTGGAGGCTCAGGTGGAGATACTGCCGGGGCAGGGGCATATGGTGCAGCTGGAGGCAGCGGAGCGGGTGAATCAGTTGATGCTGGCGTTTCTTCGGACCTGATCGTTCCCACGCTCCGCGTGGGAACGATCTTCAAATGTGGGAGCGGGCTTGCTCGCGAAGGCGGTGTATCAGTGCCAGATTTATTGACTGACCCACCGCATTCGCGAGCAAGCCCGCTCCCATACAAGCCCGCTCCTACATTTACCTCTGGCGCTTCAGGGTCTCGCTGGGCAACTCCTGAAACAACGCCCGATAACTGTTGGAAAAACGCCCCAAATGCCAGAACGACCAATTCATCGCCACCTCCGCCACGGTGGTGTCCACTGACGGCGGGCTCAACAACTCCCGCCGTGCACTGTTCAACCGGCGCAACCGCAACCACTGCGCCGGGCTCATCCCTGTATACGTCTTGAACCCGTGCTGCAACTGGCGCAACGGCACCCCGGCAATGCGCGCCAGTTGCAGCAGGTTGACGGTTTCATCCGGCACATCCGCCGCCCATTCGCCAATGCGCGCCATGATGATTCGCTCCTCGGTGCGCCGCTGCAATGAGCCCTTGTCGAGGCACACGCAGGCGTTGTCGAGGATGAACAGGCAATCGTCGAGCAACTGTTGCGTGAGGGCATCACGACTCGGCAGGTCCAGCGTCGCCGACAGCCGCGTCAGCGTGCCGCTGAGCCAGCGGCTGAACAACGGGTTTTGCAGGGAGTTGAGCGGGGCCATGAACAACCCCTCCAGCTTCGCCACATCCAGACCATGGCGCTGGACAAACTGCGGCCCGAACACCACTGCCACTTCGCGGTAGTTTTCCGGGGTGATCCAGGTGTTGCGGCTTTCGCCATTGAGCACGTACAGCGCGTTGTCGCTGCCATCGAAACAGAACGCCAGGGAACCCGGCGGCGCGTTGAAGTTCTGCTCCACCCGGGTGTTCATCCGCTCTTCGTACACCTCGACACCTTGCAGGTCGAGATAGCGGATCTGCCCGGCAAAATGCCCCGGGGACATCTGCTGGTACTGCTGCACCCAACCGGGTGTCGCACTGCATTGAGCGGCCACATCACCGGTGGTGAAGGCCTGTACGCGCAAAGCTGTTGCCTGTGTCATGGGTAACCTGGGCGCACTCTATTGGTGCGTTGTGGTTGGCGCAAAGTGGATAGATGCCGTTGGACGGCTGGCCCAAGATAGACCTCAATGCGCCGCGAGGGAAGCCCGCGGCGCAGCATCCAACCCATGACGAGGTCCTTATGAACGCCCCCTTCGATCAGCTGTCCGCCTGGCTGAAAGAACACAAGATTACCGAAGTCGAATGCGTGATCAGTGATTTGACTGGCATCGCACGCGGCAAGATTTCGCCCACCAACAAGTTCCTGCATGAGCGAGGCATGCGCTTGCCGGAAAGTGTGTTGCTGCAAACGGTAACCGGGGACTTTGTCGACGACGATATCTACTACGACCTGCTGGACCCGGCCGACATCGACATGATCTGCCGCCCGGTGTCCAACGCCACCTACGTGGTGCCATGGGCCATCGAGCCGACGGCCATCGTGATCCACGACACCTTCGACAAGCAGGGCAACCCCATCGAACTGTCGCCGCGCAACGTGCTGAAAAAGGTCCTGCAACTCTATACCGACCAGGGCTGGCAGCCGATTGTCGCGCCGGAGATGGAGTTCTACCTGACCCAGCGCTGCGAAGACCCGGACCTGCCGCTGAAGACCCCGCTGGGCCGTTCCGGTCGCGCCGAAAGCGGCCGCCAGTCATTCTCTATCGACGCTGCCAACGAGTTCGACCCGCTGTTCGAAGACGTCTACGACTGGTGCGAAGCCCAGGGCCTGGACCTCGACACTCTGATCCATGAAGACGGCCCGGCGCAGATGGAAATCAACTTCCGCCACGGCGATGCCCTGGACCTGGCCGACCAGATCACCGTGTTCAAACGCACCCTGCGCGAGGCTGCACTCAAGCACAACGTGGCGGCCACCTTCATGGCCAAACCGGTGGCCGACGAGCCCGGCAGCGCCATGCACCTGCACCAGAGCGTGGTGGAGATCGCCACCGGCAAGCAGGTGTTTGTCGATGAGCACGGCAACAAGAGCCAACTGTTCCTCAACCACATCGGCGGCCTGCAGAAGTACATCCCCAAGCTGCTGCCGATGTTTGCGCCTAACGTCAACTCGTTCCGCCGCTTCCTGCCGGACACCTCGGCACCGGTCAACGTCGAGTGGGGCGAAGAAAACCGCACCGTCGGCCTGCGTGTACCGAGCTCCAGCCCCGACGCCATGCGCGTGGAAAACCGCCTGCCGGGCGCCGACGCCAACCCGTACCTGGCCATCGCTGCCAGCCTGTTGTGCGGCTACCTCGGCATGATCGAAAAGGTCGAGCCCAGCGCCCCGGTGGAAGGCCGCGCCTACGAGCGCCGCAACCTGAGGCTGCCGATCACCATCGAAGACGCCCTGGCGCGCATGGAAGAGTGCGACACCGTCAAGCAGTACCTGGGAGACAAGTTTGTGCGCGGCTACGTCGCGGTCAAGCGTGCCGAACACGAGAATTTCAAGCGGGTGATCAGCTCCTGGGAACGTGAGTTCCTGCTGCTGAGCGTCTGACGACTCGTCCGTAGCAGCTGTCGAGCCTTAGCGAGGCTGCGTCGGGCCCACCGCAATTGTGTCTGATACAACGCTACGCAGCCTCGCCAAGGCTCGACAGCTGCTACGGGCAGAATGGCTGGATGAATACATAAAAATCAATCAAGCAAAGGGGTGTCGATATGCGTCTGGTGAAAAAGCTTCTCCCGCTGGCCTTGGCGGCGTTGTTCAGCAGCGCGGGCCACGCCGCGCAGACGGTCAGTGTGTACAACTGGACCGACTACATCGGTGAGACCACCTTGGCCGACTTCCAGGCCAAGACCGGGATCAAGGTGATCTACGACGTGTTCGACTCCAACGAAACCCTGGAAGGCAAACTGCTCGCCGGCCGTACCGGCTACGATGTGGTGGTGCCGTCCAACCACTTCCTGGCGCGCCAGGTAAAGGCCGGCGCGTTCCTCAAGCTGGACCGTTCGCAGCTGCCCAACTTCAAGAACCTCGACCCCAAGCTGCTCAAGCTGCTGGAGAAAAACGACCCGGGCAACGAGCATTCGGTGCCGTACCTGTGGGGCACCAACGGCATCGGCTATAACGTGGACAAGGTCAAGCAGGTGTTGGGCATCGACCATATCGATTCGTGGGCCGTGCTGTTTGAACCGGAGAACATCAAGAAGCTCCACGAGTGCGGCGTAGCGTTCCTCGACTCGGCGGATGAACTGTTCCCGGCGATCCTCAACTACATGGGCAAGGACCCGCGCAGCGAGAATCCCGAAGACTACAAACAGGCCGAGGCCAAGCTGCTGACCCTGCGGCCGTACATCACTTATTTCCATTCCTCCAAGTACATCTCGGACCTGGCCAACGGTGATATCTGCGTCGCCTTCGGTTATTCCGGCGACGTGTTCCAGGCGGCCAACCGCGCCAAGGAAGCCAAGAACGGCGTGAACATCGCCTACTCGATCCCCAAGGAAGGCAGCAACCTGTGGTTCGACCTGCTGGCCATCCCGGCGGACGCCGCCAACCCGAAAGCCGCCCACGCCTTCATCAACTACTTGCTGGACCCTGAAGTGATCGCCAAGGTCAGCGCCAGCGTCGGCTACGCCAACCCGAACCCGGCGGCCAAGGCCTTCATGGCCCCCGAGCTGGTGAACAACCCCGAGATCTACCCGTCCCAGGAAGTGCTCGACAAACTCTACATTTCCACCACCCCGACGCCCGCCGTCATGCGCTTGATGACGCGGTCTTGGAGCAAAGTGAAGACCAACAAATGAACCGTTCCTCCTCCGACCACGCTCGTTCCTATTACCTGGCTTCGGCCAACGCCATGCCCCGGCGCCCAGCGCTGGGGGCTGACCTGACGGCCGATGTGTGTGTGATCGGTGGTGGGTTCACTGGGGTCAATACCGCCATCGAATTGGCCCGGCGTGGGCTATCGGTGATTTTGCTGGAGGCCCGGCGGATTGGCTGGGGCGCCAGCGGGCGCAATGGCGGGCAGTTGATTCGCGGGATTGGGCATGACGTATCGGGCTTTGCCAGGTACGTGGGGGAGGAGGGCGTGCGTTACCTGCAGCAGGCCGGGATCGATTCGGTGGCGCTGGTGGGGGAGCGGATTCGCGAGCACGGGATTGACTGTGATTTGCGCTGGGGGTTTTGCGAGTTGGCGAATACGCCGGCGCAGTTTGCGGCGTTTCAGGGGGAGCTGGAGAGCCTGGCTGCCTTGGGGTATGCGCCTGAAACACGGTTGGTGGTATCGCAGGATATGGCGCAGGTGGTTGGCTCAGGCTTGTATGCCGGTGGCCTGGTGGACATGGGCTCCGGGCATCTGCACCCGTTGAACCTGGTGCTGGGGGAGGCTGGTGTGGCCGAATCCCTTGGGGTGCGGATCTTTGAAGACAGCCCGGTGCTGGAGTTGATCCATGGCGACACGGTGCAGGTGCGTTGCGCGTCCGGCACCGTGCGCGCCGGTAACCTGGTGCTGGCGTGCAATGCGCATCTGGAGGAATTGGAGCCGAAGTTGAGCGGCAAGGTGCTGCCAGCGGGGAGCTACATCATTGCGACCGAGCCGCTGTCGGTTGGGGTGGCTGATCAGTTGATTCCGCAGAACCTGGCGTTGTGTGATCAGAAAGTGGGGTTGGATTATTACCGCCTTTCGGCGGATCGGCGCTTGTTGTTTGGGGGGGCTTGTCATTATTCGGGGCGTGATCCGGTGGATATCGCGGGGTATATGCGGCCGAAGATGCTCAAGGTTTTTCCGCAGTTGGCGAATACCGCGATTGAGTTTCAGTGGGGGGGGAAGATCGGCATCACCGCCAATCGCTTTCCCCAGGTGGGGCGCCTGAAGCAGCATCCGAATGTGTTCTATGCCCAGGGGTATTCGGGGCATGGCCTTAACGTGACGCATTGGTGTGCGCGGTTATTGGCTGAGGGGATTCAGGCTGGGCAGAGCCGGGGGTTGGATGTTTTCAGCCAGGTGCCGCATATGACGTTTCCCGGGGGGAAGGTGTTGCGTTCGCCGCTGCTGGCGTTGGGGATGTTGTGGTATCGGGTGCGGGAGATGGTGGGGTGATTGATTGTGTACATATCCGTTTCTTCGGTAACGGCCACCTATGGTTTCGCTCTTACAGCGAGTCACTTTGCAAAAGCGTGTACGGACCGGACACATGGTTGACGGGTGTACGGGGACATGGTTGA
>NZ_AKVH01000048.1:0-21249 GCF_000278565.1 Pseudomonas sp. Ag1
TCGGCACTCGCGCGTCCCCGGTCCTGCCACAGCGYCAGGCRAYTCGYGCGGCAGACGATGCGCCACCGAGCAAAGCGTCGGAAGAGCCGCCACCGCCGCCCTGGATGCAGTGATCCAACGGCGAGTGGATATCCAAATGTGGGAGCGGGCTTGCTCGCGAAAGCGCTGGTTCAGTCAACTGATGTATTGACTGACACTCCGCATTCGCGAGCAAGCCCGCTCCCACATTAGGTTCCGTGCATGCCTGGTTAAACTTGCTCAGGTGCAACAACTGCCCGACGCCAACTCCTTGAGAATCGGGCAATCCGGCCGATGATCGCCCTGGCAGTGTTCCACCAGGTCCTGCAACGTGTCGCGCAACTGCCCCAACTCGAGGATCTTCTGGTTCAGCTCATCGATATGCTGGCGGGCCAGCGCCTTGACGTCGGCACTCGCGCGTCCCCGGTCCTGCCACAGCGTCAGCAACTTGCCGACCTCTTCCAGGGAAAACCCCAGGTCCCGCGAACGCTTGATAAACGCCAGGGTGTGCAAGTCATCGGCGCCATAAATGCGGTAGCCGCTGTCGGTGCGATGGGCGGCTTTCAGCAAGCCGATGGACTCGTAGTAACGAATCATCTTCGCGCTCAGGCCGCTTTGGCGTGCTGCTTGGCCGATGTTCATGGACGCTCGTCCTCCAGGTCCTTGGGTTTCCAGGTTTTCAACAGCAGTGCGTTGCTCACCACGCTGACACTGGACAGGGCCATGGCCGCGCCAGCCACCACCGGGTTGAGCAGGCCGAACGCCGCCAGCGGAATGCCGATCAAGTTATACACAAAGGCCCAGAACAGATTCTGTCGAATTTTCGCATAGGTCTTGCGGCTTATTTCCAGGGCTGCCGGCACCAGCCGTGGGTCGCCGCGCATCAGGGTAATGCCTGCCGCGTGCATCGCCACGTCGGTACCGCCGCCCATGGCGATGCCGATGTCGGCCGCGGCCAGGGCCGGTGCGTCGTTGATGCCGTCGCCGACCATTGCCACCACGCCGGTCTTTTTCAGCTCGGCGACGGTAGCCGCCTTGTCCGCAGGCAACACCTCGGCGTGCACGTCATCGATGCCCAGGGCTTCGGCGACCACGCGGGCGCTGCCACGGTTATCGCCGGTCAGCAGGTGGCTGCTGATATGCCGAGCCTTGAGTGCCTGTATCGCCTGCAGGGCGCCCGGTTTAAGCGTGTCACCGAAGGCAAACAAACCCAGCACGCGGGGCTGCGGGCCTTGCTCGATCAGCCAGGACAAGGTGCGGCCTTCGGCCTCCCACGCACTGGCCGAGTCGGCGAGATCACCGGTGCTCAAGCCGGTTTCTTCCAGCAGGCGACGGTTGCCCAGCGCCAGTTGCCGGCCATCTAGGGTGCCTGCAATGCCACGCCCGGTAAGGGACTGGCTGGCGCTGACATCCGCGACGTTCAAACCTTGTTCGGCACAGGCATCCAGCACCGCCTTGGCCAATGGGTGTTCACTGCCGCGCTGCAGCGCGCCGGCCTGTTGCAGGAGCGCCCCTTGATTGCCGTCAATGGCGGCCAGGTGCGCAATTTTTGGTGCGCCGGAGGTCAGGGTGCCGGTCTTGTCGAACACCACGGCGCTGACTTCATGGGCGCGCTCCAGGGCTTCGGCGTCCTTGATCAGGATGCCGTGGCGGGCGGCAACGCCGGTACCGGCCATGATGGCGGTAGGTGTGGCCAGGCCAAGGGCGCATGGGCAGGCGATCACCAATACGGTCACCGCATTGATCAGCGCGACCTCCAGCGGTGCGCCATACAGCCACCAGCCGACCAGCGTGGCCAAGGCCAGCACCAGCACCACCGGCACGAACACCTGGCTGACTTTATCCACCAGTTTCTGGATCGGTGCCTTGGCGGCCTGGGCGTCCTCCACCAGGCGGATGATCCGCGCCAGCACGCTTTCCGCGCCGAGGGCCAGGGTACGCACCAGCAGCCGGCCTTCGCCATTGATGGCGCCGCCGGTGACTGCGTCGCCAGGCTGCTTCGGCACCGGCAGGCTTTCACCGCTGATCAAGGCTTCGTCGGCGTGACTTTGGCCTTCGACCACTTCGCCGTCCACCGGGAAGCGTTCGCCGGGTTTGACCAGCACCAGGTCATTCAGCTTGAGGGCGGTGATGGCGACGTCCTGCTCGCGGCCGTCGATCACCTGAATCGCCCGTTCCGGACGCAAGGCTTCCAGAGCGCGGATGGCACTGGCGGTCTGGCGCTTGGCGCGGCTTTCCAAATATTTGCCCAGCAGCACCAGGGCGATCACCACCGCCGAGGCTTCGAAATACAGGTGGGGCATTGTGCCGGCGGACGCCGTGAGCCATTCATAGATACTCAGGCCGTAACCGGCGCTGGTGCCGATGGCGACCAACAGGTCCATATTGCCCGCTCCGGCGCGCACGGCTTTCCAGGCCGCGATATAGAAGCGCGCACCGAAGATGAATTGCACCGGGGTGGCCAGGGCAAATTGCACCCAGGCCGGGAGCATCCAGTGCAGCCCGAACGGTTGCACCAGCATCGGTAGCACCAACGGCGCGGCGAGCAGGATTGCCAGCAGCAGCGACCAGCGTTCATGGCTCAGGCGTTGTTCCTGGCTGGCCTGTGTGGCGGTTTCGCTTTGGGGCAGGGTGGCGGTGTAGCCGGCCTTGTCGACGGCGGCGATCAGGACGCCGGGGTCCATCTGGCCGAGCACTTCAATGTGGGCGCGTTCGTTGGCCAGGTTGACGCTGACACGTTGCACCCCGGGCACTTTGCCCAGTGCCCGTTCAACCCGCCCGGCGCAGCTGGCGCAGGTCATGCCGCTGATCGGCAGGTCGAAGGTGGTGGATCCGTTCATGGGCAGTACTCCAGGAGAGATTGCCCCTAGGATCAACCTTGACCTGTGGGGAAGGTCAAGGCGCTTTTTACTGTAGGAGCGAGCTTGCTCGCGAAAAGCTTGAGGGCGCCGCGTTTATCCAGGATGAACGCGTCATCGTTAACGTTTTTCGCGAGCAAGCTCGCTCCTACAGGTTTTCGGGGCTTAGTATTCCAGTGCGGCCGGTTTCAGGTACATGCCGTCCGGCCCTTGCGCGATACGCAACTTGCGCACGTCACCCGCCTTCAACGTAATGTTTTGCGCCGGTGGCGCGAGCATGCCCGGCAAGCAACCCTGGGATTGCCCCGGTAACAACTTAAGGCGCAACGACACATTCCCGGCCGGCAAGTTGAAGGAGGTGGCCTGCTCCTGGAACAGCCGCCCGGCCAACTGGTCCTGAATGTACAAGCCAATCTCGCAGTTGGTCGGCACTTCCAGGCGCTCCCGGGAAATGATCAGCACCGCATAATCTTCATCTGCGCTGGCCGGTGGCACAGCAGCAAACAAGCCCATCAGGCTGACAAGGCCAAAAAATGACCAGCGCATGGCGAATTCTCCGAGGTTCACATCGTGGATAAGTGCAGCTTGGCCGAGGGCGCGAATGAATGCCAGCCCGGCCGATGTTTTCAGAACTTGACCTTGCCATCGTGGCAAGGTCAACACTGCGGGCAACCTCATTAAAGGAGTCATGTCATGCAAGTATTCAGCGTTGAAGGAATGACCTGCGGCCACTGTGTCCGCTCGGTAACCCAGGCGGTGCAGGATAAGGACCCGGCGGCCAGCGTGCGCGTCGACCTCGCGACAAAGGAAGTCGGCGTGGAAAGCAGCCTGCTGTCGCCGGCAGAGGTGATCAACCTGATCAGTGAAGAAGGCTACAGCGCCAAGCTCGCCTGACTTTTTGAATAGTTAGCGAGCTAACTTAATGTTCAAGGCACCCGAGCCCGGCTAGACTGTTGGGCTGCCGACTCACCTGGGTGCCTGATGAACCTTCGTATAATCCTGATCTTGGGGGCCTTGAGCGCGTTCGCGCCGCTGGCCATCGACTTCTACCTGCCGGGTTTCCCGGCCATGGCCGTGGCATTCGGCACCGACGAAAAACATATTCAGCTGACCTTGGCCGTGTACTTCACGGGCCTGGCAATCGGCCAGTTGATCTATGGACCGCTGGCAGACCGTTTTGGCCGGCGCGGGCCGCTGCTCAGCGGTGTCACCCTGTTTACCCTGGCTTCCTTCGCCTGTGCGTACGCGCCGTCCCTGGAATGGCTGATCGGCGCGCGTTTCGTCCAGGCCCTGGGCGGCTGCGCGGGCATGGTGATCTCGCGGGCGGTGGTCAGCGATAAATGCGACGCGGTGGGCTCGGCCAAGGTGTTTTCCCAACTGATGCTGGTCACCGGGCTGGCGCCGATCCTCGCGCCGCTGGCGGGCGGGGTGATGGTTGGGGTGTGGGGCTGGCAGTCGATCTTCCTGGCGCTGACGGCGTTCAGTGTGATGGCGGCCATTGCGGTAGCAGTCGGGCTGCCGGAAAGCTTCCCGGCCCATCAACCGCGCCAGCCGCTGTCAGGCGCACTGCGCCAGTACGGCCGGTTGCTGTCGGACCGGGTGTACCTGGGCTATGCCTTGACCGGCGGCATCTCGATTGCCGGTATGTTTGCCTACATCGCGGGCTCGCCCTTCGTCTTTATCAAGCTCTATGGCGTGCCCGCCGAACACTATGGCTGGGTATTCGGCTCGAATGCCGCGGGCTTTATCCTGGTGGCACAGGTCAATGCGCGTTTGCTCGCGTCGCGTGGCCCGGCATTTTTGCTGTCGCGCACGGTGTGGGTTTACCTGGCGGCGGGTCTGTCATTGCTGGCAATTACTGCGCTGCGTACGGACGCTTTGTGGCCACTGCTGGTACCGCTGTTTATCTGCATCGCCAGCCTGGGCTGCATTTTGCCCAATACCTCGGCCTGCGCCATGAGCGGGCAGGGCGCTCGGGCGGGCAGCGCGTCGGCGTTGCTCGGCTGCATTCAGTTTGGTGTGGCCGCAGGCGCAGCGTCGTTGGTCGGCGTGCTGCACGACGGCACGGCGATGCCGATGGCAATGGTCATCAGCTTGTGTGGCGTATTGGCCGTAACGTTCGCGATGCTGACCCGGCGCCTGCAGCGCCAACGGGCACTGCAAGCGGCGGACTGATCAGGATCAGCCAGCAGAACGCTGCTGGCTTTCGGGGAATCGGTGAGGCGCCTGGATACGGGTTTGCAGGGTGTCGGCAAACGCGCGGGCCTCGGCCTCACTGCGGAAGGTAAAGGCGTTCTGGTCGAGACGGACCTGCCATTTGTTGCCTTCGGATCTTGCTAGCGCTTTTATCAGGATCTTCATTGCTGACTTCCTCACGTAAATTGCGTGGCAAAGGCGGCCAATATAAACCCGAATACGCTCACAAATATGACAAGGATCAAGTCTCTGACTAGCGGTGTCGTCCATTGCTCACATGAATAACAGACGACACTGACAGAACCTTTCGTTAGAACCCTTCCAGCACGATCTTGCCCTTGGCCTTGCCGCTTTCCAGCAGTTCGTGGGCACGGCGCAGGTTGGCCGCGTTGATCACGCCAAAGTGCTCGCCCACGGTGGTTTTCAGAGTACCGGCGTCGATCAGTTCGGCGACGCGATTGAGCAGGTTGTGCTGCTCGATCATGTCGCTGGTCTCGAACATCGAGCGGGTGTACATGAACTCCCAATGCAGCGACAGGCTCTTGCGCTTGAGCTTGCTTACGTCCAATGCCTTGGGATCGTCGATCAGCGCCAGTTTGCCCTGGGGAATCAGCGCTTCCACCAGTTGGTCCAGGTGCTGGTCGGTCTGGGTCAGGCTGGCGACGTAGTTCACCTGCGGATGGCCGGCGTTTTTCAGCTCTTCGCTCAACGGTTTGCTGTGGTCGATCACCAGGTCGGCGCCCAGGTCCTTGGCCCATGCCTGGGTTTCAGGACGGGAGGCGGTGCCGATGACTTTCAGGCCGGTGAGCTGTTTCGCCAGTTGGGTCAGGATCGATCCCACACCACCCGAAGCACCGACAATCAGCAGGCTCTGGCCTTCATCGGCCTTGCCTTCACGCACTTGCAGGCGTTCGAAGAGCAATTCCCAGGCGGTGATGGCGGTCAGCGGCAGTGCAGCAGCGTCGGCAAAACCCAGGGTTTTCGGCATATGGCCGACGATGCGCTCATCGACAGTGTGCAGTTCGCTGTTGCCGCCGGGGCGTACCAGGGAGCCGGCGTAGAACACCTTGTCGCCGACCTTGAACAGGCTGACTTCGCTGCCCACGGCCTTGACCACACCGGCCACGTCCCAGCCCAGCACTTTGGCCGCGCCGTTTTCCGGGGCGACGTTCTGGCGCACCTTGGTGTCCACCGGGTTCACCGAGATGGCTTTGACTTCCACCAGCAGGTCGCGGGGGCCGGCGACCGGTTCGGGCAGTTCGATGTCTTGCAGGGATTTTGGATCGTTGATCGGCAGTGCGGCGTAGTAGGCGATGGCTTTCATGATGGTTTCCAAAAAGGGGGCGGTTGATCAGGCAATAAACTTCAGGCGCTTGAGTTCGAAATGCTCAAGCACGTCGGCAGCCTTGGTGCGGAAATTCTGGATATGCGCGCTCTGGTCGTGGTCGGCCAGCGCGGCGTCGTCACTCCAGCGTTCGAGCATGTAGAAGGTCTCGGGGTGTTGCAGGTCCTGGTGCAGGTCGTACTGCTGGCAGCCGGCTTCGATGCGGGTCGGTTCCAGCAGCTCGCGCAGCAGGGTTTCCAGGGTGGCCTGTTGGCCGGGTTTGGCGATCAGCGTGGCGATGACGTTAAAGGCAGCAGACATATTCGACTCCAGACACGTGATGAACGGGATGGACAGATGATTGGCTATTTCTCTGGAAGATAAAACCCGCTAAAAGAGCAGTCTCTTTCAATGCTTTTTTGATAATGGGCGGTCGGCGTGCTGCGTTTTGATGACTTGCAGTTGTTTGTGCGTGCGGCAGACCTGGGCAGCCTTTCGGCGGCAGCACGGGTGATGGACATGTCGGCGGCGGTGGCCAGCGCGGCGTTGAAGCGCATCGAGCAGCAGTTGGGCGCACGGTTGTTGGCGCGTTCCACCCGCAGCCTGCGCCTCACGGCCGAGGGCGAAGGCTTCCTGGAGTACGCCCGGGCCGCCTTGAGCAGCCTGGATGAAGGCCGGCGGTTGTTGGCCAGCGGCCAGGATCAGGTCAGCGGGGTGCTTCAACTCTCGGCGCCGTCGGACTTTGGCCGTAACCAGTTGTTGCCCTGGCTCGATGAGTTCCAGCGCGAATACCCCGACCTGAGCGTACGCCTGTTGTTGGGCGACCGGATTGCCGACCTGTTCCGCCAGCCGGTGGATATCGCCCTGCGCTACGGCGAACCCGAAGACTCCAGCCTGATCGCGTTGCCCATCGCCCCGGACAACTGCCGCGTGCTCTGCGCTGCTCCCAGCTATCTGGCGCGGCACGGCGAGCCGCGCCACCTGGAGCAACTGACCCAGCACAATTGCCTGCTGTACATGCTCGGCAGCCGGGTGCATGACCATTGGGGGTTTAACGATGGCAAGCGTGATGTCGGCCTGACGGTGACGGGCGACCGCTTCAGTGATGATGCCGATGTGGTGCGACGCTGGGCGGTGGCGGGGGTAGGTATCGCCTACAAGTCCTGGCTGGATGTCAGCTCGGATGTGCTGGCGGGGCGCCTGCGGCTGATCCTGCCGGAGCTGCGGGGCGAACGTACGCCGCTCAATCTGTTGTGTGCCCATCGCGCGCAACTGAGCAAGCCGATCAATCTTCTGCGGGAAATGCTCGTTGCCCGTTGTGCGATATTGACTGCGCAATTGCCGGAGCGATCAGCCTCTACACCATAACCCCGGGGATATCGGGAAATTTCCTTCAGCTTCTGTCCTTGGTTGCGCTGTAAGACGGCACGGAACCCGGCGTTTTCACGCTTATACTTTTCCGCCAGACGCAGCAGACAAATGATTCAACAGGGAGTGAATGAGCACATGGAACAGGCACCTTGCATCAGTCAGATCGCCACCTTGCTGGCCGACCCGAAACGCACCGCGATGGTGTGGGCATTGATGGACGGCTCGGCCAAACCCTCCGATGAGTTGGCGACACTTGCCGGGCTGTCATCGGCCTCGGCGAATGCGCATCTGACGCGATTGACGGCCGGTGGCCTGTTGCGTGTCGAAGCCCGCAGCGGCAAACGCTTTTTCCGGGTGGCCGCCGCCGATGTGGCGGCCGCCGTGGATGCATTGGCCTGCACCACGATGGCCAGCGTCGCCCGCAGCACGCCCATTCATTCGCGGTCATTGACTGCGCCTGCGGCTTTACGGCGAGCGCGGCTGTGCCATGGTCACCTGGGGGGCGAGCTGGCAGCGGGTTTGTATCAACGGATGATGGCGGCCGGGTGGATCGAGCGCGCGGAACAGCGTACGGACGTGACGCCGTCAGGTGCGCGCAAACTCGCAGCGCTGGGGATTTTTACCCAGGCACTGGCTCAGCCGATCGTGTGCGATTGTTTTGATTGGAGCGAACAGCAGCCACACCTGGGCGGTGCGTTGGGGGCCGCGTTGTTGCAGTTGTGCCTGCAGTCGAACTGGGTCAGCGTGATCAATGAGTCCCAGGCGTTGCAGGTCAGTGAAGCCGGGCAACTGGAAATTGCCCGGCTCGCCAGACCGGTCGGTGATTAAGGCTTGACCAACCGTGCATCCAGGCTGTTTTGCGCCAGGCGTTTGGCCTGGTCCTGGGTCATGCCCAGCGAGGTGTACAGCGCATGGAAGTTCTCGGTGACATAACCGCCGAAGTACGCCGGATCGTCCGAGTTCACCGTCACTTTCACCCCACGCTCAAGCATGTCGAGGATGTTGTGCTGGGACATGTCGTCGAACACGCAGAGCTTGGTGTTGGACAACGGGCACACCGTCAGCGGGATCTGTTCGTCGATGATCCGCTGCATCAGGCGCTCGTCTTCAATGGCGCGTACGCCATGGTCGATACGCTGGATCTTCAGCAGGTCGATGGCTTCCCAGATGTACTCCGGCGGGCCTTCTTCACCGGCGTGGGCGACGGTCAGGAAACCTTCGTGACGGGCACGATCAAACACGCGCTGGAACTTGCTCGGTGGGTGGCCCATTTCCGAGCTGTCCAGGCCCACGGCAACAAACGCATCACGGAATGGCAGTGCCTGGTCGAGGGTTTTTTCGGCCTCTTCTTCGCTCAAGTGGCGCAGGAAGCTCAAGATCAAACCGCTGGTGATGCCCAGTTGTTGCTCGCCGTCTTTCAAGGCGGCGGCAATGCCGTTGAGCACCACTTCGAACGGTACGCCACGGTCGGTGTGGGTCTGTGGGTCGAAGAACGGTTCGGTGTGGATCACGTTCTGCGCCTTGCAGCGCAGCAGGTAGGCCCAGGTCAGGTCGTAGAAATCCTGGGAAGTGCGCAGTACATCGGCGCCCTTGTAGTAGAGGTCGAGAAACTCTTGCAGGTTGTTGAAGGCGTAGGCCTTGCGCAGGGTTTCGACGTCGTTCCACGGCAGCGCGATCTTGTTGCGTTCGGCCAGGGCGAACAGCAGCTCAGGCTCCAGCGAGCCTTCCAGGTGCAGGTGCAATTCAGCCTTGGGCAGGGCGTTGAGCCAATCGTACATTTATAAATTCTCATCAGGTGCAATGGCGGCATTCTACAGGCGCACGCCGAAATAATCGGCAAAACCTGACCAAGCGGTAAGCATCCACAGGCACCGTGCAAGCAGTGCATGAACTAAGGTGTAACGAAACGTTAGCGGCGCGGTGCAGTCTGTACCCCATCAATGACGGATTCGCCGCGTTCAAAAGGCCTGCAATGCTCACATCTATCAAGCAAGAAAAATTCATGCTGCTGGCGCTGATTGCCGCCATCGCTGCCTACCCGCTGGAGCACTGGATGCTGCACAGCGGGCAGATGGTGGCGCTGTTGGCTGGCATAGCGCTGATCGGCTTTATCGTCGTGGCCTCGATGCGCGTGGCCCATCACGCCGAGCAACTGGCGGAAAAGGTCGGCGACCCCTACGGCACCATGATCCTGACCCTCGCCGCCGTGCTGGTGGAAGTGGTGATCCTGGCGATCATGATGAGCAACGAGCCCTCGCCGACCCTGGTGCGCGACACCATTTATTCGGCGGTGATGCTCGACATCAACGGCATCCTCGGCCTGGCCGCGCTGATGGGCGGTATCAAGCATGGCGAACAGTCCTACAACGACGATTCGGCGCGCACCTACAGCGTGATGATCCTTACCGCCATGGGTGTGTCGATGGTGGTGCCGGAATTTATCCCCGAGGCCGACTGGAAAATTTACTCGGCCTTCACCATCGGCGCGATGGTAGTGCTCTACACGTTGTTCCTGCGGATGCAGGTGGGGCCCCACAGTTATTTCTTCAGCTACAGCTACCCGGAAAAACGCCGCAAGAAACAGCCGGAAGAAGAGTCGCCGCCGATCAACCTGGCGTTTTCCATCGGGACGTTGGTGTTTGGCGTGATCGTGATTGGCGCGTTGGCCGAGGTGATGTCCAAGACCCTCGACCTGGGCCTGGAAGGAACGGGTGCCCCACCTGTGATCACGGCGATCATCGTGGCCGCGATTTCCGCCGCCCCGGAGATTTTGACGGCGTTGCGCGCAGCGCTGGCCAACCGCATGCAGTCGGTGGTGAACATCGCGCTGGGGGCTTCTCTGTCGACGGTGATTTTGACCGTACCGGTGATGGAAGCCATGGCCTTGTACACCGGCCAGCCGTTTCAGATGGCGATGACGCCGGTGCAGACCGTGATGGTGTTTATCACGTTGATTGTCAGCGCGATCAACCTCAACGATGGCGAAACCAACGCCATCGAAGGGATGACCCATTTTGTGTTGTTTGCGACGTTTATCATGCTGTCGCTGCTTGGACTGTAACCAATCCTGAAAACACCGCAGAAATAATTGTGGAAACCGGGCTTGTGTGGGAGCGGGCTTGCTCGCGAATACGGAGTGTCAGTCGCCAGATATGTTGACTGACCCAACGCATTCGCGAGCAAGCCCGCTCCCACATTTGAAAAGTGTTTCTTCAGTTAAGTCCGGTTGATCAGTTCCCGCGCCGCCTGGCTGTGATCGGCAATCAAGCCTTTCAGGTCCAATCCTTCGACCTGCCCGTCGATCACCCGCCATTTGCCGCCGACCATCACCCGGTCCGCTCGGTCGGCGCCGCACAGCAGCAGCGCCGAGATCGGGTCATGGCTGCCGGAGAAGCGCAGTTCATCAAGCTTGAACAACGCCAGGTCGGCCTGTTTGCCTACGGCCAGTTCGCCGATGTCGCTGCGACCGAGTAACTGCGCCGAACCTTTTGTCGCCCAACCCAACACCCGTTCCGGGGTGATCTTCTCTGCCCCGTAACGCAGGCGCTGGATGTACAGGGCCTGGCGCGTTTCGAGGATCATGTTCGACGCATCATTGGACGCCGAACCGTCCACCCCCAGGCCAATCGGTGCGCCGGCGGCCAGCAGGTCCAGCGTTGGGCATATCCCGGAAGCCAGGCGCATGTTCGAGCTCGGGCAATGGCAGATACCGGTACCGGCAGCTCCGAGGCGTGCGATTTCTTCAGGGTTGAAGTGAATCCCGTGGGCCAGCCACGTGCGCGGGCCTAGCCAGCCGACGCTGTCGAGGTAATCCACGGTGCGCAGGCCGAAACGCTGCAGGCAGAAGTCTTCTTCGTCGAGGGTTTCCGCCAGGTGGGTATGCAGGCGCACGTCGAGGTTGTTGGCCAGCTCGGCGCTGGCTTCCATGATTTGCGGGGTGACGGAAAACGGCGAGCAGGGCGCCAGGGCGATCTGGATTTGTGCGCCGTCACCGCGCTCGTGGTACTGGCGGATCAGGCGGCGGCTGTCTTCCAGAATCACTTCGCCTTGCTGCACGGTTTGTTGCGGTGGCAGCCCTCCGTCGGCCTCGCCCAGGCTCATGGAGCCGCGGGTGAGCATGGCGCGCATGCCCAGATCGCGCACGCTGTCGACCTGCACGTCGATCGCCTGTTCCAGGCCGTCCGGGAACAGGTAGTGGTGGTCTGCCGCCGTGGTGCAGCCCGAGAGCAGCAGTTCGGCCAGGGCCACTTTGCTCGCCAGGGCGAGTTTTTCCGGGGTGAGTCGGGCCCAGACCGGATACAGGGTTTTCAACCAGGGAAACAGCGGCTGGTTGACCACCGGCGCCCAGGCGCGGGTCAGGGTTTGATAGAAGTGATGGTGGGTGTTGATGAGTCCAGGAAGGACGACATGCTCACGGGCATCGAATACTTGCCCACAGGGCACGGCGGGTTCTTGGCCCCAGCCCAGCACTTCGGTGATCACACCGTCTTGCAGCACCAGGCCGCCACGGGCGTCGAGGCCATTGGCAGTGAAAATCGCGAGGGGGGTTTTTAACCAGATACGGGTCGCAGGCATTGGCCGGCTCCTCTGAATGATGGGTTCAGGTTTGCCAGCTCAGTGTTGCCCTGTCTGCTGATCCAGGGTCGCCGGGGAGGGCGAGGTGCGCAGTTTACGTGTGGATCGTTATCGACGGCAATCGGCCGATAACGATCCCGGTTTTTTTACCAGGCGATGGTGTCGCCCTTGTAGTCCACAAAGTGATGGCCGCCCTTGCCGGTGTAGGCATTCACCTGGTCAACCAGGCCGCGCACGCTGGTGGGCACGTCGATGTGGGCGTTTTCGCCACCCATGTCGGTTTTCACCCAGCCCGGGTGCAACGACAGAACGGTCAGTTTCTGATCGCCCAATTGGGTGACGAAGCTGTTGGTCATGGAGTTGAGGGCGGCCTTGCTGGCCTTGTACAGCGCCAGATCCGAGCCGTCGGGAATGGTGACACTGCCCAGGATCGAACTCATGAAGGCCAGCACGCCGGTGCCTGGGCGGATCTGCCCGACAAAACGCTGGGCCAGGTTGATCGGCGCCACGGCGTTGGTGAAAAACAGTTGGCCGACTTCAGCCAGGGTGGCGTGGCCCGGTTCCTGGTTGGCCGGGCCTTTGACACCTGCGTTGACGAACAGCAGGTCGAAGGTTTTTTCCTTGAGGCGCTGGCTGAGGGCGATTACCGCCTGCTGGTCATCCATGTCGAGCTTTTCGATCTGCACATCGCCCAAGGCCTTCAAGGCATCGGCCTTTTGCGGGTCGCGCACGGTGGCGGTCACGTCCCAGCCGTCCGCCAGCAGTTGCTTGGCCAGGCCAAGGCCCAGGCCCCGGGAGGCGCCGATAATCAGTGCGGTTTTTGAAGTGGACATGAATGGCTTCCTTTGACGGTGGAGGTTCACGGGTTCAGTGGACAACGCTGGCCGAGCCTTTGCTGCAACTCCTGGCGCAGTTGGTCGAGTTCGGCGATGCGGGTTTCGATCAGGTTGAGCTTGTCTTGCAGGAGCTGGGTCACGGCGCTGTCGGGGTCTGGAGCTTGCCATAATGCGCCGACGCTGTTGCCGATCTCACCCAGGCTGAAGCCCAGGCGCTGGGCGGTCTTGATGTACAGCACCAGTTGCACCATGTCGGCGGGGTAGTCACGGTAACCGTTGGCACTGCGTTGCGCGGCAATCAGCCCGCGTTGCTCGTAGAAACGCAGGGTGTCGCGACTGACCTGGCTGGCCTGGGCTAATTCGCCGATACGCATGTAGAGGGCTCAAGGGGGCTTGACCCTGGAGCATACTCCAGGCTTTAGCCTGCTGGCTTCTTGAATTTAAGGAGCTTACGGCTATGTGGACTGCACACCAATACCGTCGACTGGTTCGGGCCAGCGGTTGGTACGACCTGATTGTCACCGCCGCACTGGTCACACCCTGGACGTTTGTCCTGCTGCATAACGCCCTGGTGGCGTTGAACCTGCCCGGCGAGCTGCCGCCGTTCGCGCCTGTGCATATGTTGATGGCGAACCTGATGGGCTCGATTGTCTGCGTGTGGTCGGTGCTGCGAATCCGCGACCCACAAGCGATCTTTGGCCGCTACGACGCCGCCGGCCGAGTGCTGTTTGCCACCTGGCAGATCTACGCGCTGGCCCATGGTGCCAGTACTGTATTGGTGATTGTCGTGGTGTTTGAAGTGCTGTGGGCGGTGGCTCAGTTGATACCGGTGCGCCGAGCAGCAAGTTGATCAAAAAATGCTCAGTTGTGCCGGAACGTTGCAGGCTCTGCTGCGGGGTCACTCTTGCACGGGTTATCCACAGGTTGCTCCACAGTAATTGTGCGCAAGCGTGACCGGTGGATATAAGCGCTGTGGCCCTTTGTTCTAAAGGACATAACCCGCCTAACTGACTGTTTTTGAGCTGGATTAATACTTTCGTGCAGTGCCTTGAACAAAAACTGTACAACCGTCTGAAACCCTTGTGACAGAAGGGTTACAGGCGAGTGTGCTCAGGTTATCCACAGGCAGGTGCACAGTAGATGTGGGCAGTTTCAGCGCTCCAGCAGAATGCGCCCGCGACTCAGGTCGGCGAGCTGCGCTTGCAGGGTGTCGATATGTGCCTCGCCGAGGGCCAACTGCAGGTCGACGCCATTGGCGGTGAAGGTTTCTTCCCTCACCAGCCCACCCAGTTCGGCCACTCGCAGCTTCACCAACTGCAGCTCGGCAAAACCACAGGAGCAACTCAGCGGCACCCGTTTGATCAGCTCGACGCGTTCGGCGGCTTGCAGGCATTTGTTCGCGCCGCCGCCATAGGCGCGGGCCAGGCCGCCGGTGCCCAGTTGGATGCCGCCGTACCAGCGGATCACCAGCACCACGACCTGGTCGCAATCCTGCGCTTCGATCGCGGCCAGGATCGGGCGCCCGGCCGTGCCGCCGGGTTCGCCATCGTCGTTGCTGCGGTATTGATCGCCGAGTTTCCAGGCCCAGCAGTTGTGCGTGGCGTTCAGGTCGCTGTGCTGGTCGATGAAGGCCTGGGCGTCCTGGGGGCTGCTGATCGGGGCGGCGAGGGTAATGAAGCGGCTTTTGCGAATTTCTTCGCGAAACTCGCAAAGGCCGGTAAGCGTGAAAGGCATGGGTAACTTCGTTTAGAGGGCCGGCTTGATGCCACAGCCTTTGAGAATGATGTGGATAAGGTTGGTGCCGGCGTCTTCCATGTCCTGCTTGGTCAGCTTGGTGCGCCCGGTCACGCGGCAGATCTGGGTGGCAAAGTCGGCGTAATGCTGGGTGCTGCCCCACAGCAGGAAGATCAGGTGCACCGGGTCGATAGGGTCCATCTTGCCGGCGTCGATCCAGGCCTGGAATACCGCCGCACGGCCGCTGAACCAGGCGCGGTAGTCCTGGCTGAAATATTCGGTCAGGCACTCACCGCCGCTGATGATCTCCATCGCGAAGATCCGCGAGGCTTGTGGCTGGCGCCGGGAGAATTCCATCTTGGTGCGGATATAGCGGGTCAGGGCGGCCGCCGGGTCATCCTCGGCGGTCAGGGTGTTGAAGGTGCTGTCCCACAATTCGAGGATGTTGCTGAGCACCGCGATGTACAGGCCCAGCTTGTTGGTGAAGTAGTAGTGCAAGTTGGCTTTCGGCAACCCGGCACTCGCCGCGATGGTGTTCATGCTGGTGCCTTTGTAGCCATGACGGGCGAACTCGTCTTCGGCGGCCTGCAAAATCGCTTGTTCGTTCTTTTGGCGAATGCGGCTTGCAGGTTTTCCGGCGTGGTTGCTGTGGGCAGGAACTTCGAGGCTCATGGAGGTTTCCGTGCAGATCGATGAAGGCGACGTGTGCACAGATAACCCACCCTCAAGCCCCAGACAAGTCCCGATACGATAAAACCCTTAAAGCGGCTCCGGAGTGTCGCTTTCCAGGGTCCGGTTTGCGGCATCCACGGGAGCCTTGGCTTCAGGTAGCAGCAGGCACAATACGATGGCGGTCAGGCCGCCGCTGGTGATGGCCGAGTCGAACAGGTTCTGCACCAGGGTTGGCATCAGGTGCAGCAGGTTCGGTTGCGCCGCGATCCCCAGGCCGACGCCGAACGAGGTGGCGATGATCAGCATGCTGCGCCGATCCAGCGGGGCCTGGGCGAGAATGCGCACGCCGGCCGCCGCTACGCTGCCGAACATCACCAGGGTTGCGCCGCCCAGCACCGGCTTGGGGATTTGCTGCAGCACCGCACCAATCAACGGAAACAGCCCGAGGCAAAACAGTACCGCGCCGATGTACAAGCCGACGTAACGGCTGGCCACGCCGGTCAGCTGGATCACGCCGTTGTTCTGGGCGAATGTGGTGTTGGGAAAGGCACTGAAGGTGGCTGCGATCATGCAACTGATGCCATCTCCCAGTACGCCACCCTTGAGTCGGCTTATATAGGAAGGGCCGCTGATGGGCTGGCGGGCGATCATGCAATTGGCAGTGAGGTCGCCGACGGTTTCGATGGTGCTGATCAGATAAATCAGTGCTACCGGCAGGAAAGCGCTCCAATCGAAGTTGAAACCGAAGTGGAACGGTGTAGGCAGGCTGATCAATGGCAAATCAGGCAAGGCTTGGGGCACCAACTTGCCGCTGAACCAGGCGGCGAGGCTGCCCAGTGCGAGGCCGATGATGATGGCGGAGAGCCGTACCCATGGCGTGTTCGAGCGGTTGAGCAGGATGATGGTCAGTACCACGAACAGGCCGAGTGCCAGGTTGGTTGGCGCGCCGAAGTCCGGGGCATTGAAGCCGCCTCCAAGGTCAGTGATGCCGACCTTGATCAGGCTGATGCCGATCAGTGTGATGACGATGCCGGTCACCAGCGGCGTGATTACCCTTTTGAGCTGACCGATGAAACGGCTCAACACGACCTGCACTGCGGCGCCGAAGAAGCAGATACCGAAAATCATCGCCAGGATGTCTTCCGGGCTGCCGCCGCGTTGCTTGACCAGAAACCCGGCCGACAATACGGCGCCGAGAAACGCGAAGCTGGTGCCTTGCAGGCAGATCATCCCGGCGCCAATGCCAAACGGCCTGCGCGCCTGGATGAAGGTGCCCACACCGGAAACCATCAATGCCATGCTGATCAGGTAGGGCAGGTGGGCGGTCAGGCCCAGGGTAGAGCCGATGATCAGCGGCGGGGTGATGATGCCGACGAAGGCAGCCAACACATGCTGCAACGCGGCAAGCAATGCAGGCAAAGGTTTGGGCCGATCGTTGAGGCCGTAGATCAGGTCGCTGGGGGTGTTGGATTCTGGCGGCATGGCGGGGAACTCATGGCTGACGGTTCGAGATCCCCTTGTCTTGCAAAAAGCTGTCCAGTTGCTCAGGTTTTTATGTAAGGCCCGTGTTAGCGCGTTGCGGCCAGACTTTCGAGGAAGCTTTCCAGCACCAAATGAGGGCGACGGCCCTTGCGCGTGACCGAAGCGAGGCTCAAATCGTAAAAACGTGTAGCCGGTTTCAGCGCGCGCAGTCGGCCTTGTTGTACCCACAGGCTGGCGTAGTGGTCGGGCAGGTAGCCGATGTAGCGGCCGGTCAGGATCAGGAAGGCCATGCCCTCGCGGTCCGAGGCACTGGCGGTGCAATTGAGTGCCTGGTAGTGCGCCTGGATATCCGCGGGCAGGCGGAAGGTTGGGGCGATGGCGTCCTGGCTGTTGACGCGGTCGTCGTCCAGTTGCTTGTCGTCGGCGTAAAACAGCGGGTGGCCCACTGCGCAATAGAGCAGCGAGCGTTCGCTGTACAGCGGCTGGTATTCAAGTCCCGACAAGGCGCTGGCCTGGGGGACTACGCCGACATGCAGGCGACCGTCGAGCACCCCTTGTTCGACTTCATTGGGGGCGATCATGCGGATCTGGATCTGTACGTCCGGGCCGCGTTCCTTCAACTGTGCCAGGGCGTGGGTGATACGCATGTGGGGCAGGGTGACCAGGTTGTCGGTCAGGCCGATGATCAGCTCGCCGCGCAAGTGTTGGTGCAGGCCGTTGACCTCGGTGCGAAAACTTTCCAGGGCGCTGAGCAGCTGCAGTGCCGAATGGTAAACCTCGCGTCCTTCCTCGGTCAGGGAAAACCCCGCCCGCCCGCGTTGGCACAGGCGCAGGCCAAGGCGCTGTTCAAGATCGCTCATTTGCTGGCTGATGGCCGAGCGGCCAATCCCCAGTACGGTTTCCGCCGCCGAGAAGCCACCGCACTCCACCACGCTGCGAAAGATGCGCAACAGGCGGATATCGAAGTCGCTGACTTGGGCCAGTGGGTCGGGTCGACGGCTGCTCATAGTTTAGTGAAGGCCTGACTGAAGGTTAGAAGAGTTGGATTTCACCGACTTTATCCCCGTGGCAATTTAGCTGCAACAACGCTTTTCGAATCCCTACGCTGCCTTTTTGCCTTGCGAGGTTTTGCTCATGAACATGCCCGAAAACGCTCCGTCCACCCTGGCCAGCCAATTGAAGCTGGACGCGCACTGGATGCCGTACACCGCCAACCGTAACTTCCATCGTGACCCGCGCCTGATCGTGGCGGCCGAAGGCAGCTGGTTGACCGATGACAAGGGGCGCAAGGTGTATGACTCGCTGTCGGGTCTGTGGACCTGCGGCGCCGGGCACACTCGCAAGGAAATCCAGGAAGCGGTCTCCAAGCAGTTGGGTACGTTGGACTACTCGCCGGGCTTCCAATACGGTCATCCGTTGTCGTTCCAGCTGGCAGAAAAGATTACCGACCTGACCCCGGGTAACCTGAACCATGTGTTCTTCACCGACTCCGGCTCCGAGTGTGCCGATACCGCGGTGAAGATGGTGCGTGCGTACTGGCGCCTGAAAGGCCAGGCGACCAAGACCAAGATGATCGGCCGTGCCCGTGGTTATCACGGCGTGAACATCGCCGGTACCAGCCTGGGCGGCGTGAACGGTAACCGTAAGATTTTTGGTCAGGGGCTGATGGATGTTGACCATCTGCCTCACACCCTGCTGGCGAGCAATGCGTTCTCCCGTGGCATGCCGGAGCTGGGCGGGATTGCCTTGGCGGACGAGCTGCTCAAGCTGATCGAGTTGCACGATGCGTCGAACATCGCTGCGGTGTTTGTTGAACCGATGGCGGGCTCTGCCGGCGTGCTGGTTCCGCCGCAGGGTTACCTGAAGCGTCTGCGTGAGATCTGCGATCAGCACAACATCCTGTTGGTGTTCGATGAAGTGATCACCGGCTTCGGTCGTACCGGTTCGATGTTTGGTGCTGACAGCTTCGGTGTGACCCCGGACCTGATGTGCATTGCCAAGCAAGTCACCAACGGCGCGATCCCGATGGGCGCGGTGATTGCCAGCACCGAGATTTATCAGACGTTCATGAATCAGGCGACGCCTGAGTACGCGGTGGAGTTCCCGCACGGCTACACCTACTCGGCCCACCCGGTTGCCTGCGCGGCTGGCTTGGCGGCACTCGACCTGCTGCAGAAGGAAAACCTGGTGCAGAGCGTGGCCGAAGTCGCACCGCATTTCGAGAATGCGCTGCACGGTTTGAAGGGCAGCAAGAACGTGATCGACATTCGTAACTATGGCCTGGCCGGTGCGATCCAGATTGCCCCGCGTGATGGTGATGCCATCGTGCGTCCGTTCGAAGCGGGCATGGCCTTGTGGAAAGCCGGCTTCTACGTGCGCTTTGGCGGCGACACCCTGCAGTTCGGCCCAACCTTCAACAGCAAGCCGCAGGACCTGGATCGCTTGTTCGATGCGGTCGGCGAAGTGCTGAACAAGATCGACTGATTTCTCCTTCTATATAGAGCAACTTTTCAGGAGCCCTGCATGAGCCTCATCCAGCATTTGATCAACGGCCAATTGGTCACCGAAAACGGTCGCACTGCCGACGTGTACAACCCGTCGACTGGCCAGGTGATTCACCAGGTGCCGTTGGCCAGCCGTGAAACCATTCAAAGCGCCATCGATTCGGCCAAGGCAGCTTTCCCGGCCTGGCGTAACACGCCACCGGCCAAGCGTGCCCAGGTGATGTTTCGTTTCAAGCAATTGCTTGAGCAGAACGAAGCGCGTATCTCCCAGCTGATCAGCGAAGAGCATGGCAAGACCCTGGAAGATGCGGCCGGTGAGCTCAAGCGCGGGATCGAGAACGTGGAGTACGCGTGCTCGGCGCCGGAAATCCTCAAGGGCGAGTACAGCCGTAACGTTGGCCCGAATATCGATGCCTGGTCTGACTTCCAGCCGTTGGGTGTGGTGGCCGGTATTACGCCGTTCAACTTCCCGGCGATGGTGCCGTTGTGGATGTATCCGCTGGCGATCGTCTGCGGTAACTGCTTCATCCTCAAGCCGTCGGAGCGTGATCCAAGCTCGACGCTGCTGATTGCACAGTTGTTGCAGGAAGCTGGCTTGCCTAAAGGCGTGCTGAGTGTGGTGCATGGCGATAAAGGCGCGGTGGATGCGTTGATCGAAGCGCCGGAAGTCAAGGCGTTGAGCTTTGTCGGCTCGACGCCGATCGCCGAGTACATCTATTCCGAAGCCACCAAGCGCGGCAAGCGTGTACAGGCGTTGGGCGGGGCGAAGAACCATGCGGTGCTGATGCCGGATGCGGATCTCGATAACGCTGTCAGTGCCTTGATGGGCGCGGCGTATGGTTCGTGCGGTGAGCGTTGCATGGCGATCTCTGTTGCCGTGTGTGTCGGCGACCAGGTGGCTGACGCATTGGTCGCCAAGCTGGTGCCGCAGATCAAGGCACTGAAGATTGGTGCGGGCACCACATGTGGATTGGACATGGGGCCGCTGGTCACTGGCCAGGCGCGCGATAAAGTCAGTGGCTATATAGAGGACGGCGTTTCTTCGGGTGCTGAGTTGGTCGTCGATGGTCGTGGCCTGAGTATTGCCGGTAATGAAGATGGCTTCTTCCTGGGGGGCAGTTTGTTCGACCGCGTGACCCCGCAGATGCGCATCTATAAAGAAGAGATCTTCGGGCCGGTGCTGTGTGTGGTTCGGGTGAACAGCCTGGAAGCGGCCATGCAGTTGATCAACGATCACGAGTACGGCAACGGCACCTGTATCTTCACCCGTGACGGTGAGGCGGCGCGGTTGTTCTGTGACGAGATTGAAGTGGGTATGGTTGGCGTCAACGTGCCGTTGCCGGTGCCGGTGGCTTATCACAGCTTTGGTGGCTGGAAGCGCTCGCTGTTTGGCGACTTGCATGCCTATGGGCCGGATGGGGTGCGGTTCTATACGCGTCGCAAGGCGATTACCCAGCGCTGGCCGCAACGGGCCAGTCATGAGGCGTCGCAGTTTGCCTTTCCTAGCTTGTAGGTTCGGTAAGTAGAAGGCCGGCCCCTTGGGGCCGGCCTTTGCTTTTCAGGGCTTTTTTGACCGATATGACAGTATTGTGAAAAAAGGTGTTGACGGCAGATTCTGGAAGTCTATAATTCGCCCCACTTCCGGCGCAGTCGAAACGGAAAACTCCTTGGTAAACAAA
>NZ_AKVH01000049.1:0-21779 GCF_000278565.1 Pseudomonas sp. Ag1
AGGTCATGACCGAGCTGATGGCCAAGCATCACGAGGCTCCCGCCTCAATCCAGTAACTGTGTTGCACTCAGCTCCTGCAACCGCCAAGCATTAAACGTGCCGCCATACGCACTGCCCTGCGCCCCAGACAAATCGGGGCTTTCGGACAAAATTACGTGCCGTCGATTCATGCGTCTTGCAATGAGCCTCCCTTGGCATCATGCAAATTGAAAGACCGCTCGCTATAAGTGCCCGCAACAAACTTTTTGACGCCTTCATAACCACTATCCAAACGGATGAATGTAACTAAATTAAACAGTCTTTAGGTTAAACGTTTAACCTGTCTGAGCAGCCACTCGTTCAGCAACATGCCGCAAACTATCGAAGTTGATATTGGCCCCGGAGTTGATCGCCACCCATGTTTGCCCCTGGAGGCCAGTCTTCCCGACATACTTGCGGATACCGGCGACAGCCAGGGCACCTGAAGGCTCAGTGATCGAGCGCGTATCGTCGTAGATCAGCTTGATGGCACTGCACAGTTCGTCATTGCTGACGGTGATCACTTCATCCACATGGTGCCGGCAGATTTCAAAACCATAGGCGCCGATCTGGGCCACGGCCGTGCCATCGGCAAAGCTGTCGACACTCGGCAACACCACCCGGCTCCCAGCGCGCAAGGCTGCCAGCAGGCAACTGGAGCCTTCGGGCTCGACGCCGATGATGCGCACTTCGGGCCGCAGGTATTTCACGTAGGCCGCGATACCGGCGATCAACCCGCCGCCGCCCACCGGGACGAAGATCGCGTCCAGCGGGCCCTGCTGCTGACGCAGCACTTCCATCCCCACTGTGCCCTGCCCGGCAATCACGTCCGGGTCGTCGAACGGCGAAACAAACGTACTGCCGGTGGCCTCGGCCAATTGCAACGCATGGGCCAAGGCGAACGGAAAGCTGGCCCCATGCAACACCGCCTCGCCGCCTCGGGAGCGTACGCCCAACACTTTCAGCTCCGGGGTGCTGCACGGCATGACAATCGTCGCCTTGATCCCCAACTCCCGCGCCGCCAATGCCACGCCCTGGGCATGGTTGCCCGCCGACGCGGTGATGACGCCCCGGGCCTTTTGCTCGGCGCTGAGTTGCACCAACTTGTTGTAGGCGCCACGGATCTTGAAGGAAAAGGTCGGTTGCAAGTCTTCGCGCTTGAGCAGGATCTGATTGCCCAGCAATGCCGACAGCGCCGGCGCCACCTGCAACGGCGTACGCACCGCCAGGTCGTAGACCGGAGCGGCCAGGATCTTCTTCACGTAGTGCTCAAGCAATCCCGAATCCTGGGGCTGGCTCGCGGGGCGGGTACTCATGGATGTCTCCTGGGTGCTTGCAGGGCCCTGGAGACGGAAAAACAAAACCCGCCTCTAGGGCGGGTTTGGGTACAGCCGAGCGCTATCCCGCCAAATGAGGAATGGCGGTAATAATGCTTGGCTGGCAACGAAAGGTTTGAAATGTCATGAATCAAAATTAACCGGCGCCACCGGGCAAGTCAATGGCGAAACGCCAGGCTTTACGTAGAGCATACGAAACGTATACGCTTTGTATATAAACTCTGCACAGTGAAGCTCATGGGCATCGTCAAGATCACCGACCAATTGCACGAACAACTCCGTCTGGCCAGCGCCACCATGGACCGTTCCATCAACGCCCAGGCCGAGTTCTGGATCAAGATCGGCCTGCTCGCCGAACTCAATCCACACCTCGCCTATAACGACCTGATCAACAAACTGTTGCTGGACAAGCCCGACCTGATCCGGGGGCGCAGCGAATGATCAAGACCACCGAACAACTTGCCGTGATGCGCGAATCCGGCCGCCTGTTGGCCCAGGTGTTTACCATGCTCGACGGTTTTGTCGCCGCCGGCCAGTCGACCCTGGAGATCGACAGCGCGGTGGAAGCCTTCATCCGCAATGACCTGCAATCGCGACCGACCAGCCTGGGCCAGTACGACTACCCCTTCTGCATCAACACCTCGATCAACGAGGTGGTGTGCCATGGCATGCCGAGCGCCAAAGCCGTGCTCAAGGATGGCGACATCGTCAATATCGACATCACCCTGGAAAAAGGCGGTTTCATTGCCGACTCCAGCAAGATGTACATGATCGGCAACGTCGCGCCCAAGGCCCGGCGCCTGGTGGAAATGACGTTTGAGGCCATGTGGGCCGGGATCCGCCAGGTCAAACCCGGCGCACGCCTGGGGGATATCGGCTACGCCATCCAGAACCATGGCCAGAGCAACGGCTACAGCGTGGTGCGTGAATATTGCGGGCATGGCATTGGCCGCGAGATGCACGAGGACCCGCAGATCCTGCACTTCGGCCGCCCCGGTACCGGGCTCGAACTGCGTGAAGGCATGGTGTTTACCATTGAGCCGATGCTCAACCAGGGCAGCGCCAAGGTGCGCAGCTTGAAGGATGGCTGGACGGTGGTGACGCGGGACAACAGCTTGTCGGCGCAGTGGGAACATACGGTGGCGGTGACGCGGGATGGGTTTGAGGTGCTGACGTTGCAGCCGGACGTCTGAATGGCGCACATCCCCTGTGGGAGCGGGCTTGCTCGCGAAAGCGGTGTGACAGTCGCCATCTACAGTGACTGATCCACCGCTTTCGCGAGCAAGCCCGCTCCCACATTTAGACCTCAGTGATATTCAGGATTTTAGTCATACTGCCTTGTCGCCACTCCCCGCAATCCGCTTCAACCCCAGCACCATCAACCCCGCCCCGAGTCCCATCGCGGCCATGAACAACGGGTACGAAATCCACCACGGCGTGCCCGCCGTCATCATGCTGAATTCCGACATCCCGCCCACGCTGGCGATCAGGTTCAACGGCAGGAACACCACGTTGATCAGCGTCAGCTTGCGCAGCAGGTTGTTCATGCTGTTGTTCATCAGGTTGCCCCGGGCGTCGATCAGCCCGGAGAACACGTTGGAGTAAATCTCCGCCTGCTTGTAGCACTGGTTGTTCTCGATGATCAGGTCATCGATCAGGCCCAGTGTTTCAGCGCTGAAATGTTCCTTTTCCCCATGGTTGCGCAGGCGCGTCAGCACCGCGCCGTTGCTGTGCAGGGCGTTGATGTAATAGATCAGGCTTTCGCTGAGGTTGAACATCTGCATCAGGTGGCGATTGCTCATCGATGCATTGAACTGCTGCTGCAGTTCCCGGGCGACCATCTTGATCACCTTGAGGTGGCCCAGGTAGTGATGGATGTTGTTGAGCAGCAAGTCCAGCAACACATCCAGCGGCGTGCGCAATGGCCGGCGCGCACCCAGCCCGGAGAGCTGGCTGTCGTCGGTGGCGATCACCAGGAGTTGGTCCCCGGAAAACAGCAGGCCGCAGGACGATACTTCAAACACCAGGTTGCCGCCGCCGGAATAGTTCTCCGGGCGCTTCCAGATCAGGAACAGGTTATCGGGGTGGAACTCGATGCGCGACACTTCGTCCGGGTCCAGCGCCGAAGCCAGGGCATGTTCATCGAGCTTGTAGCAGTCGCGCAGGTACTTGCGCTCGTGGGGGTCAGGATTGCTGAACAGCAAGACATCCCCGCCGTCCCCCAGGCTGTTGTACAACTTGCCATCGGTTAATTCAAAGCGCTGGATCATCGCGCGTCACCACACCTGGCCTTGACGCTTCAACTCCAGGCGTCGCACGAACTCTTCCAGTACCAGGGAATACAAGTCGTCTTGCAGGTAGGCATCTTCGATGCCGGCGTCCATGTTGGGGTTGTCGTTGACCTCGATCACCACCACCTTGTCGCCGGATTGCTTGAGGTCGACGCCGTACAGGCCGTCGCCGATCAGGTTGGCGGTTTTTACCGCCAGTTCCACCACCGCCTTGGGGGCTTCGTGAACCGCCAGGGTGCGGCACTCGCCGTTGATGTCCTGGCCGATGGCCTTGTGGTTGTAGATCTGCCAATGCCCCTTGGACATGAAGTATTGGCAGGCAAAGATCGGTTTGCGGTTGAGGACGCCGATGCGCCAGTCGTACTCGGTGTAGAAAAATTCCTGGGCCAGCAGCAACACGGAATGCTCGAACAGTTCGGCGGTGGCGGTCAGCAGCGCTTGCTGGCTTTCGACCTTGATCACGCCGCGGGAGAAACACCCGTCGGGGATCTTCAGCACCAGCGGGAAGCCGAGGCGCTCACCCACCCTTTCGAAATCTTCGGGTCGCTCCTTGTAGAGAATTTCGGTGGCGGGCATGCCCAGTTGATGGCTTTTCAGCAGGTCCGTGAGGTAGACCTTGTTGGTACAGCGCAGGATCGAGGCCGGGTCGTCCATCACCACCAGCCCTTCGCTTTCGGCCTTTTTCGCGAAGCGGTAGGTGTGGTTGTCGACGCTGGTGGTCTCGCGGATCAGCAGGGCGTCGTATTCGGCCAGGCGGGCGTAGTCCTTGCGTTCGATCAGTTCCACGTCGATGCCGAGCCCCTTGCCGACCCGGACGAAATTTTCCAGGGCGCGGGCGTTGGACGGCGGCAGTTGTTCCTGCGGGTCGTGCAGGATCGCCAGGTCATAGCGGGCCAGACGGCGGGAGCGCGGTTGACGCCAGATCTTGCGGCTGAAGTTGTCCAGGGCATTCGCGAATTGGTCTTCCTGGTCATCACGCAACTTGTGCAATACGCCAGACTTGATGCCTTCGATGTGCCAGCCGTTATTCTTGCGAAACTCAACTAACAGGATCGGGCAGGGAAACGCTTCAAACAATTGGCGGGCCAGATCCTGCAAGGGTTCAATATTGGTCCGGCCAAAGTAAAGTGTCAGGGTAAAGCCTTCGGTGTTGCTGTAGAGATGATGACTCAAGGCTTTATCGAGGGTTTTATCCAGGTCATCCAGGGCCAGGCCGTACAGGGACTTTTTCGTCAGTTCGCTGATGGTGCGCACCGACGGAATCACCTTGTGCCCCCGCGCCTCGGCCAGCAGCGAGCAGTAATAGCCGTGCCCCAGGTACTTGTAGCTGCGGCACAGGTTGATCACCTGCACGCGCTTGCCCGTCTCGTTTTCCCGGGTTTGCTCAAGGTATTCCTGGGCGGTGACGATGTCTTCGCTGGGGAAGTACGAAGCCCAGTCTTCCTTGCGCTCGACAATGATCACGACTTGACTTGCACTCTTGGGAGGGCTGGAAAAATAACCGTTGGAAGTTATTGTCGCCGCCACTGTTTGCTCGGATACTTCACGCCAATGACCTTGTACCGCTGACATATTGATTGATCCGCTTTAGAGAACTAGACCTTTTCTATTAAGCACGATCTTTTAGAGAAGTCCCGTTTCGTTACGCAACTTTTACGGCGGTCACATGGCTCTTTCCTTTCGCGTTGCAACACCCGATGACGTGCCTGCATTGGTGGCATTGGAACAGCACTGTTTCACCACGGACCGGCTCTCCACCCGCAGCTTCCAGTGGATGGTCAGTCGCGCCCACGGGCAACTGCTGGTGGCAGAAAAACACGGCGAATTGCTGGGCTACGCCCTGGTGTTGTTCCACCGTGGCACCTCGTTGGCGCGCCTGTACTCCATCGCCATCGCCGAGTCTTCCCGGGGCCTGGGCCTGGGCAAACAACTGCTGACGCGCATCGAAGCCTGTGCGGTGGAGCATGACTGCGCCTACCTGCGCCTGGAAGTGCGTACCGACAACCCCGGCGCCATCGCCCTGTATGAGCGCAACGGCTACCGGCGCTTTGCCCTGGTCAACGACTACTACGAAGACCACGCCCCGGCCCTGCGCCTGGAGAAACGCATCCTCCAGCACCAGGACGCGCGCGCCTTGAGCGTGCCCTATTACCAGCAAACCACCGACTTCACCTGCGGCGCCGCCAGCCTGCTGATGGCCATGGGTGCCCTGGAACCTGCGCGGGTGGCCCAGCGCCGGGAAGAACTGCAGATCTGGCGCGAGGCAACCACCGTGTTCATGACCGCCGGCCATGGCGGCTGCAGCCCCCAGGGTTTGGCGCTGGCCGCCTGGCGCCGGGGCTTTCGCGTGCGCATGCAGGTCAATGTCAGCGGGCCGTTGTTTCTCGACGGGGTACGTGATCAGCATAAAAAAGACGTCATGCGTTTGGTGCATGACGCCTTCGAGGAAGAGTTGGCCTTGAGCGACGTTGAGCAAGTGCTCGGCGGCCCGCTGGATTTACCCCAGGTGCTGCGCGAAGGCGGCCAGCCGCTGGTGTTGATCAGCAGCTACCGCCTGACCCGCTCCAAGTCGCCCCACTGGGTAATCGTCACCGACTGCGACGAAGACTTCGTGTACCTGCACGACCCGGACGTGGATCACAGCCAGCACCGCCAGCCCATGGACTGCCAGCATCTGCCGGTCAGCCATGGGGAGTTCGAGCGAATGTGCCGGTTCGGCAATAACAAATTGCGGGCAGCGGTGGTGGTGTTCAGGCGACTTGCTTGATCCCGGCCTTGGCTTCCAGTTCGCGCACCAGCGGTAATACACGCTTGCCGAAGTATTCCACTTCTTCCTGAAAGTGCAGGAAGCCGGCCAGTACCAGGTCCACGCCGACCGCCTTCAAGGCGACGATGCGCTCGGCAATCTGCTGCGGGGTGCCGATCAGGTTGGTCTTGAAGCCGTCGTTGTATTGCACCAGATCCTCGAAGGTCGACTTGGCCCAGTTGCCCTCACCTTCCGGTGACGCCTTGCCCGCCTGTTTCGCCGCATCGCCAAACGCGTTGACGGCTTCCGGGTCGGCCTGTTCGATGATTTGCGCGAGCACGGCGCGGGCTTCTTCCTCGGTGTCGCGAGCGATCACAAACGCATTCACACCGACTCTCACCGAATGGTTATTGGCCGCCGCCTTGGCGCGAATGTCATCGACCTGGGCCTTGATGCCTTCCGGGGTATTGCCGTTGGTGAAGTACCAGTCCGATACCCGTGCCGCCATGTCCCGCGCGGCCCGCGAACTGCCACCCTGGAAGATTTCCGGGTGGGGCTCGCCCAGTGGCTTGGGCTTGAGGCTGTAGTTGTCGAAGCGGTAGAAATCACCCCGGAAGGTGAAGTTGTCCTGGGTCCAGATGCCTTTCAGGGCGCGGATGAATTCCTCGGAGCGGCGATAACGCTCGTCGTGCTCCAGCCAGTGTTCGCCGATGGCCTGGAATTCACCCTTGAACCAGCCGCTGACGATATTGACGGCAACGCGGCCGTTGGTGAGTTGGTCGATGGTTGCCAGTTGCTTGGCCGCCAGCGCAGGTTGCCAGGGGCCCGGCAGGATTGCCGCGATCACCTTGAGCTTGGTGGTGGCCGCCAGCAACGCGTGGCTGAACGCGACCGACTCATGCTGGTATTCGGCGCCATAACCGGCGGTGAAACGAATCTGTGTCAGGGCGTATTCAAAGCCGGCTTCTTCAGCCAACTGCGCCAGCTTGCGGTTGTAGTCGATGCCCCAGTGGGTGCGCTGTTCGATCTTGCTGACCACCAGCCCCCCGCTGACGTTGGGCACCCAGTAGGCAAATTTGACGGCTTGCTGACTCATTGGACTGTACCTCGCGGATTGGCATGTACGAGGTGTGGAGCAGCAACTGTGCCAGTGGGCGTGAGAGGCCCGCACTACCGGCCTTCGAGCGCGGAAACAGGCGAAAAGCAGCCTGTTCCGAGCTGTCGTGGATTGCAGCGGTTTGTCGTTTTGCTGTTGCAGGAACAACAGTTGAATCGGCACCCGTCCCGTAAATACGTGCCTTCGCGCCCGGCATGGACCGTGCAATAGCTCACCTATCTCACTGCCCAGGAACCGTCCCCATGACCGAACATCACGTGATCAATCCACTGTCCACCGGCGTCGATTATCACGCCCTGGCCGAACGCTTCCGGCCGATTTTCCAGCGCATCGCCGAGGGTGCCGTAGAGCGCGAACAAACCCGCGCCCTGCCCTACGAGCCGATCCAATGGCTCAAGCAAGCCGGCTTTGGCGCCGTGCGCGTCCCGGTGGAATACGGCGGTGGCGGCGCCTCCCTGCCCCAGCTATTCGAACTGCTGATCGAACTGGCCGAAGCCGACTCCAACGTGCCCCAGGCCCTGCGCGGGCACTTCGCGTTTGCCGAAGACCGCCTGAATGCCGCACCCGGCGCGGCGCGAGACCTCTGGTTCAAACGCTTTGTCGACGGTGAGATCGTGGGCTGCGCCTGGACCGAAATCGGCAGCGTGGCCATCGGCGATGTCGTCACTAAAGTCAGCCCCGACGGCGACAAATGGAAACTCAACGGTGAAAAGTTCTACAGCACCGGCAGCCTGTTTTCCGACTGGATCGACGTCTACGCCCAACGCAGCGACACCGGCGGCGATGTGATTGCCGCCACCCGCACCCGCCAGCCCGGCGTGGCGCAAAGCGATGACTGGGACGGCTTTGGCCAACGTACCACCGGCAGCGGCACCTCGCGTTTTACCGATGCGGTGGTGGAGGCGGAAAACGTCATCGACTTTGCCACGCGCTTCAAATACCAGACAGCGTTCTATCAGTTGGTGCTGCTCGCCACCCTCGCCGGCATCGGCCGCGCGGCCCTCAAGGATGTGGCGCATCAGGTGCGCAGCCGCAAACGGATCTACAGCCATGGCAATGCCGCCCATGTGAGCCAGGACTCGCAGATTCAGCAGGTGGTGGGTGAAGTTGCAGCGCTGGTATACGCCGCCGAAGCCAGCGCATTGAAAGCCGCAGTTCCAGCGCAGCGGGCTTATGTGGCGCGGTTCAGTGGGGACGATGCCGTGGAGCACGAAGCCAATGTGGCCGCCGAAATCGAATCAGCCACGGCGCAGGTGGTGGTCTCGGAACTGATCCAGCGCGCCACCACTGAACTGTTCAACGCACTGGGGGCTTCGGATGTGCGCCAGGGCAAAGCCCTCGACCGGCACTGGCGCAACGCCCGCACCGTGTCGTCCCACAACCCGGTGATCTACAAGGCGCGGATTGTCGGCGACTGGGTGATCAACCGCACCGAGCCGCCGTTTGTGTGGCAGATCGGCAATGGGCCGGCGCGTTAAAACGCCAGCTTGAAGCCGATCATCACCAGCATGAACGCCAGGCAAGGACGCAATATCCCGTCCGGGACCTTGCCGGCCATGTGGCTGCCGACATAAATCCCCGGCAGCGAGCCCAGCAACAGGAAGCCCAGCAGGGTCCAGTCCATGTTGCCCATGCTGGCGTGGCCGAGGCCGGCGACCAGGGTCAGCGGCACGGCGTGGGCGATTTCGGTACCCACCAGGCGCTTGGTGGCCAGGAACGGGTACAGGATAAACAGCGCCACCGTGCCCAGGGCACCGGCGCCGATGGAGGTCAGGGCCACCATGGTACCGAGGACAGCGCCGGTGATGATGGTCAGCGCATTAAGGTTGCGCGGCGCCATCTTGTAGTCGTCGCCGGCATGCCGCTGGGCAAAGGCCAACAGCTTGTTCTTGAACAGGATCGCCGTGGCCGTCAGCAGCAAGACCACGCCCAGGGACTGCTTGATCACCGCGTTCAAGGCGGCGGGGTCGGTGTCCAGGCTCTTGAGAAACCACAAGGTCAGCAACACGGCGGGCACGCTGCCCAGGGTCAGCCAGCCGGTGATGGTCCAGTCGATGTTGCGATTCTTGCTGTGAACCAGCACCCCGCCGGACTTGGTGATGGCGGCGTACAACAGGTCGGTGCCCACGGCGGTGGCCGGGTTGATGCCGAACCAGAGCAGGATCGGCGTCATCAACGAGCCCCCGCCTACACCGGTCATTCCCACGATAAATCCAACAATCAGGCCAGCAATCGAGAAACCAAAATTACCTACATCCATTACCACTACCTGCGGCCTTATAAAATTCTGGCCGCAGCATAGCGATTTTTCTTATAACTACTTATATCAAAACGATCTGACTTTATGCCTTTCTGATCAGCCGCTGGCTGCGATAAGCCTGGGTCTGGTACGGAAACGCAACCGTCTCACGGCCGCGCAAGGCCGGATGCGTGTTGATCAGCGACTGCAACTGCTCAGTCACCTGCGCCTTTTCTGCCGGTGGCAATGCGGCGATAAAGCTCACGGAAAGGAAGCGGTCCATGATCACTTCCTGGGGGCTGCCGACATGGCTGTAGGGGAAGCAGGTCAATTCGGGGGCGGAAAAATACTCGCCGGTAAAGGCCTCGCGCCAACGTCCGGTATGAAAGCGCGGTGTGTCGCCCTCGTAGGGCGTGATGATTTCGGTGATGGCCGCGACCCAGTCCACCGACTCATCCCGCACATTCCAGATCAACCCCAGGCGACCGTCCGGCTTGAGCACCCGGTGAATTTCCGCCAGGGCCGCTTCCGTGGAAAACCAATGGAACGCCTGGGCACACACCAGGGCATCAGCGGTGGCCGCCTCCAGGGGGATGGCTTCAGCGGTGCCCGACAGCAGGCGCACCTGGGGCAGCAGTTTGTGCAACTGCGCGCCCATTGCCTCCACCGGCTCCACTGCGATCAACGTCGGCGCCACGGTGCTGAGCAAGCGGGTGAACTTGCCGGTGCCGGCGCCCAGGTCGATGACCGTGGAGTGGGGATTGATCTGCAGGGCGTCGGTGAGCCAACCCGTGAGTTGCCGTGGATAGTCCGGCCGGCCTTGGGCGTACGTGACGGCCTGAGTAGAGAAACCCTGTTGAGCAGACTTGTGAACACCGGTCATCGTCAATCTCTCCTCTGGTAGTGCGGGGGCCCACAGTGTGCGCCCTTGAAGATTTATTTTCTAATCGCTGCATCCGTTTGCGCGTGCCGTGGGTAGTACAGGTAGCAGCGCCTTGCTGCCCTTATGGAGAGACACCGATGAACGCCAAAGCCCTGTTCTGCGTGACCTGCCTGTTCGCCGCTGCACCGACTGCCTTTGCCCAGACCGGTTTACCCGACAGCATCAAGGTGCCGGACGGCCACAAGGTGACCATGGAAACCACCGGAGTCGGCGAAATCACCTACGAATGCCGGGACAAGGCCAATGCTGCCGGCCAGACCGAATGGTTTTTCGTCGGTCCCAAGGCGGTGCTCAATGACCGCAGCGGCCAGCAGGTCGGTAGCTACTTCGGCCCGCCGGCCACCTGGCAGGCCAAGGATGGTTCGAAAGTCACCGGCACCCAGTTGGCCGTGGCGCCGTCCAGCCCTGGCAACCTGCCTTATCAACTGGTCAAGGCCAACCCCGCCGAAGGCAAGGGCGCGATGAGTGGCGTCGCGTATATCCAGCGGGTGGCCCTCAAGGGCGGCGTGGCGCCAGGCACGGAATGCACGGCGGCCAACAAGGGCAAGCAGGAAGTGGTCAAGTACCAGGCCGACTACATCTTCTGGGCGGCCAACTGACCAGATTCGTCTACGCTGCTGCGAAAGCGCCCCGGGCTCACCGCCGGGGCCTCCACCTGGAAACCTGTCTTTGCCTGAAGCCGATTTTGACTATCAAGCCTGCCTGCTGGCCTGCGCCCGTGGCGAACAACCGGCCTTGCGCCGGCTGTATCAACAGGAAAGCAGCCGGCTGCTGGGGGTCGCGTTGCGCATCGTGCGTGACAAGGCGGTGGCCGAAGATATCGTGCATGACGCCTTCATCAAGATCTGGAACGGCGCGGCCAGTTTTGACCCGCACAGAGGCTCGGCCCGCGGCTGGGTATACAGCGTGACCCGGCACCTGGCGCTAAATGCCGTGCGCAGCAATGGACGCGAAGTGCCCCTCAGCGAAGAGCATGAAAGCGCAGAGCGCGCTGACACCTTCGACTATCAGGCGCACTCGGGGCGGATCTACAGCTGCCTCGAACAACTCGACCCGGCCCGCCGCAACTGCATCCTGCATGCGTATGTAGACGGTTATTCCCACAGCGAAATCGCGCACAAACTCGGCACCCCGCTGGGTACCGTGAAAGCGTGGATCAAACGCAGCCTCGCGGCATTGCGTGAGTGCATGGCATGAACAGCATCGACGAACTGGCCAGCGAATATGTGCTGGGCACCTTGCCCACCGAGCAACGCACCGAGGTGGAACAGCGCCTGGCCACCGATGCCGACTTGCGTGCGGCAGTGGACGCCTGGGAACAGCGCCTGCTGCCACTGACTGGACAGGCAGCCCCGGCAACGCCTTCGGTGTATTTATGGCGACGCATCGAGCGCAGCCTGGGGCATTCAGCCACCCGGGACTCGCCGGTCTCATGGTGGAACAGGCTGGCGTTGTGGCGCGGACTGGCCGGCGCCGGCATCGCGGCGAGCCTGGTATTGGCGACACTGCTGTTGACCCGTACGGCCGCCATCAACCCGACCGCTTATGTAGTGGTGCTGGTAGCCCCGCAAAACCAGGCGCCGGGCTGGGTAATCCAGGCGAGCAATACCCAGGAAATCCAGCTGATTCCCCTGGGCATCATGGAAGTACCGGCAGACAAGACGCTGCAGTTCTGGACCAAGGGCGAAGACTGGCAAGGCCCGGTGTCGCTGGGCTTGGTCAAGCCTGGGCAGACCTTGTCTGTGCCCCTGGATAAACTCCCGCCACTGGCGCCGAACCAGCTGTTTGAACTGACCCTGGAAAATCCCGGCGGGTCGAAAACCGGCAAGCCGACAGGTCCGATTCAGGCAATTGGCCGGGCCGTTAAAGTAATCTGAACGTAATGCAATGTTGTGGAAGGCCAGTTCGCGCATGTGCATTACATCTCGGGGCTATGGCGTCACCATTGCGCTATAGAATCGGGCTCGGAAACCCGGCTCCCTGGACCCTTCATGCCCTCAAAAACCCGTTCGCTGCTGATTCTCGCACTCGTCGTCATCTTCACCGGCATCGGCGCCGGCCTGGGCGGCATGCTCCTTGCCTTGCTGCTGCACGGCATCCAGCATCTGGCCTACGGCTACAGCCTCGACAGCCTGATCAGCCATGAAACCTTTTTGCTCGGCGTCACCGCCGCCGCGCCCGAACGCCGGGTGCTGGTGCTGATCACCTGTGGCCTGGTGGCCGGTGTGGGCTGGTGGTTGATCTACCGCTATGGCCGGCCACTGGTGAGCATCAAGCAAGCGGTCTCCGCCCAGGCACCGATCATGCCGCCCAAGACCACCCTCGCCCACGCCGTGCTGCAAATCATCACTGTGGCCCTCGGCTCGCCATTGGGCCGTGAAGTGGCGCCACGGGAAGTCGGCGCGCTGGCCGCCACCTGGTTGTCACAGCGGGCGCGACTGGCGCCGGACATGCACCGGCTGATCGTCGCCTGCGGTGCGGGCGCCGGGCTGGCGGCGGTGTACAACGTGCCGTTGGGCGGCGCGGTGTTTGTGCTCGAAGTGTTGGTGGGTGTGTTCAGTTGGCCGGCGGCAGTGATTGCGTTGGCCACCTCGGCCATCGGCGCGTCGGTGGCCTGGATTGGCTTGGGCGCAGAGGCGCAATACGTGGTGCCGCACTTTGTGCTCAGCCCTGGCTTGATCGCCTGGGCGCTGGCCTGCGGGCCGGTGTTTGGCCTGGCCGCCTACGGATTCACCCGGCTGACCGGCGCGGCCCGCAGCAACGCCGCCCGTGGCTGGCGGTTGCCGGTACTGTCGTTGATCAACTTCACGATCATCGGGGGCCTGGCGATTTTCCTGCCGCAGATCCTCGGCAACGGCAAGGGCCCGGCGCAACTGGGCTTTGACAATGAGCTCACCATCGGCCTAGCCGCGGTGCTGCTGGTGGTCAAGGTACTGATCACCGCCAGCAGCCTGCGCGCCGGTGCCGAAGGCGGTTTGCTGACCCCGGCGCTGGCCAACGGCGCCCTGCTCGCGATCATCCTCGGCGGCGCCTGGAGCCTGCTGTGGCCCGGCGTGCCGCTGGGGGCGTTCGCGATCATCGGTGCGGCGGCGTTCCTGGCATCGAGCATGAGCATGCCGTTGACGGCAATCGTGCTGGTGGCGGAATTCACCCGCATCGACCATGACTTCCTGGTGCCGATCATTCTCGCGGTGGCAGGTTCGATGTGCATGAGCAAGCTGTGCGTCCTGTGGGAAAAGCGTTGAAGAAGCTGGATTAAAACCCCGACACGCGCCATCCTCCGCGCTTTAAGCCGCCCCATCAGCGGCGTTCCACGCACAAAGGATATGCCCATGCACGACCAACCCCTCGCCCCCGCCGATTTCGAGTTCATCGACGACACCCTGCTCAAGTACGGCGACGACCATTCGGTGCTGAACCTGGCCGAGCTCGACGGTTACTTCACCGCCCTGGTTTCAAGCCCCGCGCAGGTGGAGGTTGCCGAATGGTTCCCCGGTATCTTTGGTGGGCAGAACCCGGATTGGGAAAGTCCGGAAGAAGCTGGCCAGTTCCTTGAACTGTGCGTGCGCCATATGAACGCCATTGCCACGCAACTGGCGACCGACGCCCAGGGTTTCAAGGCACGTTTCGAGGAAACCGAGCATCAGGACCAGCCACTGACCCTGGCGGAAGAATGGTGCTTTGGTTATATCCGTGGCGCCGCTATCGGCAACTGGCCAGAGCTGCCTGCCGAACAGGCCGGGCAACTGGAGAAGATTTCCTGGTGCGCCGAGCAGGACAACTTTGAACTGCCGGCAGACCTGGATGTAAATGCCCATCAGCAACGGGTAGCCGCTATCGAACCGGCCGCCCGTGCGTTGCACGACTACTGGTTGGCCCAGCGCTGAACGCAACACCTGTGGCGAGGGAGCTTGCTCCCGCTGGGGTGCGAAGCGCCCCCGATTTTCAGGGCTGCTTCGCAGCCCAGCGGGAGCAAGCTCCCTCGCCACATTTTTTTGTTTTGCCTCCAGGTTCAGTTGCCGCTAGTTGAAATCGACATCAAACGCCTGATAGAACGCATTGCCGGTGTTGGCCACGATCCACATCAACACCAGCACATGTCGGCCCTTCTTGCCCTTGGGCAATGTCACTTGATGTTCAACCTTGGCCTTCAGTTCAGCCGAGTGCTGGTAGTACGGCACCTGGGTGTAGAAGTCCTCGAAGAACGGCTTGGGCTCCAGTTGAGCACGGCTGATGCGTTGCTTGGGGTCCCAACCGTCCCGGGTGATCAACCAGCGATAGCCACGAGTCACGTGCGCGGCGGTGTAAGCCCACTGCACCTTGAATACCTGGCCGGCTTCAACATTCAACAACGGCCAGTTAAACGGGGTGTTGAGCTTCTTACCCATTTCTTCGTCGGTGAAGTTCACGCAGTCGCGGGCATCGGTCTTGCCGCCGCTGAGGATGTGCCCGTCGGCGGGGGGCGTGACGCTCTGATCGTCAGTTTCGTAAGGTGCCGGAAACGGGCCGGCGTTGAGGGCCGGGAAGTTCTTGCCGCCTTCCATTTCGTTGACTTGCCAGTTTTCCAGCAGGCCACGCTCTACCGCCACCGAGCCACGGCTGGCGGGTGTCACGACGCGACCATGCCTGAGTTGAGTCTGGGGTTTGTTCATTTCAGTCACTCCTTGATTGAAGACTTCCCCTCATGGGAAGCGCCTTGAACTTAGCCCACCTCGCCGGGTTGTCTACCCGACGGTTCTGTCAGACAAATCGCGTCATGTCCTTGTTTTGCGTAGCTTTCGCACTGGTCTTGCACCAGAGTTATCGTCGGTCCTACCCTGCGACAGGCGATCGGACTACAGCCGCCGTCCATGAACGCCTGGCCTCAGGTGTTGAGGATCATCTCAAATCCGCCATAGATCATCCGTTGCCCATCAAACGGCATCGGATTGACGTCTGCCTTCAGGCGCGGGTCTTCCATCACCTTGCTCATCCCGGCGTCACGCACCTGCCGCGACGGCCAGACGATCCAGGAAAACACCACGGTTTCATCCTCCTTGAGCTTGACCGCCATGGGAAACGAGGTCACCTGCCCCTGGGGTACGTCATCGCCCCAGCACTCGATGATATTCAGCGCACCATGTTCCTTGAACACCACGGCGGCGGCCTTGGCGTGCTGGATGAATTGTTCGCGTTTTGCGGTGGGCACCGCGATCACACAGCCATCTACGTAAGACATGATCACTCTCCTGATTCGACGGGTTGTTCTGCCTGTAGTCGATCAATCAGGCGCTCAATCGACATCAACGTGGGAAATGTCGACCAGTGGTGTGTTATCGATTGCGATGCCGGGCCGATTCTTGATATGACAGGCGCCTTCAACAACAAAGCCCACTCAAAGGACTGACCCGCCATGACCGCCCACGCTACCGCCTTCCACGCCCTGCACCATGCTCAACTGTTTATCCTGCCCAACGTCGCCGATGCCGGCGGCGCGCGCCTGGTGGCGCAACTGGGCAGCCAGGCCGTCGCCACCAGCAGCGCGGCCGTTGCCTGGACCCACGGCTACAAGGACGGCAATCAGCTGCCGCTGCCGCTGCTGGTCAGCACCGTGCAATCCATCGCCCGGGTGATTGACGTGCCGCTGAGCGTGGACATCGAGGCCGGTTATTCCGACGACCCGGAGCACGTGGGCCGGGTGATCAAGGCCGTAATCGACGCGGGCGCCATCGGCGTCAATATCGAGGACGGTGCCGGCACCCCTGAACTGCTGGCCCGCAAGATCGAAGTCGCCCGTCGTGTGGCGGACAGCTGTGGCGTGAAGCTGTTTATCAATGCCCGCAGCGACGTGTATTTGAAAGGATTGGCCCCGGAGCCACAGCGCCTTGAAGAACTCCTCAAGCGCGCCGCGTTGTACCAGGGCGCAGGCGCCGACGGACTGTTTGCCGCCGGCATCCACCTGGAGCACGAAATCCAGCAGCTCTGCCAGGCGACCAACTTGCCAGTCAACGTGCTGGCCTGGGCCGGCCTGCCCGCGCCCGAGACGCTGCAAGCCTTGGGCGTACGCCGCCTCACGGCCGGCTCGAGCATCGCCGAATTCCTGTATGGCGCCATGCACAGCCTGGCCGAAGGTTTCCTGCGAACCGGGAAGCTCGATACCCATGAGCTGAAGTCGTTCACCTACGGCGACTTGAATGGCCGCATGCCGGGTTAAGACGTCCCACGTACCAACGGCATATTGGCGACAATAAATTCGATAAACACCCGCAGCTTGGGCGGCACCTGCCGCCCCGACGGCCACAGCAGGTTGAACTGGCCGCCCTCACAGGTGTAATCCCCAAGCACCTCCACCAGATGCCCGGCCGCGAGTGCCTCGCGCACCACGAAGTCGCCCGCATAAGTCAGGCCCTGGCCTTGCACCGCCAGCTCCATGCGTCCTTCCACCGAATTGCAGATCATCGAGCGCGGCAGCTCAAGCTCCAGCGCTCGCTCGTCGCGGCGCATCTGCCAGGCCTGGAGTTTGCCGGAGGCGGGAAAGCGGAAATGGATGCAGCGATGTGCGTGCAGGTCTTCCGGGCAACGCGGCGTTCCGTTCCGAGCCAGATAATCCGGGGAGCCAACGACCAACATTCGATAGGTGCCCAGCGGACGCGCCGACAGCCCGGAATCCTTCGGCACGCCGCTGCGGATCACCGCGTCGAAACCTTCGGCAATCACGTCAGCCAGACGGTCGTTGAAATCCAGGTCCAGCTGGATCTGCGGGTACAACGCCTGGAACTCGCCGAGCATCGCCAGGAACGGCCGGGCAATCATCGGCAGGCCAACCCGCAGCGGTCCCTGTGGCGCGGCAAGGGTTTGCGACAGCTCTTCACCAGCCACTTCCAGCTCCGCCAGTACCCGCCGGCAGCGCTCGACAAACTGCGTGCCCTGGGCCGTGAGGGTGATGCTGCGGGTGCTGCGATGAAACAGCCGCACACCAAACTTTGCTTCCAGCCGGGCGATGCTCTTGCTCACCGCCGACGCCGAGATGCCCAGCGTCCTGCCAGCGCCGACAAAACTGCGGGCTTCAGCTGCCGCGACAAACACGCCGATGGCATTCAGGCTTTCCATACGCTTACCCATTAAGGACTCTGGAGTCCATTCTAAACAGAACTAAGGCCTGTTTTTCCGCTAATTGTTCACGCCTATGGTGGTGGCTCGTTCCCCAGCCTCAGGCTTTTTCCCATGAAGATTTTCCTTACCGGTGCCAATGGTTTCGTCGGCGGCAGCGTTGCCCATCACTTGATCGCCCAAGGGCACAGCGTGCGCGGCCTGCTGCGCGACCCGCAGAAAGCCGGACGCTTGCAGGCCCAGGGCATCACCCCGGTGATCGGCAGCCTGGATGACCGCCAATTACTGATCGACGAAGCACGCCAGGCCGACGCTGTGATTGATGCCGCCAACAGCGACCACGCCGGTGCCGTCGACGCGTTCATCGAGGCGCTGCGTGGCTCGGGCAAACTGCTGATCCACACCAGCGGCTCCAGCATCATCGGCGATGACGCGTTGGGCAATACCTTGTCCGAACACATCTTTGACGAAGACACCCCCTTCATCATCGAGGCCCCCAAGCAAGCCCGCTACGACATTGACCTGCGCATGATGGCTGCCGCCGACCAAGGTATTCGCAGCGTGGTGATCTGCCCGAGCAACATCTATGGCGTGGGCCATGGATTGACCGATCACAGCTTCCAACTGCCGTTCCTGATGGCCCGTGCCCGGGAAACCGGGGTGATGCGTATCGTCGGGGCCGGGGTCAATCGCTGGTCCAACGTGCACATTGATGACGTCGCGCAACTGTTCCTGCTGGCCGTGGAAAAAGCCCCGGCCGGCGCGTTTTACTTTCTGGAAAACGGTGAGGCGTCGTTTATCGATATGGCCGCCGCACTGGCCAAGCGCATGAACCTGGGCGCGGTGCAGTCATGGCCAGCCGAAGAAGCCGAGCAACATTGGGACCCGATGCATGTGCATTACACCTTCGGCACCAATAGCCGGGTCAAGGCCAAGCGCGCTCGCGCCGAGCTGGGTTGGGCGCCGCGTCACGCTTCGATCCTCGACTGGATCGGCAGCGAGATGCCGCTATGAGCCGAGTCTGGATGATTACCGGCAGCGCTGGCGGCCTGGGTGCCGGCATCGCCCGCGCGGCGCTGGTTAACGGCGACCAGGTGGTGGCCACCGACCTTGACCTGGCCCGTCTGGACCAGACCTACAGCAGCGACCAGGTGATGACCGCCGCGCTGGACATCCGCGATGAGCAACAGGCCCAAACGGTGGTGACCGCAGCAGTGGCGCGATTCGGACGCATCGATGTGCTGGTCAATAACGCCGGCTACGGACAGTTCGGGCCATTCGAGGAAGTCGAGCCCGAGGCCATCGAGCGTCAGTTCGCGACCAATGTGTTCGGCACCTTCAACGTCACCCGCGCAGTGCTGCCGGTGATGCGCCGCCAGCGCAGCGGGCACCTTGTGATGATGTCGTCCAATGGCGGCTTCAAGGGCGTGCGTGGGGCCTCGATGTATTCGGCGTCGAAGTTTGCGATTGAAGGGTTTTCCGAAGCCCTGGCCGAGGAAGTCGCCGAGTTCGGCATCCGCCTGACGCTGTTGGAGCCCGGGGCGTTTCGTACTGACTTTCTCGACAGCCGCACGCTCAAGCTGGGCACCCGGGCACTTGAGGATTACGCCGAATTTCGCGCCCGCACGCTGGCCGTCTTCGAGGCTCGTAATCACCGGCAAATCGGCGACCCGTACCGACTCGGCCTGGCGGTTGTGCAATTGGCGGCTCTGGCAGCACCGCCGTTGCGCTTCGTCGCTGGCAGCGATGCGCTGAGTGTCGTCGAAGCCAAGCTGGACCAGGTTCGCGCCGATCTTGAACGCTGGCGCTCGCTGTCCACCTCCACCGATTTTCCTCAATAAAGGCCTCTGTCATGACTGACCTCATCACCCGCGTAGAACAGCTGGAAACCCGCTTCGCCCTCGAGCGCCTGATCAGTGAGTACGCCCACGCCTTCGACTCCCGCGACGAAACGCTGCTGCGCAGCATCTGGCACGACGACGCACGGCTGGACCTCGGTGCCGCGTTCGGCTGCCATGACGGCGTCGCCGCGATCATAGCTTCCGCCCACCTCAACTGGGCAGCCATGCCGCATATGCATCACTGGATGGCCAACCCGCTGATCGACATCAGCGGCGATACCGCCAGCGCGAGGGTTGCGGTGGATTGCCTGTGCACCCATAACGAACTGGGGCAGGTGCAGATCAGCGGTCTTTATCACGATCGGTTCGAACGCCGGCAAGGGCAATGGGCGTTCAGCGAGCGGCGCTTTGAGCTGCATTTCCTGACACCACTGGCCGCCTGGAAGCCGGTGGCAGGGCTGGAGGCGTAGATCCATGCTCGACAAGGGTGGCGTGTTTGGCCGATTATTCGTGTCCGCCAAACGCCACCCGCCTTGAAGCAGGAGCCTTGTACCTTGAGTTCGCAGAAAACCGTGACCGTTACACCGCCCAACTTTCCTCTGAACGGCAAGGTAGCGCCCCCCGGCTCCAAATCCATTACCAACCGTGCCCTGCTGCTGGCGGCCCTGGCCAAGGGCACCAGCCGCCTGAGCGGCGCGTTGAAAAGCGATGACACCCGCCACATGTCGGTGGCCCTGCGGCAGATGGGCGTGGTGATCGATGAACCCGACGACACCACGTTCGTCGTCACCAGCGTAGGCAAGCTGCAATTGCCGGCTCAGCCGCTGTTTCTCGGCAACGCCGGCACCGCGATGCGCTTTCTCACCGCCGCCGTGGCCACCGTGCAAGGCACCGTGGTGCTGGATGGCGACGCCTACATGCAAAAGCGTCCGATCGGCCCGCTGCTGGCGACCCTCGGCCAGAATGGCATCCAGGTCGACAGCCCTACCGGTTGCCCACCCGTGACCGTCCATGGCACTGGTCGCGTGCAAGCCAAGCGTTTCGAGATCGACGGCGGCCTGTCGAGCCAGTACGTGTCGGCGCTGCTGATGCTGGCGGCGTGCGGCGAAGCGCCGATTGAAGTGGCCCTGACCGGCAAGGACATTGGCGCCCGTGGCTATGTCGACCTGACCCTGGACTGCATGCGCGCCTTCGGTGCCCAGGTAGACATCGTTGATGAAAGCACCTGGCGCGTGGCCCCGACCGGCTACACCGCCCACGACTACCTGATCGAGCCTGACGCTTCCGCCGCCACCTATTTGTGGGCCGCTGAAGTGCTGACCGGTGGCCGCATCGACCTCGGTGTCGCCCCGCAGGATTTCACCCAGCCCGATGCCAAGGCCCAGGAAGTGATCGCGCAGTTCCCGCACATGCAACCGGTGGTTGTCGGTTCGCAGATGCAGGACGCAATCCCCACCCTCGCCGTGCTCGCCGCGTTCAACAACACACCGGTGCGCTTCACCGAACTGGCCAACCTGCGGGTCAAGGAATGTGACCGGGTGCAGGCCCTGCATGACGGTCTGAATGAAATCCGTCCGGGCCTGGCGACCATTGAAGGTGATGACTTGCTGGTAGCCAGCGATCCGGCCTTGGCGGGTACCACCTGCAACGCGCTGATCGACACCCACGCCGACCACCGCATCGCCATGTGCTTTGCCCTGGCGGGACTGAAGGTCTCGGGGATCAGGATTCAGGACCCGGACTGCGTCGGCAAGACCTATCCCGAGTACTGGAAAGAGCTGGAAAGCCTTGGGGTCCATTTGACCTGGTAAGCCGCCGGCGCCGGTAACGGGAGGGAGACTGCATGACGATTCGCCAACCCTGCCCACCCGGCGTCTGCGACTGCAATCGTGAGCAACTGCTCGACCTTCCCGGCGCCGATGCACGCATCCTGCACCTGACGCGCCAGGAAGAAAAACGCCTGCTCGAACGCCTCGAAAACCTGCAAAGCCTGCCCGATCTTGAGCGCATGCAACAGCTGATGTACCAGCAACTGGGCATTCGCGTGCATGTCGCGCCGGGTCATACGGAAGTGAAGACGATGCGCGGGATTCAGATCGTTATCGATGACTTGCCGGGGTTGTGTCGCAAGACCCGGCAGTCGATTCCAGCGGCGATT
>NZ_AKVH01000050.1:0-22087 GCF_000278565.1 Pseudomonas sp. Ag1
TGCTTTTCTGTGGGAGCGGGCTTGCTCGCGAAAAACCTGAGAGCGCCGCGTTCATCCAGAATGCCCGCGTCATCGTTAACGACCTTCGCGAGCAAGCCCGCTCCCACATTTGGACCGTGCCCGCTTTTGATTTGGCTTTTTGCTCTACAACACTCAAGCCGGCCGGTAGGCCGCTGTAAGAGCAGAACCGTCAGCGGCCGTTACCGCAGCAACGGATATGTACGCAAACCCGGCACGCTAAATCGACAACCCCTTGAAGTGCTCCTGCAAAAACTCCACACACGCCCGCAACTTCCCGGAGTAGGCCAGCCGCGTCGGGTACACCGCCCACACGTTGGCGCTCTGGGTGTAGTCGTGCAGCACCTGCACCAGTTTCCCTTGCTCCAGCAGCGGCTTCACATCCCACATCGAACGCAGCAACACGCCGCGCCCGTCCAGGGCCCATTGCAAGACGATCTCGCCGTTATTCGACGACAACGGCCCGCGCACGCGCACGCTGTCCTGCACGCCATCGCGCTCCAGGTGCCAGATGCCAAACGCGTTGTCGCGCTCCTTGAGCACCAGGCAGTCGTGCTGTTCCAGGTCGCTCAAGTGCTGCGGCACACCACGGCGTTCGAGGTAGGCGGGCGCCGCACACAGCACCCGCCGGTTACTCACCAGCCGGCGACCGATGTGTTGCCCGGGGATGTCGTCGCCCACGCGAATCTCCAGGTCGAAACCCTCGCTGACGATATCGACCACCCGGTCGAACAGGTCCAGGCGAATCTCCAGGTCCGGGTATTGTTCGGCCAATAGCGACAAGGCCGGTGCCACATGGTTACGACCGAAACCGAAGCTGCTGCACAAATGCAGGTGGCCGCGCGGGCTGTCGTGGGCGTCGGAAAGCTCGTCGGACAACTGCTGGAAGTCTTCGAGAATCCGCACGGCCCAGCGCTGCACGCGCTCACCGTCTTCGGTCAGGGCGATACGGCGGCTGGTGCGGTGCAGCAGGCGGGTGGCGAGGGTGGTTTCGAGAATCTGGATACGCTTGCTGACGTAGGCCGGGGACAAACCCAGCTCGTCGGCAGCCGCAGCAAAGCCGGCCTTGCGGATCACGGTCAGGAATACCCGCAGGTCTTCAGGTAGGGGCACGGTATCTTTCTTGTTGTTCATCAGAAACAGGCATGGCGGCATGAACCGCCAGAATAGCACCGGTATGGCGAAGGAGTTTCTGTGGTGAGGGCGCTTGCTGTGGCAAGGGAGCTTCTGTGGTGAGGGAGCTTGCTGTGGCGAGGCAGCTTGCTCCCGCTGGAGTGCGTAGCGCTCCCAAAGATCTTGGGGCCGCTGCGCAGCCCAGCGGGAGCAAGCTCCCTCGCCACAGGGGATTGGTGTTTAAGGGTTACTCGGCGGCGATCTTCGCCTGGGCGGCGGCCCGTGCATGGCGGCCGTGCTTGAGGGCGATGGGCGCCATTTTCTCGCGATCCAGTTCACCTTCCCAGGCCGCCACCACCAGCGCCGCCACGGCATTGCCGATGATGTTGGTCAGTGAGCGGCATTCAGCCATGAACCGGTCCACACCCAGGATCAGCACCATCGCCGCCACCGGCACCGTCGGCACCACCGCGAGGCTGGCGGCCAGCGCGACAAAACCTGCGCCCACCACCGCACCGGCGCCTTTTGAGGTAAGCATCGCCACCGCCAGCAGGGTCAGTTGTTGCTCCAGCGTCAGGTCGATATTGGTCGCCTGGGCCAGGAACAGCACCGCCAGGGTCATATAGATGTTGGTGCCGTCCAGGTTGAAGGTGTAGCCGGTGGGCACCACGATCCCCACCACGCCTTTGGACGCGCCAAGGCTTTCAAGTTTCTGGATCAGTTGCGGCAGCGCAGATTCGGAGGAGCTGGTGCCCAGCACGATCAACAGTTCAGCCTTGATGTAGGTCAGCAGCTTGAAGATGCTGAACCCCACATACCGGGCGATGCTGCCCAGCACCACGGCGACGAAGAAAAACGCGGTGACATAGAACGTGCCCACCAGTTTCAACAGCGGCAGCAGCGAGCCCAGGCCGTATTTGCCGATGGTGAAGGCGATGGCCCCGAAGGCCCCGATCGGCGCGACGCGGCTGATCATCCCGACGATGCGGAAGAACACTTCGCTGGCCTGGTTGATCACGCCGACCAGGGGCCGGCCCTTCTCGCCGATCATCACCAGCCCGAGGCCAAACAGCACCGATACAAACAGTACCGGGAGGATTTCGCCTTTGGAGAAGGCGTCGAAGAAGGTAGTGGGGATCACATGCATCAGGAACCCGGTGACGCCTTCGCCGTGTTCGGCCTGGCCGACAAAACCGGCGATGGCGGAGGTGTCGAGGGTCTTCACGTCGATATTGAAACCCACGCCGGGGTGCAGCAGGTGCGCGGCGAGGATGCCGATTACCAGGGCGATGCTGGAGACAATCTCAAAGTACAGCAGCGCCTTGCCGCCGACGCGGCCCACCTGCTTCACGTCGTGCATGCTGGTGATGCCGGAGACCACGGTGCAGAAGATGATCGGGCCGATGATCATCTTGATCAGCTTGATAAACCCGTCGCCCAACGGCTTGAGGTCGATGCCCACCTGAGGCCAGTGGTTGCCGATCAACACGCCCAGCACAATGGCGATGATCACCTGCACATACAGGGTTCCCAGCAGTTTTCTGATTGTCATTTTTATTATCTCGAGACGTTTTTTGGGCAAGCAGATCCCGTCGCAGGCTGTTTCAAGCCTGCGGGGCGGGATCGGTCAGGTCAGCGGTTCATAAAGGCTCAGCGAAGGAAGGTCAGGACTTCGCCGAGCAGCACTTCAGGGATTTCTTCTGCGATGTAGTGGCCGGCCGGCAGTGCCTTGCCACGTACGTCGGTCGCGACTTTCTGCCATTCCTTGAGGGGTTCGAAGCAGCGCCCGACGGTGCCTTCGGCGCCCCACATCACCAGCAGCGGCAACTCCAGGTGGTTGCCCTTGTCGATATCGGCGCGGTCGTGCTCAAGGTCGATGCCAGCGGCGGCGCGATAGTCCTCGCAGATCCCGGTGGCGGTGCCGGGCAGTTTCAGGCAACGCAGGTATTCGGCGAAGGCTTCATCGGTGAACGGCTTGAGCCCGGCACTGCGGCTGCCCATGACGCTGCGCAGGTAGAGTTCCGGGTTGCCTTCAATCAGGCTCTCGGGCAACGGCGCCGGGCGGATCAGGAAGAACCAGTGCCAGTAGGCGCGGGCAAAGGCTTCGTCGGTCTGGGCGTACATGGACAGGGTTGGTGCGATGTCCAGCAGCACCATGCGCTGCACGGCCTTGGGGTGGTCCAGGGCCAGGCGATGGGCGACGCGGGCGCCACGGTCGTGGGCCAGCACCGAGAACTCGTCGAAGCCCAGGGCTTTCATCAGCTCGACGCCGTCGCGGGCCATTTCACGTTTTGAATAATTGGTGTGATGGTCAATGGCGGCGGGCTTGCTGCTGTCGCCATAACCGCGCAGGTCGGCGGCGACCACGGTGAAGTGTTCGGCCAGTTGCTCGGCGACCTTGTGCCAGATGACGTGGGTCTGCGGGTGCCCGTGCAGCAGGAGCAGGCCGGGACCCGCGCCGCCTTTGCGGTAGCTGATGTCCACACCGTTGACGTGGCGCTGGTCTTTTTGGAATCCGGCGAACATGGAATGACTCCTTGTGATGATTGCTTGCATCCTGAAATCACACGGCGCCCGGGGCAAGGGGGAAAGCGTGGAGGGGTTGTTCATGAAGTGTGTTGAAGCCCGATCTTTCAGGCAGTGCAGGTCAATGGTGGGAGCTGGCTTGCCTGCGATGCAGGCAACTCGGTGTATCAGTCGCACCGAGGTGATGCCATCGCAGGCGAGCCAGTTCCTACCGTTGGGTTGCGTCGCCCAGGCGACTTCATCCTTGCTTGAACAACGCCTCGGCCCGCTGGCGAACTTGCGCCTCGGTCAAGTCCTCCTTGCGCGTGGCCAGGAACCACACATGCCCGAAGGGGTCTTTCAGCGTCCCGGAACGGTCACCGTAAAACTGATCCTTGGGTTCTGAAATCGCCGTGCCGCCGGCCTTGATGGCCTGGGCGAACTGTTGGTCGACATCTTGCACATAGAGATGCAGGCACACGCTGGGGTGTTCTTTTCCCGGACTGCCGAACGACATTTCGCCACAGGGCGAGGCCATCATGATCGCCGAATCGCCAATGCGCAGTTCGGCATGGCCGATCTTGCCGTCGGGCATGTCCAGGCGCATGACTTCGGTGGCACCAAAGGCTCGTTTGTAGAACTCGATGGCTTCAGCGGCTTTGTCGATGCCCAGGTACGGCGTGATGCTGTGGTAGCCCTCGGGAATGGGTTTAACGCTCATATCGTTCTCCTTGATGGTGGTTGTGGAGGGACGGCTTTTTCACTATAGGCCACGTGCGCCGTGGCTTGCGGGCAGCCGACGAGGTGTTGCCCAGGCAACAGCAAACCGGCAGTTTGCTGCGCCAAGGGCGGTCTGCCGCGCGTATATCGGGAGCAAACCCTTGTGTTTGAAGGCCAGGCGCCTCAGGCACAGAAGCTGCAATGCCTCTGGCAAACCATTCGCCCGAGAGCGTTGTATGTCTGTACTGCCTGTATCTGCCGATTACCCGATTCACACGCCCCACGCCGAGTTGATCCGCGACGAGGCCCACGCACTGGCCGTTGCCCGCCGAGTCGCTGCCGTGTTGCTGGAACAGGACGCCGAGCGCGATCGCACCCGCCAGGTGCCTGCGGAGGTCGTCGACCTGTATTCCAACAGCGGTCTGTGGGGCATCAGCGTGCCCCGCGAGTTTGGTGGTGCCCAGGTGTCATACGCGGTGTTGGCCCAGGTGATTGCGATTATCTCGGCGGCCGACCCTTCGCTGGGGCAAATCCCGCAGAACCATTACTGCCTGCTGGAAGATATCCGCCTGCAAGGCACGCCCGAGCAGCAGGCGTACTTTTTTGGCCTGGCGCTGGAAGGGCATCGGTTTGCCAATGCGCTGTCGGAAACCGGCGGCAAGAACGTCCAGGACATCCAGGCGACCATTCGCCGGCAAGGCGATGGCTATGTGATCAACGGTCGCAAGGGTTATTGCACCGGTTCGCTGTATGCCCACTGGCTGGCGGTGCTGGCGCTGGATGAACAGCAAAATGCGCAATTGGCGTTCGTGCCGCGCGGCACTGAAGGCCTGGTGGTGGTCGACGACTGGGACAGCATGGGCCAACGCACCACCTCCAGCGGCACGGTGCTGGCCGAAGGCTTGAAGGTGCCGGCGTTCAATCTGTTTCCTACCCATCGCTCCTACGATTCGCCGACCCTGGCCGGGCCTTTCGCTCAATTGACCACCGCCGCCATCGATGCCGGCATCGCCCGTGCCGCGTTGCGTGACACGGTGCAGTTCGTCCGGCAATTCGCCCGTCCATGGATCGATGCCGGGGTGGAAAACGCCAGTGAAGACCCGCTGACTATCATCCAGGTCGGCGCGCTGGATATTCGCCTGGAAGCGGCGGAAGCCTTGCTGGAGCGGGCCGGAAAGGCCCTGGACGCCGCGCGCCCGGCACCCGATGAAGACAACGTTGCCCACGCCTCCCTGGCTGTCGCGCGAGCCAAGGTACTGACCACTGAAATCGCCATTGAAGCCAGCAACAAGCTCTTCGAACTCGGCGGCACCCGCTCCACCCTGAAGAAGCACAACTTCGACCGTCACTGGCGCAATGCACGGGTGCATACCCTGCATGACCCGGTGCGCTGGAAGTATCACGTGGTGGGCAACTGGCTGCTCAACGGCGCCAAGCCACCGCGTCACGATTGGTCTTGACCCATGGCCGAGCTGTTTAAAAACATCTATTGGGCCGACATCGGCCAAGCCTGCCTGGAAACCCTGAGCATGCTCAGCGCGGCCCTGGGTTTTACCGTGCTGCTGGGGTTGCCGCTGGGGGTGCTGTTGTTCCTCACCGGCAAGCGCCAGTTGCACGAAACCCTAGTGGTGTATCGGGCGCTGTCGGTGGTGGTCAACGTGCTGCGCTCGCTGCCGTTCATCATCCTGCTGATTGTGCTGATCCCGGTGACCACCCTGCTGGTGGGCACCTCCCTGGGCGTGGCCGGTACGATTCCGCCGTTGGTGGTGGGCTGTACGCCGTTCTTTGCGCGGCTGGTGGAAACCGCCTTGCGCGAAGTCGACCGTGGCGTGGTGGAGGCCACCCAATCCATGGGCGCCAGCACCTGGCAGGTGATCCGCCACACGCTGTTGCCGGAAGCCCGGGGCGGGCTGCTGGCAGCGGTCACTGTCACCGCGATTGTGCTGGTGGACTACACCGCCATGGCCGGGGTGATTGGTGGCGGTGGCCTGGGCGACCTGGCTATCCGCTACGGCTATCAGCGTTTCCAGACCGACGTGATGGTGGTCACCGTGTTGCTGCTGTTGGTGCTGGTGCAGGCCCTGCAGATGACCGGTGACCGTTTGGTGGCGCATTACAGCCGCCGTTGATTCCTATAACTAATGCCTTCGGAGCAACCATGAAAAAATCCCTGGCCATCTTGGCCGCTGTCTTGTCCTTCAATGCCTTTGCCAACGAGACGCTGGTCGTCGGCGCCACGCCCGTGCCTCACGCCGAGATCCTCGAGTTCGTAAAGCCGGTGCTGGCCAAGGAAGGCGTGGACCTGCAAATCAAGGTCTTCACCGATTTCATCCAGCCCAACCAGCAACTGGCGCTGAAGAACATCGACGCCAACTACTACCAGTACCGGCCATTCCTGGATGACTACAACAAGACCCGGAATACAAACCTGGTGCCGGTGGTCGGTGTGCACATCGAGCCTTTCGGCGCGTACTCGACCAAGATCAAAAATATCTCGGAGTTGAAAGACGGCGCGACAGTGTCGATCCCCAACGACCCGGTCAACACTGGCCGCGCCTTGGTGCTGCTGGACGAAGCCGGCCTGATCAAGCTCAAGGACCCGAGCAACACCCTGGCCACGCCGCGGGATATCGTTGAAAACCCCAAGCACCTGAAAATTCGTGAACTGGAAGGTGCGTTGCTGGCCCGCTCGGTGAGCCAGGTGGACCTGGCGTTCGTGTTTGCCAACTACGCCCTGGAAGCAGGGATCGACACCAACAGCGCGTTGATCGTCGAGAAGGGCAAGAGCCTGTACGTGGAGTACCTGGTCGCGCGCCCGGACAACATCAATGACCCTGGCATCCAGAAACTGGCCAAGGCGTTGAACTCCGATGAAGTGCGCCAGTTCATCCTGACCCGCTATAAAGGCCAGATTGCCCCGGGATTCTAAGTCTGACGGCGATCAAAATGTGGGAGCGGGCTTGTGTGGGAGCGGGCTTGCTCGCGAAGGCGGTGGATCAGCCACTGCATCTGGCGACTGACACCCCGCTTTCGCGAGCAAGCCCGCTCCCACATTGATCGAGTTTTACCCCGCCATTATGTGGACGGCTCCAAGAGTTGTGCCCCAGGCCCGCGCTCACCCAGTACGTCGTCGTGATTGCGCAGCGGGCACGCCTCCAGCGACAGGCACCCGCAGCCAATACAGCCGTTGAGTTTGTCCCGCAGCAACATCAGTTTTTCGATGCGCTGGTCCAGGTCCTCACGCCATAGCGCAGACAGGCGCTCCCAATCGGCAGCGTTGGGCGTGCGGCCATCGGGCAAGGTTTGCAGCGCGTCATGGATCGTCGCCAGGGGAATGCCCAAACGCTGGGCAATCTTGATCACCACCACCCGGCGCAACACATCCCGCGGATAGCGCCGCTGGTTGCCGGCGTTGCGGTGGCTCTTGATCAACCCCTTGGTTTCATAAAAGTGCAGCGCGGTAACCGCCACGCCACTGCGGGCTGCCAGTTGGCCGACGGTGAGTTCTTTGGTGACCATGAAAAAGCCCTTGACCTTGACTTAACTAGAGGTTTTACCCTGCGTGGCATCGAATCGCAAGATTGTGCCTACAGTGAGAGGGGAATGTTCATGCAGGTATTAGAGAAGAGTCTGAGTTTTACCCAGATGGTCGAATTCCACATCGAGCCTCAGCAGCAATCGGCTTTGGTGGCGGCCCTGTCATCGCAAAGCGAGCGCCTGGCCCAGGGCCATGGCGGCTTCATCAATGCCAGCGTGCAGGTCAGCGATGATGGGCGCCGGGTGCTCAGCTACCTGCAATGGCGCTCCCGCGAGGAGGGGGAAGCGGCCTTCAAGTGTTTTGAGCACGGTGAGGAAGACTTCTGGACGCTGATCCGCGCCCACCAGGCCACGGCAGTGACCTTCGGTTCGTTCCAGGTGCTGCGCAGCATCGAGCGCAGCCATGACAACGCTCTGCACTGCCGCCTAAATTGACAGGTGCAGCATGCGCTCGCCCTGTACGTTTTCGCCGGGGCGTCGCTTGTTCACCGCCAGCTCGCCGATCTTGATCAAGCGGGTACGTGTGACGTTGCGGCTCAGGCCCAGCAGGTTGGCGGTGTGCACCTGGTTGTAATGGCTGAAGCGGTAGGCGGCGCGCAGCAGCGCATCCTCGACCTTTTCATGCAGGGCCCCGGCCTGTTCCTCGAAGAGCTTTTGAAAGGCGCGTTCCAGCAGGGCTTCGGCGCTGTTGTCGGTGCCGTGCTGGCTGTCGTCCTGACGCTCGATGCGCATGTTCGACAGGCGCAGGTCGTCGCGCTCGATCACCCCGTTGCGGCAGATCAGCAGGGTGTGGTGGATCACGTTTTCCAGCTCGCGGATGTTGCCCGGCCAGCTGTAGCTTTTGAGTTTCTGCTCGGCCTCGCGGCTGATGGTGATCGGGCCGTAACCCAGGCGCTGGCTGTAGGCTTCGATGAAATGCCGGGTCAGTGGCAGGATGTCACCGGGCCGATCCCGCAGGGGGCTGAGTTCGAGGCTGACCACGTCTAGGCGGTAGTACAGGTCTTCGCGGAAATGCCCGGCATTGATGGCTTTCTCCAACTGAACGTTGGTGGCCGCCAATACCCGCACGTCGATGGGAATGCTTTTGCGTGAGCCCAGGCGCACCACTTCGCGTTCCTGCAGTACCCGTAGCAGCTTGACCTGGATCGCCATCGGCAAGTCACCGATTTCATCGAGGAACAAGGTGCCGCCGTCCGCCTCTTCGAACCAGCCGGCCTTGGCACTGAGGGCGCCGGTGAAGGCGCCTTTTTCATGGCCGAACAGCTCGGCTTCCACCAGGGATTCGGAAAACGCGCCGCAGTTCACGGCCACGAAGGGCCGGTTGCGCCGGGCGCTGAGGTTGTGGATATGGCGCGCCACCAGCTCTTTACCGGTGCCGGTTTCGCCGATGATCAACACGCTGGCTTCGCTGGGCGCGACTTGCTGGATGTGCGCCAGCAGCGCCTGGGATTTGGGGTCTTCGAAGACCTGGGCCGTGGCGCGGATCGAGGTCGCAAGAGCGGGCGAGGGCGGTAAGGTTAAAAGCTGCATGGGCACCTCTTCTAGGAGTAGAACGTGGGAATCGGCAGGGACTGGTTCAACGCCCAGTCCCCCAGTTCGTGGAGCTTGTAGTCCACCGGGTCGTGCAAGGTTTGCGTGCGCAGGTTGCGCCAGTGCCGGTCCAGGCGCAGCGAGGCGTGGGTGGAGCGCGCGCCGGTGACTTCGAACAGGCGGCTGCACAGCTCCAGGCCGTTGCGGGTGGCAGCGACCTTGGCCGTGGCGATGGCGATGGCCAGCTCGCCGCGCTCGCTTTCACTGAGGCTCGGGCCCTTGGCCCAGGCCTGGTCCAGCAGTTCGGCGGCGCGTTCTACCAGCAGGCGCACGCCTTCCAGCGCGACCCAGAATTCGCCGTAGTGGTTGAGCACGTACGGGTCCTGGCGAATGTCCTGCACCGTGGATTTATGCCAGGGCCGGGTTTCGGTCAGGGTGTAATTCCGGGCTTCGGCAAACGCGCCTTCGGCGATGCCGAGGAACATATGGGTGAAGGTCAGTTGAGCGATCAGCGGGCGCAGGCAGGCGAAGGGCGTACTCAGCGGGCCGGGATCGAGGAGCAATTCCGACTCTTCCACGCGTACCCGTTCGAAGCTGGCGCTGCCGCTGTCGGTCTGGCGCTGGCCGATGTTGTTCCAGTCATTGTGCAGGGTGATGCCACTGCGCCCGCTGGGGATGGCCGCGATCAGCAGCTTGCCGCCGGCGCTTTCATCCACCGCCGAGGCGATCAGCATTTCCGAGTCGCTGGCTCCGGAGCAAAAGCTCTTCTTGCCGGAGAATTCGCGCCAGCCGTTGTAGGCTTTGACCACCGTGCGCGTGTCCAGCGGGTTGAGGGCGTTGCCCCAGAACCAGTTCTTGCGCGCGGTTTGTTCGAACCAGGGTTGCCATTGCTCCGGGCGTGAGAACAGGCGAACGGTGGCGAGCATCAGGTGATGAAAACCGAAGACGTGGGCGATGGAGCTGTCGACCTTGGCGAATTCGCGCACGATCTCCAGGGTTTCGCTCCAGCGGGCGCCGAGGCCGCCGTACTGGGTGGGAATGCTCAGGGCCAGCAAGCCGCTTTGGCGCAGGGCGTCACGTTCGGTCTTCGGTGTGCCGCCGCGCTCGTCGCGTTCGACGGCAGTGAGGGCAAATTCGGCGGCCAGCAGTTTGGCGGTCTGCAAGGGTGAGGGCAGGACGCTGTTGGGTTTGGCTGTCACGCGGTATTCCTCATGGTGTGCCGGGGCGTGCCCCGGCAGACGGCAGGTCAGGCCTTGGCTTTTGCCGGCAGGACGTCGTTGGCAATCATTTCGCCGAACGGTCCGGTGAGGTTGGTGACGCCGCGCCCGGCCAGGCTGGCGTAGGGTTCCGGCAGCAGCGGGAACACCAGTTCGGCAAAGCGATACGCCTCTTCCAGGTGCGGGTAGCCGGAGAAGATGAAGCTTTCGATGCCCAGGTCTGCGTATTCCTTGATGCGCTCGGCGACTTGCTGAGGGTTGCCCACCAGGGCCGTGCCCGCGCCGCCACGTACCAGGCCGACGCCGGCCCACAGGTTGGGGGCGATCTCAAGGTTGTCGCGGCGCCCGTCGTGCAGGGCGGCCATGCGCCGCTGGCCTTCGGAGTCAAAGCGCGAGAAGGATTTTTGCGCGGCGGCGATGGTCTCGTCGCTGATGTGCTCGATCAGTTTGGCCGCGGCTTTCCAGGCGTCTTCTTCGGTTTCGCGCACGATCACATGCAGGCGAATCCCGAATTTGACGGTGCGCCCGTGGCGGGCGGCGCGCTCACGCACGTCGGCGAGTTTCTCGGCGACGGCGGCCGGTGGTTCGCCCCAGGTCAGGTACACGTCGACTTGTTCGGCGGCGAGGTCGTGGGCAGCGTCCGAGGAACCGCCGAAGTACAGCGGTGGATATGGCTTCTGCACCGGTGGGTAAAGTGCCTTGGCGTTCTGCACGCGCAGGTGTTTGCCTTCGAAATCCACCGATTCGCCTTGCAGCACGCGGCGCCAGATCTTGAGGAATTCGTCGGTCACTTCGTAGCGTTCGCTGTGATCGAGGAAGCTGCCGTCGCCGCGGTTTTCGTCGGGGTCGCCGCCGGTCACCACGTTGATCAACAGGCGGCCATTGGACAGCCGGTCGAGGGTGGCGGCCATGCGGGCCGAGACGGTTGGCGAGATGATCCCCGGACGAATCGCCACCAGGTAACGCAGGCGTTCGGTCAACGGCACCAGTGCCGAGGCAATCACCCAGGAGTCTTCGCAGGAGCGGCCGGTGGGAATCAGCACGCCGTGGTAGCCGAGGTTGTCGGCGGCCTGGGCGACTTGTTTCAAATAGTTGAGGGTGACCGGGCGAGCGCCCTGGGTGGTGCCCAGGTAGTGGCCGTCACCGTGTGTAGGCAGAAACCAGAAAACATCCATGACAAATCCTTAAGCGATTTTCAGCAGAGAGGTGGGATGCGCGGCAAACAACGGCGCGGCGCGTTCTGCAGCAAGGCGAATGCGGGCCTTCAAGGGCTCACTGGTTATGTGGTAATCGGTGAAATCGGCCTCGGTGGCGTACACGCCAATGGGCAAGGTCAGGGCCTGGAAGAAACTGAACAGCGGGCGCAACTGGTGATCGAGTACCAGGGCGTGGCGTTCGCTGCCGCCGGTGGCCGCCAGCAACACCGGGGTGTTGATCAGGGCGTTGAGGTCGACCAGGTCGAACAGGTGCTTGAGCAGGCCGGGGTAGGAGCCGCGATACACCGGGGCGGCAACGATCAGCAGGTCGGCCTGTTCGATGGCCTGCAGTTGCGCTTCGACGTCGGCGGGCAATTCCTGGCGGGACAGTGCGCCGCCCAGCGGCCGGGCAATGTCGCCCAATTCGATCAGGGTGGCCTGGATCGGCAATTGATCGGCCAGTTCGGCCAGCACCGCCTGGGTCAACACCAGGGTGCGGGACGGACGCCAGGTTCCGCCGGAGAGGGCAACGACATTCAGTGGACGGGTCATCAACAGTTCCTTTTTCAACAGTGGCTCAGGGCAAGAGCAGTAGCAGGGCTTGAGCAAGAGCTGTACCAAGCTGTGCAGCCCTTGACTGGCGTGGCCTCTGTGCCAGGTGTTGGAAAATGGTGGTGTTGTCTGCCTGGTGTTTTGTTGAATGACTGTTGCCTGGGCAACAGTTGCCAGGCGAACAGTGGCGTGAGTGTTGAGGCCATTTATAGAGGGTTGTGTTTATTCCGTAAATGAACGTATTTCCATATTTATAGACCTATATGGAATATAAGGCGCGACTATCAGAAGTGTCGCAAAGGTTGATAGCGACTATCACGGCTGATGATTTTTCACCGTGCAGGGGCGGGAGTAGCCTGTACTCATTGACTTCAGCCCGTTTCGCAGGACCTTCGCCATGAACCGTTTTCTCGCCATTTCCGTATTGCTTGTCACCTCAGTCCTTGCCGGTTGTGCGACGCATTCGTCGCCCGAACTGCGTGGCTACTCGGCCGAGGAGAGCAAGGAACTGGCGCTTGAAGCCCTGAGCCGTCGAGGCCTGTCATTTGATGAATACCAACAGAAGAAAGCCGAACTGACCGGCCAGCCACGGAACACCTTCGGTTTCGACCGTCAGGGTGAGATGAATGCCGAGCGCAGCATGACGCTGCACGGTCGCCCCAGTTGAGTCAGTGGCGAGGTCTGAAAAGCCCGAGGTTTCCCACAGGAACCTCGGGCTTTTTGTTTGCCATCCGTTTCCCGGAGCCTGTTAAGCTGAATTTCAGGAGCGTTCCTACGCACTTTTAAATAAAGTGGTCTTTCTTTAACGGCACGGGATCAGGTAAACCATCTTCCTTCCTGATTGCGGCCCCTGAGACGTTGTTCTCGGGAACCTGCTCTGCGAGTCTTTAACGTCATGAATAAACGTCCGCTGTATTTCGACTACGCCGCCACCACGCCGGTGGATGAGCGGGTCATCCAGGTGATGGTTGAGTGTCTGGGCTTCAATGCCAACTTCGGCAACCCTGCGTCCAGTTCCCACGCGTTCGGCCAACAGGCCCGGCAAACGGTTGAGCGGGCACGGGGCCAGGTGGCTGAGTTGGTCGGCGCCGAGCCGGCACAGATTGTCTGGACCTCCGGTGCCACCGAGTCCAACAACCTCGCCATCAAGGGCGTTGCCCAGGCGCGCGGCGTGGCCGGCGGGCACATCATCACCAGCCAGATTGAACACAAGGCCACGCTCGACACCGCTCGCCAGTTGCAGGAAGCCGGGGTTGCCGTGACGTACCTGGTGCCGGACGCCGAGGGTTTGATCAGTGTCGAGGCGGTGAGCGAAGCATTGCGTGAGGACACCTTCCTGGTGTCGCTGATGCTGGTGAACAACGAGCTGGGCACTCTTAACGATATCCGGGCGATTGGCGCACGCGTGCGCGAGCATGGCGCGCTGTTTCACGTGGATGCGGCGCAGGGCGCAGGCAAGGTCGAGATTGACCTGGCCGAATGGCCAGTGGACCTCATGTCATTTTCCGCACACAAACTCTATGGTCCCAAGGGTATCGGCGCGTTGTACGTCGGCCCACGTGCGCAGCAGAAAGTGCTGGCGCAGATTCACGGCGGTGGCCATGAAGGTGGTTTGCGTTCGGGCACCCTGGCAACTCACCAGATTGCCGGCATGGGTACCGCGTTTGCCCTGGCGGCAGCGTCCTTTGCTGAAGAAAAGGCGACCATCGTTGCCTTGCGCGAGCGCCTGCTGGAACAGCTGAATACAATTGCCGGGGTGCGCCTTAATGGCAGCCTTACCCAACGCATTCCCCACACCCTGAGCCTGACGTTCAGCGAAGGCGAGTTCAATTCCGCCGCCTTGAGCGCGGGCATTGCCTTCTCGGCCACTTCGGCCTGCAATTCGGCGAGCAATGCACCGTCCCATGTGCTTCTGGCGCTGGGCCATGATGCCCGCAGCGCAGGTCGCACCATTCGCTTGAGCCTCGGGCGGTTTACCACCGAGCAGGATATCGATCAGGCGGTACAGCTGATCAAGGCCGCACTGGCCAGCGCACCGGCTTTCTGGGCCGTTTGACCCCATAACAATTATTAGTGGTTAGCAGGAGACACGATGAGCACACAGCCTTTGACCCATGGAACGGTTCCCCAGCGCCTGGCGCACACCCGCGAACTGATGAGCCGCGAGGGCATTCATGCCCTGTTGGTGCCGTCGGCGGACCCGCACTTGTCCGAATACCTGCCGGGTTACTGGCAGGGCCGTCAGTGGTTGTCGGGTTTCCATGGGTCGGTGGGCACGCTGATTGTTACTGCGGATTTTGCCGGTGTATGGGCAGACAGCCGCTATTGGGAACAGGCGACCAAGGAGCTCAAGGGCAGTGGCATCGAGTTGGTCAAGCTGCAACCCGGCCAGCCCGGGCCGCTGGAATGGCTCGCGGAGCAGACGCCGGAAGGCGGCGTGGTGGCCGTTGATGGCGCGGTCATGGCCGTGGCCTCGGCGCGCACCCTGGGCAGCAAGCTGGAGGCACGTGGTGCACGCTTGCGCACGGATATCGACTTGTTGAATGAAGTCTGGCAAGACCGTCCAACCTTGCCGAACCAACCGATCTATCAACATCTGCCACCCCAGGCCACCGTCAGCCGTGGCGAGAAGCTCGCAGCCCTGCGTGCCAGCTTGAAGGAAAAGGGGGCCGACTGGCATTTCATCGCGACCCTGGATGACATTGCCTGGCTCTTTAACCTGCGGGGTGGCGACGTTTCGTTCAACCCGGTGTTTGTCTCGTTTGCCTTGATCGGCCAGCAGCAGGCGACGCTGTTTGTGGCCCTGAGCAAAGTCGACGCCGAGCTTCGCGCGGTGCTGGAACAGGATGGCGTGACCCTGCGCGATTACAGCGAAGTCGCAGCGGCGTTGAAGGACATTCCTTCGGGCGCGAGTGTGCAGGTCGACCCGGCCCGGGTGACCGCCGGCTTGCTGGAAAACCTGGGCAGTGGCGTCACGCTGATCGAGGGGCTTAACCCGACCACCTTGGCCAAATCGCGCAAGAGCCTGGCGGACGCCGAGCACATTCGCCAGGCCATGGAGCAGGACGGCGCGGCCTTGTGCGAATTCTTCGCCTGGCTCGACAGCGCGTTGGGCCGTGAGCGCATCACCGAACTGACCATTGATGAGCACCTGACGGCAGCGCGTACCCGTCGTCCGGGTTATGTGTCGCTGAGCTTCAATACGATTGCCGCATTCAACGCCAATGGCGCGATGCCGCACTATCACGCGACCGAGGAAGAACACGCGCTGATCGAGGGCGATGGCTTGCTGCTGATCGACTCGGGTGGCCAATACCTGGGCGGCACGACCGATATCACGCGGATGGTGCCTATCGGGACGCCAAGCGAAGAGCAGAAGCGCGACTGCACGCGGGTGCTGAAGGGGGTGATCGCGTTGTCCCGCGCGCATTTCCCCAAGGGCATTCTTTCGCCGCTGCTGGACTCCATCGCCCGTGCGCCGATCTGGGCCGAGGGTGTGGACTACGGCCACGGTACCGGTCATGGCGTCGGCTATTTCCTCAATGTGCATGAAGGCCCGCAGGTGATCGCGTACCAAGCCGTCGCGGCGCCGCAAACGGCAATGCAGGCCGGCATGATTACCTCCATCGAGCCCGGCACTTACCGTCCGGGCCGCTGGGGTGTGCGCATCGAGAACCTGGTGTTGAACCGTGAAGCGGGCAAGACCGAGTTTGGCGAGTTCCTCAAGTTCGAGACACTGACACTGTGCCCGATCGACACCCGTTGCCTGGAGCCGTCGTTGCTGACGGTGGAAGAACGCCAGTGGTTCAACGATTACCACGCGCAAGTCCTTGAGCGCCTGAGCCCGCTGCTCAGTGGCGCGGCACTGGAATGGTTGCAGGTGCGTACGGCCGCTATCTGAGGGGCTGCAGTTCGGGCGCCTGGGTCAGGGCATCGGCCATGTAGTCGATAAACGCTTTGACCCGGGCGGACTGGCGGCGATTGGGTGCCGAAACGGCATGAATCGGCAGCGACTGCGGGGTGTAGTCCTGCAGCAAGGCGACCACCCGGCCGGCCTTCAGGTCATCAAAGAACAACCACAGGGGCGACAGCGCAATGCCGTGCCCCGCCAATACCATCTCGCGTATAGCCTCGGAGTTATTGCTCTGGGCGTTGCCCTTGATCTTGACGCTGTGCCGCGTCCCGTCCTTTTCGTAGACCCATTGGTTCTGGCTGCTGAGCAGGTTGAACAGCAGGCAATTGTGCCGGGCCAGCTCTTGCGGTGTTTGCGGCGCCGGGTGTTTGGCCAGATAGGCCGGACTGGCGAGGGTGACCCGGTGAGTAGTGCCGATCTGCCGGGCGATCAGGCCGCTGTCGCGCAACTCGCCGATGCGCAGGGTAACGTCCAGGCCTTCGCTGACCAGGTCCTGATTTTGATCGCTCAGTTGCAGGTCAACCTGTACCTGTGGGTATCGATCGAGAAATCCCGCCAGGCGTGAGGCGATGTGCAGGCGACCGAAGCTCACCGACGAGCCAATGCGTAACGGACCGGCGACAGCCTCCTTGCCGGACTGGAAGCTGTGTTCTGCAGCATCCACCGCCGCGAGGATTTGTCGGCAATGGCTGTAGTAGCGCTGGCCTTCGTCTGTCAGGGAGAGTTTGCGGGTGCTGCGGGAAATCAGCTTGCCGCCCAGTTCTGTCTCCAGTGCACGCAGTACTTTGCTGATAGTGGGCTGAGTGGTCTGCATCTCCCGGGCAACCGCAGAGAAACTCCCGCGCTCGATCACTCGAACGAAAATGGCCATTGCGTTGAGCTTATCCATGGGGCTACCGATTCATGCCAAATGAGCATGGCCACTATAGCCGTTTGGCGTCTTATCGGCATGAGTGGCCGGGCACATCATGGTGATCACTTCCTGATGAATCGAGATCGCGACCATGACTGATACAACTCAAATGCACGCCCTGGTGGTGGATGTGGCGAATGGGCCGTTACGGCTGGCAACGATTCCAAGGCCGACGCCTGGGGATGGTGAGGTGCTGGTGAAGATCAAGGCCAGTGGCCTCAACCCGTTGGATAGGAAAATTCGAGCAGGCGAGGCGGCCCATGCCCGTCAGCCGTTGCCGGCTGTGATTGGCTTGGACTTGGCGGGGATCATCGAGACGGTAGGCCCGGGTATCAACGAGTGGAAGGCGGGCGACGAGGTGTACGCCCTGGCGACGGGAGTGGGCGGCCTCCAGGGTTCGTTGGCGGAGTTTGCCGTGGTGGATGCGCGCTTGCTGGCGAGAAAACCCGTGACCCTGAGCATGCGCGAAGCCGCGGCATTGCCGCTGGTGCTGATCACCGCATGGGAAGGGCTGGTGGACCGTGCGCATGTAGGCCCGGGGCATAAAGTACTGATTCAGGGCGGTGCGGGTGGTGTAGGACATGTCGCCGTGCAAGTGGCTAATGCATTTGGCGCCGAGGTGTTTGCGACCGGTTCAGCCAGGCAGCGGGCGTTGATCGAGGGGCTGGGCGCTACGTTTATCGACTACCAACAGCACACCGTCGAGGAGTATGTAGCCTTGCACGCGGCGGGCGAAGGTTTTGACATTGTGTATGACACGGTGGGCGGGCCGACGCTGGATGCATCCTTCCGGGCGGCCAGGACTTATCACGGGCATGTGCTGAGTTGTCTTGGCTGGGGTTCTCATAGCCTGGCGCCGTTGTCGTTTCGCGGGGCGACTTACTCCGGGGTGTTTACCCTGCTGCCGATGCTGACGGGCAAGGGGCGGGAGCACCACGGGCAGATCCTTGCCGAGGCGGCGCAGTTGATTGATGACGGGAAGCTCACGCCGATTCTCGACGGGCGTCAATTCGACCTGCACTCGGCAAACGCCGCCTGCGAGTTACTCGCCGGCGGCGCTCAAGGGCGTCTGGTGATTGAAATCTAGCTCAGCGCTTCGCGGACAAACTCCAGGCGGTCCTGGCCGAAAAACAACTGGTCGTCGACGAACATCGTAGGTGCCCCGAATACGCCGCGCTGGATGGCGTGCTCGGTATTGTCCTTGAGGGTGGCCTTGACGGCATCGTCATTCGTCAACGCGAGGACTGCTTCGGGATCAAAGCCGTGTTCAGCCAGCACCGCAGCCACCACAGCAGGATCACCCAGGTGACGGCCTTCTACCCAAAGGGCACGGAACAGGCAATCGATGAAATCCTGAAAACGCTCGGGTTGGCGCATTTGGACACCGGTGACAGCGCGCATCAGCGTCAATGTATTGATGGGGAAGTGCGGGTTGAACTTGAGCGGGACGTTGTAGCGCTGGGCGTAGCGTGCCAGGTCCTGGAACATGTAGCGGCCTTTGGCGGGAACGGTGGCCGGTGATGCATTGCCGGTGGCCTTGAACACCCCGCCCAGCAGCATTGGCTTGTAAATCAGCTGGGTGCCGGTTGCAGCGCACAGGCCTGGAAGTTGGGTGTAGGCCAGATAGGTGGCAGGGCTGCCGAGGTCGAAGAAAAATTCTACTGTTTTACTCATGCTGGATACTCGCAGTTTATTGTTATGGGGCGCGCTTACCAGGGTTCATTCCAGGGGCGCAGGTCCAGCTCGAAGGTCCAGGCGTCCCGGGGCTGGCTGTGCAGGTACCAATAGTTATCGGCGATGTGGTCCGGATTGAGAATGCCGTCCTGATCCTTGAGGGCGTATTTTTGCGGGAAGTTGTCGCGGATGAAGTCGGTGTCGATGGCGCCATCCACGACGACGTGGGCGACGTGGATATTCCGTGGGCCCAGTTCGCGAGCCATGCTTTGCGCCAGTGCACGGATCCCGTGTTTGGCTCCAGCGAACGCGGCAAAGCCGGCGGCTCCACGCAACCCGGCCGTGGCACCGGTAAACAGGATGGTGCCGCGGTTACGGGTGACCATGCGCTTGGCCACTTCCCGCGCGTTGAGGAAGCCTGAGAAACAGGCCATCTCCCAAATCTTGAAGTACTTGCGGGCGGTTTCTTCCAGGATGCTGCACGGCACATTGGCGCCGATGTTGAACACGAAGGCTTCGATGGGGCCCAGCTCGGTTTCAATCCGCTCGATCAGCGCGATAACGTCTTCTTCCTTGCGGGCATCGCAGGCAAAGCCATGCGCCTCGCCACCTGCTGCGTGGATGCTATCCACCAAGGGTTGCAGTTTATCGGCGCTGCGCCGGGTGACGCAGGCGACGTAACCCTCACGGGCGAAACGCTTGGCGATGGCACCACCTGTGGCATCGCCGGCACCCACTACCAGTACGATTTTCTTGTTGTTCGTCATGGGAGATCCTTTAGTAAACGATCGTTTGCCAAACGAACGTTATGCTACGATCCAGCAGGCGTCAAGCTGACAGCACAGTGGAGGAAGCGATGCGATATTCGGCTAGTCACAAGCAGCAAACCAGGGAAAAGCTTCTGAACAGCAGTGCGGCACTGGCGAAGAAAGAGGGTTTTGCCAGTGTCGGGGTGGATGGCTTGATGAAGGCCATTGGCTTGAGTGGCGGTGCGTTTTATAGCCACTTCGCTTCGAAGGATGAATTGTTCAGTTCGATTGTCGAGCGTGAATTGAGCCACAGCCTTGAGCGATTGAATGGCGACGGGGTGCAAAGCCGTGAGCGGCTGGATCGCTGTTTGAAGTTCTACCTGAGCATGGCCCATGTGGAGCAATCCGAAGCCGGATGTGCGTTGCCGAGCCTGGGGGCGGAGATTGCGCGATCTGATGTGGCCGTTCGTCAACAGGCGCAGGATTGGATTTGCCGATTGCAGGTGGGGTGGGCAGCAACACTGGGCAGCGAGGCCCTGGCGTGGTCGATTCTGTCGCAATGCATCGGCGCCCTGGTGGTGGCACGGATGATGGTCGACCCGCAGGTGCAGGCACAGGTCCTGTCATCGAACTACGAGGTGCTCAGCCAGCAGCTGTCGAGGCTGTGAGGTCATCGACAGTTACTTGCAGATGACAATCATGCTTCGGCTTGTGTAGCCGGCGGGGTTAAGACCGAACGGGTAGTCGCCTGGGTCTTCGGCGTTGTCCCCCGACTTGGCGATGACTTTATAGCCTTTGGCGCCACACGAATTAGCTGCACTGGCGTAGCACTGGTCCCAGGAAGAGGACAGGCCTGAGCAGTTGATATGCAGGCCCTTCTTTCCCCGTTTTACTTCGGTCTTGGTGGTCGCGGCACAACCTGCGATTGCCACAATCATGAACAGCATCAAAATTCGCTTCATTACTATCCTTAATAGCCGCCTCGCTTAAGTGCACGAAGCTGGCTTTGCTCGCTCTCGAGTGTAGCGTTCATGATGTCCTTATCGAAAATCTCCATGAATGACACTGGGTTACGACCTAAACATGGCCTAATTGAGCGGCAAATGCCATAGCTACGTCAAATCCTGAATCAATCGGCTGGAACGAGTGGTTTTGATTCGTTACGCATGGTCAGGGTTGCACCCACCGAGGCCAGGATAATGCAGGTGATGGCCAGCCATTGCGCCAGGGACAAATGCTCTTGAAGGAAAAACAGCCCGGACAGGGCGCCGAACGCGGGTTCGATACTCATCAGGGTTCCGAACGTGCGGGCTGGCAGGCGAGTCAGGGCGACCATCTCCAGGGTGTAGGGCAGGGCGGTGGATAAAACCGCGACACCAATGGCGATCGGGATCAGCGAGGGTGTGAGGAGTGCGGCGCCCGCGTGGACGATACCTATCGGTGCAACAAACAACGCTGCAATCATTACGCCGAGGGCCGCAGTCTGAACGCCATTGTCGGCGCCGGCCTTTTGGCCAAACAGAATGTAGAGTGCCCAGCACGCACCTGCGCCGAGTGCATAGGCGGCGCCTGTGAGGTCAATGCCGCTGCTGGCTTCGCCCACTGGGATCAATAGCAGAAGTCCGACAATCGCCAAGGCTATCCAGAGAAAGTCTACGGCGCGTCGCGAAGCGTAGATGGCTACTGCCAGCGGGCCGGTGAATTCGAGGGCTACTGCGATTCCCAGCGGAACGGTACGCAGCGACATATAGAAGAGGAAGTTCATTCCCCCCAGCGCCATCCCGTAGACGATCACCGTCTGCAACGACTTGGCTGTCAGCTTGGCGCGCCATGGGCGTAAAAGGAGCAGCATGATCACACTGGCGAAAATCAGGCGCAGGGTGGTGGTGCCCTGGGCGCCCACGATGGGGAACATGCTTTTGGCGAGTGAGGCGCCTGATTGAATAGAGGCCATGGCAATGAGTAGCAGGCCGACCGGAAACAGTGTCGAAGCCAGGCTACGCGGGGAAGTGGTCATTGAGGGTATTCGTCCGAGGTCGTATTGAAAGAAACCGAGTGGCTATGATGCTTAACTGTCGAGCGTTGGGCAATATATTGCTCAGTTGGTTAAGGGTTCCTTCCTATATAGACGAATTCCGTGATTGTGGGGATGGATTGATAGAAAAGCTGAATTAAGGGTTGACGGCAGATTCTGGAAGTCTATAATTCGCCCCACTTCCGGCGCAGTCGAAACGGAAAACTCCTTGGTAAACAAWGAGTTATGTAGGTTTCGACAGCGAGCTGCTTCAGATCATCGAGGCCCAGAAGGAGTTGATGGAGCGGTGTTGTTTGGCTCTATTAACGTTTCGATCTTCTCGGTCGAAAGCGGAGAAAAAGAGGTGTTGACAGCAGCGTGTAACGCTGTAGAATTCGCCTCCCGCTAACGAGAGATCGGAAGCGCAAGTGGTTGA
>NZ_AKVH01000051.1:0-24092 GCF_000278565.1 Pseudomonas sp. Ag1
CCATGGCCTGGCACGGCTAAATCGGCGTCCTGCCGGTTTACCCGCTCCACCGTGCCTACTTGCGGCCATCGTGGTTAACGGGGCCCGCAGATCAAGATCAAAAGCAAGAGCACAGCGGCCTACCGGCCGGCTTGAGTGTTTAGAAGCCAGATCAAAAGCCAGAGCGAAAGCCAAATCTGAAGCTGATGCAGCTCTGCTTTTCTGTGGGAGCTGGCTTGCCTGCGATGCAGACACCTCGGTGTATCAGGCAGACCCAGTTGATGCCATCGCAGGCAAGCCAGCTCCCACATTTGGACCGTGCCCGCTTTAGCTTTTGATCCGGCTTTTAAACACTCAAGCCGGCCGGTAGGCCGCTGTGCTCTGCTCTTGATCTTGCTTTTGATCTTGATCTTAGGCGYCCCGTTAAACCACGCTGGCCGAACGCAGGCTTTGGAGCGTGGGTAACCYGGCAGGACGCCRGGTTAGCCGTCCTGGGCCAAGGATGGCCCATGACGGCGGCCCACGGTCCAAAGCCGGAGTGAGGGAACACCGAGCCTAAGCGAGGTGCCGAGTGGTGGGGCAAGAGCGTTTTGCTTACTTTTGCGCTGTTCAAAAGTGAGCCGCTGTAAGAGCGGAACCCATATCAGCCATCACCCAAATAACGGATATGTACTCACCCCAGAGTCCGTAACAAAACCGTCATCCCCCTGGGCTAGGCTCGCGGGCTTGAATGCCCCCGAGTCCCAATCCATGTTCAAAGGCCTCCTATACGCCGCGCTGCTGTTCACCCTGACAGCCCACGCCGAAACCTGGCCGGAGAAGGAATGGTCCCAAGGCCAGCCCCTGACCGGCCCGGCAGCCAAGGCCTTGGATGACTACGCCTTCCCACCCCGCGATGACACCACCCGCAAGGGCGTCCGCACCGACGCCTTGCTGGTCATCCGCGACGGCCAGATCATCTACGAACGCTACGCCGCCCCCACCACCGCCAGCACCCCGCACCTGACCTGGTCCATCAGCAAAAGCCTGATGGCCACCGTGCTCGGCGTGGCCTTCGGCGAAAACCGCTTCAAACTCACCGACCCCGCCGCGCGCTTTTACCCGCCGATGAAACAACACCCCGGCGTGACCATGGCCGACCTGCTGCACTGGGCCTCGGGCCTCGACTGGCAGGAAGACTACGAATACGCCCCGCTGAAATCCTCGGTGGTCGCCATGCTCTACACCCGCGGCCACCACGACATGGCCGAGTTCGCCGCCGACACCGCGACCTCCAGCGCCCCCGGCCAGGCATTCCGCTATTCCAGTGGCGACAGCAATATCCTGTCCGCCACCCTCAAGGGCATGCTCGGCCACAAGGCCTACGTCGACTACCCATGGACCGCCCTGTTCCAGCCACTGGGCATCCACAACGCCACCTGGGAAAGCGATGCCGAGGAAACCTTCGTCGCGTCCTCATACGCCTACCTCACCGCCCGCGACCTGGCCCGCGTCGGCCTGTTGATGCAGCGCGACGGCCGTTGGGGCGAGCAACAGTTGCTGCCCAAGGAGTGGGTTGCGTTCAATCGCCAACCGTTCGACAAGTACAAGGCGGGCCAGGACGAAGCCGTTCCGGGCGGCCAATGGTGGCTCAACCGCGAAGTGCAGGGTGCCGCCAGACCCTGGCCGGACGCGCCCGCCGACACCTTCGCCGCCCTCGGCCACTGGGGGCAGGCGCTCTACGTGATGCCCGAAAAACAGCTGGTCATCGTGCGCTATGGCGACGACCGCGACGGCAGCTATCGCCACAACGAACTCCTCAAACGCGTCCTTGCAGCGGTGGAACCATGATCCGCCGTCATCCCTTCGTCAGCCTGTTGATCCTGCTGTTACTCGTGTTGCTCGGCTGGGTCTGGCACGAGCGGGTCAATCTGCAAGCCTTCCCCGACATCATCGCGGCCTACACCGCCAAGGAGTACTGCTCCTGCCGATATGTGGAGGGCAATCCCGCTGATTATTGCCAGGGTTATGTGAAGCAATACGTGCCCACCAGCGCCTTCACCGACAACCCTGAAAAACACCTCGTGACCGCCAGCGGCCTGGGCCGCACACACAGTGCCCAATGGCTGGGCCAACGCGAGGGCTGCCGCCTCTTGCCCTAATGCAGCCACAGGTGGGGCTGAGGTTCCACAGGGTGGAACCACCTTTGATTGTCCTCCTGCGCACATCGCGGTTATCTGGCGGTGTGCAACGAAAAAGAACGGGAACACCCGCCTGCGAGGAGAATCACCATGAGCCCACACCAGCACATCCTGGATTGGCTGAGCGATGTCGCCAGCGACCTGCACGCCGTGCGTCAGGACATTCACGCCCACCCCGAACTGGGCTTTGAAGAAAACCGCACCTCCGCCCTCGTGGCGCAATCGCTGCGTAACTGGGGCTACGAAGTCCACACCGGCATCGGCCAGACCGGCGTGGTGGGTGTGCTGCGCAATGGCAGCAGCTCGCGCAAGCTCGGTATACGCGCCGACATGGACGCGTTGCCGATCATCGAAAACACCGGCGCCAGCTACAGCAGCCAACACGCCGGCTGCATGCATGCCTGCGGTCATGACGGCCACACCACCATGCTGCTGGGCGCCGCGCGTTACCTGGCCGCGACCCGTCAATTCGACGGCACCCTGAACCTGATTTTCCAGCCCGCCGAAGAAGGCCAGGGCGGCGCCGAAGCCATGCTCGCCGACGGCTTGCTGGAGCGGTTTCCCTGCGACGCATTGTTCGGCATGCACAACATGCCGGGCTTGCCCGCCGGCCATCTGGGCCTGCGCGTTGGACCGATGATGGCCTCCCAGGACCTGCTCACCGTGACCCTCGAAGGCGTCGGTGGCCATGGCTCCATGCCGCACCTGACGGTCGACCCGCTGGTGGCCGCCGCCAGTATGGTCATGGCATTGCAGACCGTGGTGGCGCGCAATATCAATGCCCAGGAAGCCGCCGTGGTGACCGTCGGTGCCCTGCAAGCGGGCCAGGCGGCCAACGTGATTCCCCAGCAAGCACTGTTGCGTTTGAGCCTGCGTGCCCTGGATGCAAACGTGCGTGAACTGATGCTGGAGCGGGTCAAGGCGATCATCCTGACCCAGGCCGCGAGCTTCGGCTGCACCGCGCAGATCGAACATCGCCCGGCCTATCCTGTGCTGGTCAACCATCCCGAAGAAACCGAATTCGCCCGCCAGGTCGGCGTCGCCCTGCTGGGTGAAGGTGCCGTCGACGGCAACACCACCAAGCTGATGGGCAGCGAAGACTTCGCCTGGATGCTGCAACGCTGCCCCGGCAGCTACCTGTTTATCGGCAACGGCGTGTCGCGGCCGATGGTCCACAACCCCGCCTATGACTTCAACGACGACATCCTGTTGACCGGCGCCGCCTACTGGGGCGCGCTGGCCGAGAGCTGGCTCAAGCCCGCCTGACGACCTCTTTTTTCTGCCGCTGGACCCTTTTCCGACTGGTTGAATGGAGTGTTCCCATGCAGGCTTCAAAACAAGGTGTATCCCGCACCCGCCAGGTGGTGGCGGCGGTGATCGGCAATGCGCTGGAATGGTATGACTTCATCGTCTACGGCTTTCTCGCCAGCATTATCGCCCGGCAGTTTTTCCCCTCGGAGGATGAATACGCCTCGCTGCTGATGGCCCTGGCCACCTTTGGCGTCGGCTTCTTCATGCGCCCGGTGGGCGGGATTCTGCTGGGCATGTATTCGGACCGCAAAGGCCGCAAGGCTGCGATGCAACTGATCATCCGGTTGATGACCATCTCCATCGCCCTGATCGCTTTCGCCCCCAGCTATGCTGCCATCGGCATGGGCGCGCCGATGCTGATCGTGGTTGCGCGCATGCTCCAGGGCTTTGCCACCGGCGGTGAATACGCCAGTGCCACGGCGTTCCTGGTGGAGAGCGCGCCGGCCCATCGCAAGGGCCTGTACGGTTCCTGGCAGTTGGTGGGACAGTGCCTGGCGGTGTTCGGCGGCGCGGCGATGGTGGCGTTGGTCACGCACTTCTTCGAGCCGCACACCCTTGAAGTCTGGGGCTGGCGCCTGCCGTTCATCTTCGGCTTGCTGATCGGCCCGGTGGGCTTGTGGATCCGCCGGCACATGGAAGACCCCGAGGAATTTATCGAGGCACGCAAACAGGCCAAGGGTGCGGCGCCGAGCTTGATGGACGTCATCCGCGACCACCGCCGCAGCATCTTGGTATCGATGGGCCTGGCCTGCGGGGCAACGGTGTCGTTCTACGTGGTGCTGGTGAATATGCCGACCTTCGCCCACAAGAACCTCGGCCTGCCGCTGGACCAGGTGCTGATGGTGCAGATGTTCGCGGTGGCGCTGATGACCGTGGTGATTCCGCTGTCCGGCCTGCTGTCGGATCGGTTCGGTCGGCGCCCGGTATTGATGGCGTTCACCCTGGCGTTTTTTGTGATGGTGTACCCGCTGTATGTGTGGGTCGCGGCGGCACCGTCCATCGAGCGTTTGCTGGTGATGCAGGTGATGTTGTGCACTGCCATCGGCGGCTTTTTCGGCCCGGCGCCGACGGCCCTGGCCGAGCAGTTTCCCATCGAAGTACGCTCCACCGGGGTGTCGGTGGCTTACAACGTGGCGGTGATGGTATTCGGGGGCTTTGCGCCGTTGATCGTCACCTGGCTCAGCAAGGTGCTGGGCACGCCGGTAGCCCCGGCATTTTATGTGCTGTTCGCTTGCGTCCTGACGCTGCTGGGCACTTACTGCATGCATGAGGCGCCACGGGCGAAACGACCGGCGCCGTTTTCCAGCGAGGTGAAACCTTGAGTATTGTTGAACTGGATGCCATCGAACTGTCTCGGGCGATCCATGCGCGGCAGGTGTCCTGCCATGAAGTGATGCAGGCGTATCTGGCCCAGGTCGAACGCTTCAACCCGACGGTGAATGCGCTGGTCTCGCTGCGCTCCCATGAGGACGTGCTGGCCGAAGCGGCGCAGCGTGATCGCGAGTTGGACCAAGGCCAATCCCGTGGCTGGATGCACGGCATGCCCCAGGCCATCAAGGACCTGGCGGCGACCCAGGGCCTGCGCACCACCCTCGGTTCGCCGCTGTTCGCCGAGCATGTTCCTCAAGAAGATGCGATCAGCGTGGCGCGGGTACGGGCCAGCGGCGCGATCATCATCGGCAAGACCAACGTGCCGGAATTTGGCCTGGGCTCGCAGACCTACAACAGCGTGTTCGGCACCACCGGCAACGCCTATGACCCGCGGCTGGTGGCCGGTGGCAGCAGCGGCGGCGCGGCGGTGGCGCTGGCATTGCGCATGCTGCCGGTAGCGGATGGCAGCGACATGATGGGCTCGCTGCGAAACCCGGGGGCGTTCAATAACGTATTTGGCCTGCGTCCGTCCCTGGGTCGGGTGCCTCACGGGCCGGCGCCGGAGCTGTTCGTCCAGCAACTGGCCACGGAAGGCCCGATGGGTCGCAGCGTGGCGGATGTGGCGCGGCTGCTGAGTGTGCAGGCTGGCTATGACCCTCGGGTGCCGCTGTCGCTCAAGGAGGATCCGGCGATGTTTGGCGAGCCGTTGCAGCGCGACTTCAAGGGTGCACGCTTGGGCTGGCTCGGGGATTACAACGGTTACCTGCCGATGGAAGACGGCGTGATGAGCCTGTGCGAATCGGCCCTCAAGGACTTCGCTGCGCTGGGTTGCGAGGTCGAGCACTGCCAACCGGAATTTTCTCTGGAACGCCTGTGGCAGACCTGGCTGGTGCACCGCCATTGGCTGATCCAGGGCTCCCTCGGCGCGGCGTACACCGACCCGCAAAAACGTGCACTGCTCAAGCCGGAGGCGCAATGGGAAGTGCAGGGCGGATTGCAACTGAGTGCGGCGGACGTTTACCAGGCTTCGATCAACCGCAGCGACTGGTACCGCGCCCTGGGCAAACTGTTCGAACGTTACGATTTCCTGTTGCTGCCCACCGCCCAAGTGTTCCCTTTCGATGCACAACAAGCCTGGCCACGCCTCGTCGCAGGGCGCGAGATGGACACCTACCACCGCTGGATGGAAGTGGTGATCGGCCCCACCCTGGCCGGCCTGCCGAGCATGAACGTGCCGGTGGGTTTCAACCTCCAGGGCTTGCCCATGGGCCTGCAGATCATCGGCCCGGCCCAGGCGGACAGGGCGGTGTTGCAACTGGCGTACGCCCACGAACAACTGACCCGCTGGGTGCAGCGGCGACCGCCCGCTTGCCTCTCGGCGACCGGTTGAGCCGCGACGGGCCTGTATCTTGCTGTGAAATCAGATCATCCATCGGCATCAAGGAGATCGACACATGGGCAGCGACGCCGAGACGGGAACCGTACGCTCAGTAGGGCGGGCACTGGCGATCATCGAATTGCTCGGCGAGCATCAGGCGCTGGGGCTGGAAGAGTTGCATTACCTGACTCACCTGCCCAAGGCCACGGTCTCGCGGATGCTGCTGACCTTGCAGGAACAGGGCTGGATCTATCGTGGCCTCAGCGACCGGCGTTATCGCCTGCGGGCCAGACGGTTGTTCGGCGACACCCAGCAACGCTTCAAGCGCCAACTGGTGGAAAGCGCCGCGCCGTGGCTGCTGGACCTCAGCGAACGCACCGGCCTGGTGGTGGACCTGTCGAGCTTCGACGGCGAGCGCCTGGAGGTGATGGAAAGCGCGATCCCCACGGTGCTGCGCAAGCTCTACCCGAACAATTGCCAGATCGTCGGCCAGCACGCCAGCCTGTTTCATTCGGCCATGGGCAAGGCGTGCCTGTCGCAACTGTCGGCGGATGAAGTGCAGCGCCTGGCCGGTCGTGAGCATGTGGCGGAAGACGATCAATACCGGGCGTGTGAACAATCCCAGCACCAGGGGTTTGGCCAACGCACCGAAGGCTATTGGGAATATCCGGTGCGCCTGCCGTTCCTGATTCGCGCGGTGGCCTTGCCGGTGCGGGCCAATGGCCGGTTGGTGGGCAGCATGGCGCTGCATTGGCCGATGGATCAGGCACCGGTGGAACGGGTGCTGAGCCTGCACCTGGCCAGCCTGGAATCGACGATTCGCGATGTGCAGCAGGCGTTGGCCTGACCACCGTTCCCCCGTAGGAGCGAGCTTGCTCGCGAAGAACTCACAGGCACCGCGTTCATTCAGAATGCCCGCATCATCGTTGGCAACCTTCGCGAGCAAGCTCGCTCCTACAGGAGGTCTTTGTTACTGTTCGCCCAGGTTTTTTGCCCCAAGAGTCTTTATGTCCCTGTTCAAACCCATGGCCTTCCTGCTGCTGGCCGCTGCCGCCGTGCCTGCCCACGCCGACTGGTACCTGGACAACGAGTCCTCGCGCCTGTCGTTCGTCACCACCAAGAACACCGACATCGCTGAAGTGCAGCGCTTCCTGGTGCTGCATGGCAAGGTCGACAGCAAAGGCGCGGCGCAGCTGGAAGTCGAACTGGAGTCGATCAACAGCGGCATCCCGCTGCGCGACGAGCGCATGCGCAATGAGCTGTTCGAGATCAAGACCTACCCGGACGCGGTGATCAATGCGCAGATCAACCTGCAACCGATCAACGACCTGGCCCCCGGCGCGCAATACGAGCTGCGCCTGCCGCTGTCGGTGACCCTGCACGGCAAGACCCAGACCTACAGCACCGAATTGCTGGCGACCCGCCTGGATGACCGACGCTTCCAGGTGGTCACCCTGGAGCCATTGGTGGTGCACGCCGAGGATTTCGATTTGCTGCCGGGGGTAGCCGCATTGCGCAAGGCCGCCGGGCTGTCGCAGATCAGCCTGTCGGTGCCGGTGGGTGCGGTACTGATTTTCACGGCGCGCTGACATGAGCGGCGCAGTGTTCCCGTGGCGCAGCGCCAACCGTTTCGAGCTGATGGTCGACGGCCCGAGTTTCTTCCCGCGCATGCTGGAAGGTATCGCCCAGGCTGAGCAACAGGTGGCGCTGGAGCTGTATCTGGTGGAGGCGGGCGCGTGTGCCGAGGCGATGGTTCAGGCCCTGGTGGCGGCCGCCGAACGTGGCGTGCGCGTACGTTGCCTGTTCGATGACTACGGCAGCCTGGCGTTTACCCTGGGCCTGCGTCGGCGGTTGATCGACGCCGGGGTGGACCTGCGATTCTACAACCGCCTGAGCTGGCGCCGTTGGATGCGCAACCTCTATCGGGACCACCGCAAGCTGTTGTTGATCGACCAGACCATCGCCGTGGTCGGCGGCACCGGCGTGACGGATGAATTCTGGACGCCCGGGGAAGACACCGCCGATTGGCACGAAGTGATGGTGCAGATTCGTGGCCCGCTGGTGCTGGATTGGCAGGCGTTGTTCGACCGTCAGTGGCTGGCGAACGACGATCGTAGAGCCTGGAAACCGGCCACGCATTTTGGCCTGCCACGCTTGCCCAAGGTGCCAGCGACAGGACCGGGGCTGGGGCGTGTGGCCTATGCCGACGCCCGCCAGCATCGGGATATCTTGCAGTCACTGATCCGCGCGCTGAACAGCGGCCACCAGCGTATCTGGCTGGCCACGCCGTATTTCTTGCCGACCTGGAGCGTACGGCGTGCCCTGCGCCGGGCGGCGGGGCGCGGGGTGGATGTGCGTTTGCTGTTGACCGGGCCACGTACCGATCACCCGTCGGTGCGGTATGCCGGGCACCGTTACTACCCGCGTTTGCTCAAATCCGGGGTGCAGATCTTTGAATACCAGCCGTGCTTCCTGCACTTGAAAATGGTGCTGGTGGACGATTGGGTGAGCATTGGCTCGTGCAACTTCGATCACTGGAATCTGCGCTTCAACCTGGAAGCGAACCTGGAAGCGTTGGACCCGGAATTGACGTTGGCAGTGGTGGGGAGTTTCGAGCGGGATTTTGCCCTGAGCCAGGCGGTGAGCCTTGAGGCATGGCAGTCGCGGCCATTGTGGCGGCGGGTGAAGCAGCGGGTGTGGGGGTGGATTGATCGGTTGGTGGTCAACCTGCTGGACCGCCGCGGATAAGCCAGAATACCCCAATCACATGTGGGAGCGGGCTTGCTCGCGAAAGCGGTGTGTCAGTCACCTGATGTATCAACTGATCCACCGCATTCGCGAGCAAGCCCGCTCCCACATTTTGACCGGGCAAGACTTTAGAGCAGTTCGAAGCTCTGCTGCTTCACATCCTGCGAATCCAACCCGATCTGCACATTGAACTCGCCCGGCTCAGCCGCAAACTTCAGTTGGGTGTTGTAGAACTTCAAATCTTCCTCGGTGATGGTGAAGTGCACCGCGCGCTCTTCGCCCGCCTTGAGCATGATCTTCTGGAAGTTCTTCAATTCCTTCACCGGGCGGATCATCGAGCCGGCCACGTCCTGGATATACAGCTGCACCACGGTTTCGCCATCGACCTTGCCGGTGTTTTTCACCACCACGGTGGCGTCGAGCTTGCCGGTCTTGTTCAGGGTGGTGGACGACAGCGCCATGTCCGACAGGCTGAAACTGGTGTAGCTCAAGCCGTAACCGAACGGAAACAGCGGCCCGGTGGTGTCATCGAAGTACTGCGAGGTGTAGTTGCCCGGCTTGCCCGGAGTGAACGGCCGGCCAATACTCAGGTGGTTGTAGTAGGTCGGAATCTGCCCCACCGAACGCGGGAAGGTGATCGGCAGCTTGCCCGACGGGTTGTAGTCACCGAACAGCACGTCAGCGATAGCGTTGCCGCCTTCGGTGCCGGCGAACCAGGTTTCCAGGATTGCGTCAGCCTGTTCGTTCTCCTCGACAATCGACAGCGGACGGCCGTTCATCAACACCAGCACCAGCGGTTTGCCGGTGGCTTTCAAAGCCTTGATCAGGTCGCGCTGGCTCTGCGGGATGTTCAGGTCGGTGCGGCTCGACGATTCGTGGGACATGCCACGGGACTCGCCCACGGCGGCCACGACCACATCGGCGCCTTTGGCGGCCTTGACGGCTTCGTCGATCATGTCCTGGGACGAGCGCGGGTCATCCACTACTTCCGGGGCATCGAAGTTCAGGAAGTTGAGGTAGTCGACGACTTTCTTGTCGTTGGTGATATTGGCGCCACGGGCATAGATCACCTTGCCCTTGTCGCCGATCACGGCGTTCATGCCGTCCAGCAGGGTCACCGATTGCGCGGGTTTACCGGCAGCGGCCCAGCTGCCCATCATGTCGATCGGCGCCTTGGCCAGCGGGCCGACTAGGGCGATGGTCGCGTCCTTTTTCAACGGCAGGGTGTTGTTCCGGTTTTTCAGCAGCACCTGGCTGCGGCGTGCCACGTCACGTGCGTCGGCGCGATGCAGGCGGCTTTCGGCGTAGGTGTCGGCCGGGTCATCCTCGGCCTTGCCGATGCGCAGGTACGGGTCGGCGAACAGGCCCATGTCGTACTTGGCGCCGAGCACTTCGCGCACGGCGTTGTCGATGTCGCTCTGTTCGATCTCGCCGGACTTCAGCAGGCCGGGCAATTCCTTGCCGTAGAGCGAGTCGTTCATGCTCATGTCGATGCCGGCCTTGATCGCCAGCTTGGCGGCTTCACGCCCGTCCTTGGCCACGCCGTGCTTGATCAGCTCGAAGATCGCACCGTGGTCGCTCACGGCCAGGCCCTTGAAGCCCCAGTCCTTGCGCAGCAGGTCGTTCATCAGCCAGGTGTTGGCGGTGGCGGGTACGCCGTTGATCGAGTTCAGCGCAACCATCACGCCACCGGCGCCGGCCTTGATGGCGGCGTGGTAGGGCGGCAGGTAGTCCTGGTACATCTTGACCGGGCTCATGTCGACCACGTTGTAGTCGCGACCGCCTTCCACCGCGCCATACAGGGCGAAGTGCTTGACGCTGGCCATGATGCTGTCGGCCTTGGCCGGGCTGCTGCCCTGGAAGGCCTTGACCATCACTTCGGCAATGCGCGAGGTCAGGTAGGTGTCTTCGCCAAAGCCTTCGGAGGTACGGCCCCAGCGTGGGTCGCGGGAGATGTCGACCATCGGCGCGAAGGTGATGTCGAGGCTGTCGGCGGCAGCTTCCTGGGCGGCGATGCGCCCGGAGTGGCCGATGGCGTCCATGTCCCAGCTGGAAGCCAGGGCCAGGCTGATGGGGAATATCGTGCGGTGGCCGTGGATCACGTCATAGGCGAAGAACATCGGGATCTTCAACCGGCTGCGCATGGCTGCGTCCTGCATCGGACGGTTTTCCGGGCGGGTGATCGAATTGAAGGTGCCGCCGATGCGACCGGCGGCGATTTCCTTGCGGATCAGTTCGCGGGGCATTTCGGGGCCGATGCTGATCAGGCGCAATTGGCCGATCTTCTCATCAAGGGTCATCTGCTTGAGCAGGTCACTGACGAAGGCGTCCTTGTCCTTGAGCACTGCGGGCTTTGTTTCGGCTAATACGGAATGAGTGGCCAAACTGACAACAAGGCCCAGCAAACACAGCTTCTTCATGAAAATCCTTTCTCGCAGTCTTGGGACCGGAGAGCGTCTATTGTTGTTCGGGTGTTGTTCAGATAAATACCGCACACTTCTGAACTCTTATTGGCGCTGGGCATCTTTTAGCTGATTGGCACGATGCAATCCAGTGGGTGGTGGAGGATTATGCCCTAAGCCCGTGGCTAACGCGTCAGTCGGTAAATTTCATAGGTTTGGCAGGAGAAACACCATGCAAGCAGCACAAGGTTACCGTTGGGGCTGGAAGGCCGTGGCATTGATACTGGTGAGCACCGTGCTGAGCGGTTGCGGCATCAACAAGATCCCGACCCTGGACGAACAGGCCAAGGCGGCCTGGGCCCAGGTGCAGAACCAGTACCAGCGGCGCGCCGACCTGATCCCCAACCTGGTGGAAGTGGTCAAGGGCTACGCCGCCCATGAACAGGACACCCTGACGGCCGTGATCGAAGCGCGGGCCAAGGCCACCTCGATCCAGGTGGACGCCAGCACCCTCGACAATCCCGAGAAACTCAAGCAGTTCCAGCAAGCCCAGGACGGTTTGAGCGGTGCACTCAGCCGTTTGATGGTGGTGTCCGAGCGCTACCCGGACCTGAAGGCCAACCAGAACTTCCTGGCCCTGCAATCGCAGCTTGAAGGCACCGAAAATCGCATCGCCGTGGCCCGCCGCGACTTTATCCAGGCAGTGCAGGCCTACAACACCGAGATCCGCACCTTCCCTGGCCGCCTGTGGCACAGCGTGATGTACAGCGACTTGCCGGTCCGCGCCAACTTCGAGGCCACGAGTGCCGATGCCGATAAAGCGCCGCAAGTGAAATTCTGATGGGCAAGCGCGCTTGGCTGATGGCGGCGGTGCTGCTGGCCTTCAGCCTGACCGCCCAGGCCGCCCTGAATTTCCCGGCCCTGACCGGACGGGTGGTGGACAACGCCCAGATGATCGACCCGGCCGTGCGTGCGCAGCTGACCCAGCAGTTGCAGGCGCTGGAGCAGACCAGCGGCGACCAGATCGTGGTGGTCACCGTGCCCGACCTGCAAGGCGTGCCCATTGAAGACTTCGGTTATCAACTGGGCCGCGCGTGGGGCATCGGCCAGAAGGGCAAGGACAACGGCGCCCTGCTGATCGTCGCCCGGGATGAGCACAAGATTCGCATCGAAGTGGGTTATGGCCTGGAAGGCGTACTCACGGATGCGCAATCCTGGGTGATCATCAACCAGGTGATCGCCCCGGCGTTCAAGGCGGGCAACTACAGCAAGGGCATCAGCGACGGCGTGGCGGCGATGCTGCAGGTGGTGGGCGGCGATCCGCTGGCCGTACCGGCGCATGTGTCCGAGGCCAACTTCGCCAAGCAAAACCCGGGCATTTCCATTGGCCTGTTCATCCTGTTGCTGGCAGTGTTGTGGCTGTGCAATCGCATGGGCCTGCCCGTTGGCGCTATCCTGCTGGCGATTCTCAGCAGCAGCGGTCGTGGCGGCGGGGGAGGCGGTGGCGGTGGTGGCTTCAGGGGCGGCGGCGGTGGTTTCGGCGGCGGTGGCGCCTCGGGCGGCTGGTAATGACAATAACTAGAGAGCATCAACAACCATGGCATTATTGAGTCAACACGAGCAACGCCAGGTCGCCGAGGCGATCGCCCGGGTCGAGCAACAGACCGACGCCGAACTGGTGACCGTGCTCGCGGCCCGCGCCGACGACTACGCCTACATCCCGCTGTTGTGGGCCAGCCTGCTGGCGCTGGTGGTGCCGGGGATCATCCACTACCTGTCGGGCTGGTTGACCATGTACACCTTGCTGCTGGCGCAGTGGGGCACGTTCGTCGTGCTGTGCCTGGTGTTCCGTTTGCCCAGGGTCACCACGCGACTGATCCCGCGCTCGGTGCGCCATTGGCGCGCGTCCAACCTGGCACGGCGGCAGTTTCTCGAGCAGCACCTGCACCACACGCTGGGCAGCACCGGGGTGCTGATTTTTGTCAGTGAGGCCGAGCGGTATGTGGAAATCCTGGTGGACAAGGGGATTTCCAGTCGCCTGGATGACAGCAGTTGGGATGCGATCGTCAAGGACTTCACCCGCCAGGTGAAGCAAGGCCAGACGTTGGCCGGGTTTGTGGCGTGTATTGAGGCTTGCGGGGAATTGCTCAGGGAGCACGTACCGGTGACCCACGCACGCAATGAGCTGCCGAATCGGTTGGTGGTGTTGGAGTAGTGTAAAATTCCCGGCATTCCCTGCCCGAGGCGTTTTTGTTCATGTCTGCCACCGCTAAACCTGCCAGCCCCGCGCCGGATCATCACGCGCAGTTCCTCGAACTGCTGAGCGCGAGCCTTGAGCAAAACGCCTTTATCAAGCTGGTGCTGGCCAAGTACGTCGGCACCGAGCCTGATCTTCAGAAGCTGATCATCAAGCAGCTGACGGTCAAGGATCAGCCTTGCCTGTCCTTCGTCTATCGCTACAAGACCCGCGACATCACCAAGAACTTCTCCCTGGCCGACGGCGTGGCGGCAATTGCCGAGTTGGTGCCGGCGGCGTTCAAGAATGCGCACCTGCTGTCGGTGACCGACGAAGCCCAGCTGGAATACAGCAAGAAAAACAAAAGCTCACTGTTCAAAAGCAAGCCGCAGCAACTGCGCGAAGCGCCGTCTGCCGAGCACAACCGCGAGAAGAATCGCTTCCTGGACCTGACCCGGCCCTTCCTCGCCGACCTTGGTGTGACCAACGCCAAACACGAGCTGATCCCGGCGATGTCGCGCAAGTGGAAGCAGATCAACAAGTTCATCGAAGTGTTCAGCCATGCGCTGACCACCTCGCCGCTGAAGCTGGACCAGCCGGTGCGGGTCGCGGACTTTGGCTCGGGCAAGGGCTACCTGACGTTTGCCATCCACGACTACCTGCGCAACACCCTCAACGCCGACGGCGAAGTCACCGGCGTGGAACTGCGCGAAGACATGGTGACCCTGTGCAACAACGCCGCCGCCCGCCTGGACCACCCGGGGCTGGTGTTCAAGTGCGGGGATGTGCGCAGCGTCGCGCCCAGCGAGCTGGACGTGATGATCGCCCTGCATGCCTGCGACATCGCCACCGACTACGCGATTCACACCGGCATCCGCTCCGGTGCGTCGATCATCATGTGCTCGCCGTGCTGCCACAAGCAGATTCGCCTGCAGATCCAGAGCCCGGCGCTGCTCAAGCCGATGCTGCAATACGGCCTGCACCTGGGCCAGCAGGCGGAAATGGTCACCGACAGTTTGCGCGCGTTGTTCCTTGAAGCGTGCGGCTATGAGACGAAAGTGTTTGAGTTCATCTCGTTGGAGCACACCAACAAGAACAAGATGATCCTGGCCGTGAAGCGTGCCGAGCCGGTGGACAACGCTCAACTCCTGGAGAAAATCCAGGAGCTCAAGGCGTTCTACAACATCACCGAACATTGCCTGGAAACCCTGCTGCGGGCGGACGGTTACCTCGCCTGAGTACGACGCAAATCAAAAATGTGGGAGCGGGCTTGCTCGCGAAAGCGGTGTGTCAGTCACCTGATGTATCAACTGATCCACCGTATTCGCGAGCAAGCCCGCTCCCACATTAGATCGCGCTAGCCTTGGGAGCTGGCGCAGGCTTCACGCTGGTCTTGCGCCCCAACATCACCGTCACAATCACCCCGCAGGCAAACAGCCAGGTAATCGGCTCGATGTGTTCACCAAAAAACAGCGCCGAAAACGCGATCGTGAAAAAGATCTGCAACAGCTGAATCTGGCTGACCCGGGCGATGCCACCCATGGCGAGCCCGGCGTACCACGCAAAGAACCCCAGGAACTGCGAAAACAACGAGACATAACCAAACGCCCACCAGGTGCGCATGGAGATCGGCCCTTCGTGTTGCAGCGCCAGGTAGGCCACCGGCCCGATCAATACCGGCGTCGACAGCACCAGCGCCCAGCAGATTACCTGCCAGCCGCCCATCTCCTTGGCCAACCGGCCGCCTTCGGCATAACCCAGGCCACCCACGGCAATCGCGCCGAGCATCAACAGGTCGCCCGCCTGGATGCTGCCGGCCCCGGTGATCAACGCATAACTCAGCACCAGCGCACTGCCCAGCGCCGCGCAGGCCCAGAAGGCCTTCGACGGACGTTCATGGGACAGCCACGCCGCATACAGCGCCACGCACAGCGGCTGCAACCCGTTGACCAGCGCGCCATGGGACGCGGGCAAGGTTTGCATGGCCCAGGCCGACAATACCGGGAAACCCAGGATCACCCCGGCAATCACCAGCGTCAGGCCGCGCACCTGGCGCCAGGTGGGCCAGCGCTCGCGACGCCACAGCAACAAAGCCGCCGCCGGCACCGCCGCAAACAACGCCCGGCCCAGGCCGTTGAGCAGCGGGTGGATTTCCTGCACCACGATACGGGTGAAGGGCAGGGTGAGGCTGAAGATGACGACGCCCAGCAGGCCGAGGGCCATGCCGGTATTTTCGCGGGAGCTCATGGAAGGAACCAGAATCGAATGGGCCGGAAGTGGACGTTCATCTAGCCACAAAGCCCGGAAAACGCGGGCCTACAGCTGGGTGCGGATTTATCCGTACAGTTTTGAACGGGCGACCCGGTTCATGTGGGAGCTGTCGAGCCTTGGCGAGGCTGCGATGGGATCAACGCAGTTTACCTGTCAGGCCGAGGTGTCTGCATCGCGCGCAAGCCCGGCTCCTACACAAGCCGGGGTGCTGATGTAGTAGCGGGCCATTACCCGGATCAAGCCTGCGGGTCTATCTTGGCTACTCCTGTCTGCCCAACCGTTCAACCGGAGGAATGTCCCATGGCCGCGAAAAAAATCCTGATGCTGGTCGGCGATTACGTCGAAGACTATGAAGTGATGGTGCCGTTCCAGGCGCTGTTGATGGTGGGGCATACCGTGCACGCCGTGTGCCCGGACAAGGCTGCCGGCCAGACCGTGCGCACGGCGATCCACGACTTCGAAGGCGACCAGACCTACAGCGAAAAGCCCGGGCACCTGTTCGCCCTGAATGCGGATTTTGCCAAGGTGAACGCCGCCGACTACGACGCGCTGCTGGTGCCGGGTGGCCGTGCCCCTGAGTACCTGCGGCTGAACGAAAAGGTCCTGCAACTGGTCAAGGATTTCGATCAGGCTGGCAAACCCATCGCTGCCGTGTGCCATGGCGCTCAACTGCTGGCGGCTGCCGGGATCCTGGAAGGCCGCGAATGCAGCGCCTACCCGGCGTGCGGGCCGGAGGTACGACTGGCGGGCGGTACGTTCATCGATATCCCGGTGACCGACAGTCACGTTCAAGGCAATCTGGTAACGGCCCCGGCGTGGCCGGCGCACCCAAGCTGGCTCGCGGGTTTCCTCGGGCTGCTGGGCACCAAAATCACCCTGTAAAGCGGAGGTCATCGCCATGTGCGAACTGTACGTCAAGGCCGACCCGATTCTGTACGAATCCCGCTCGCGCTCCCTGCGCATCTGCGGCGTGGTGACCACCGTGCGCCTGGAAAACCAGTTCTGGGACATCCTCAGCGAAATCGCCGAGGTGGATGGCATGACCACCAATCAACTGATCGCCAAGCTGTATGAAGAAGTGATGGATTACCGCGGCGAAGTGGTGAATTTTGCTTCGTTCTTGCGGGTGAGTTGCACGCGGTATTTGAGCAAGCAGCGGGTTCACGCCCCAGAGCTCAGCCTGGTTAATACAAGAAATGGCGCGCAGAAGGTCTGAATGTGGGAGCGGGCTTGCTCGCGAAGGCGGTGTGTCAGGTAACTCATGTACCGACTGATCCAGCGCTTTCGCGAGCAAGCCCGCTCCCACATTGATTAGTAGGGGTCAGAAGAACCGCGTCACACTGATCTTCGCATCCCGGCCCTTGGTGTAGGCGCGGTCGCCGCTCAGGGCCGGTCGGAAGTTGTTGTTGAACAGGTTGTCCACGGTGAAGTTCACCTCGGTACCCTTGAGGTAAGCCTGTTGCGGCTTCCAGCTGGCGAACAGGCCTTGCGTGTTGTAGCGCTTGTTGCCGTACTGGTCGTAGAACAGGTCGCCGATGCTGGTGCCCGGGCCGCCGGAATACTTGTCGCTCGGCAGGCGGCTGGTGGCGCCGATGAACTGCCCTTGCCAGCCCACCCGCATATCCAGGCTCGGGATCTTGGTGCCGAGCACCACCACCCATTTGGTAGGCGGAATGTCCCGCGCCCAGACGTCCGGCCCCCACGGGTTGGTGTAGGCGCCTTCATGTTTGCCGGTGGTGTAGGCGAACGATACCGAGCCGAACACGTAGGTGGAGTCATAGAAACTCTCGGCCTCGAAACCCTTGATGGTCATGCCGCCGATGTTGCGGTAGTTGGACATCGCGCCCGGCGGGCAGGCGCTGGAAATCGTCCCGCCGTTGACCGCCTGGTTCTGGCAGCCCACGCCCGTGGCCTTGAAGATTTCGTCCTCGACCTTGTTGTGGAACAGCGTGGTACGCAGTTGCAGGTTGTCGCCGTGGGCGAACACGTCGGCGAAACTGGTGACGTTGCCCAGGGTGATGGAGGTGATGCGCTCCGGATCCAGGTCCAGGCTGGTGGCGGTGCGGCTGCCCAGGCCCTGGACTTCATACTGCTCGTCGATCACTGGCGCACGCCAGGTGCGGCTCCAGTTGGCGAACATCGCCACGTTCGGGGTGATGGTCCAGTACGCCGCCAGGCGTGGCGACCAGCCGGTGTAAGTGCGGTCGCTGTAGTCATGGCCGATGGCCGGGTCCGGGTTGCTGTAGTACGGCGCGTCGTTGGCCTCACCGCGGTTGCGCACATGGTCATAGCGCATCGACGGGGTAATGGTCACATCGCCCAGCGTCACCGCGTCCTGGATAAAGAAGCTGTTGGTGTCGACCTTGCCATGGGGCATGAAGCCCGGCTGGAAGTGCCCGTAGTTGTATTTCGGGGTGTTGTAGGTGGCGCCGGGCATCCACATTTCGGTTTCCCGGGTGTGCTTGCGGATTTGCACACCGGTGGTCACCGCGTGCTGCAACGCACCGGTGGAAAACAGGCTGACGTTGCGTACGTCGAGGTTCTTGTCGTTATAGGAGGTGTCCATCTTGCGCCCGCCGGTGGCCAACTGGAAAAACGCCGTGGCGTCGCGCTCGTCGGTCTGGTCGGTATTGGATTCGGAGTACTTGATGGTCAAGTCCACCAGCGGGTTATTCATCGGCTGGTATTCGTACTTGCCGGACCAGGTGGTGTCGACGGTATTGCGGTTGGCCAGGAAGCGTTTCAGCGCGGCTTCGTAGCCATAGCGGTCGATGTTGGCCTGGGTCGGCGGCGTCGGGTAGCTGGCGGCAGAGAAGGGCGTCCAGCGCTGGCTGTTGGAGCGCGAATACGACAGACCCAGGCTTTGCTCATCGGTGAAGTGAGCATTGAACTTGAACAGTTTGCCGTCCACATTCTGGGCGCTGTTGGGCAGGCGCTTGGGGTTGATCGGGTACTGGTTGTTGTCGTTGGGCAGGGTGGCAGCCAGTTTCATGTCGCCGCCGTCGCGCTGGGTCAGGTAGGCCAGCGCGTCGAAGCGGCCGTCATCGGTACGCCCGTAAACGGCACTGCTGTAGACCTGCTCATGGTCGTTGCTGGAGTAGCCGTATTTGAGCATGGCACCGCTGTTGCGCCCGTCCTTGAGCAGGTCCGGGGCATCCTTGGTGGTCATGTTGACCGTACCGCCAAAGCCGCCGTTGCCGCTGAAGGGCGAGTTGGGGCCTTTCTCCACTTCGATGCTCTTGATCAGCTCGGGCTCGATAAACACAGTGCCCTGCTGGTAGCGCTCAAAACCGCTTTTGGTGGCGCCATCGACGGTCAGCGGCACGTCTTCGGCGTCGCCGAAGCCACGGATGTTGATGGTCTGGCCACCGGGCTTCAGCGAGCCGCCCTGGCTGATGCCGGGCAAGGTTTGCAGCAGGCTGGGAATGTTGTTGGACTGGTAACGGTCGATGTCCGCCTGGGTCAGGGTGGAACGGCCGACGGTGGTGGAGTCGACCTCGTTGCCGGTGCCGATCACGCTCAGGGCGTCGAGCTGGATCGCGCTGCTGTTGGTGGTCTTGCCCTCTTCGGGGCGTACCACGTAAGTGCTGCCGACCTTGAGCAATACGAACTCGCCGTCCTTGAGCAGGGTGCGAATCGCCACTTCCGGTGTGAAGTCGCCATTGAGGGCCGGCGCCTGGATATTTTTCAGCAGCGCTTCATCGAACAGCAGCTGGATTTTCGCCTGCTGCGCCACCTGGCTCAGGGACGTGGCCAGGGACTGGGCCGGCAGTTGCAGCTTGAACGACTCGGCCTGGGCACTCAGGCTGAAGGCCAGGCAGGCGGCAATGGCGGTGGGTCGAAGAAACAGGTGCTGAACGTGGCAAGGCGCGCGAAACATGAAATCCCCCGGAGTAGCCAAATGGCCAGAAAGGTGTGCGTATCAAACGCAGACCCGAGGAAGACGCGGCAGGAAAAATAATCCTCACATGCGAATGCAAAATATTCTCAAATAAGAATTCCGCGGGGCTATTTGCGCGGTTCGATCCTGATATTGCCGTCGGCCAGGGCCACGGTTTTCACCGGCAACAGTGCCGGCAGGGCGTTGAGCAGGGCGTCCGGATCATTCACGTCCAGATTGCCCGAGACCTTCAACTGCGCCACCGCGCTGTCCACCAGCAACGGCGCCTGGGGCCGGTACAGGCTCAACTCATCCATCAGGCTGGCCAGCTCGCGATTACGAAACGACACGTGGCCGCCGCGCCAATCGGCGACCTCGCCGGCAGTGAGGGTTTGCTGCTGCAGCGTGCCCTTGGCATAACTGAACGTAGCGCGCTGATCGGCGCCGAGCAGGGTGGCCGGCAGCCTGGCATCCGGATCGAACGCCACTTGCCCGTGGGCCACGCTGACCACCAACTGCTGCTTGCTGCGCCGCACATCGAAGCCGGTGCCGACCACCCGCACATTGGCTTCACCGGCCTGCACGAACAGCGGTCGTTCCTTGTCGGGCGCCACCTCGATATACAACTGGCCCTGATCCAGATGCACGATGCGCTGGTGACTGTTGAAGTCCACCCGCAGGCGCGTGTTGGCGTTGACGTACAAGGTGCTGCCGTCGGGCAGATGCAAGGTGCGCATCCCTTTGGCATGGGCCGCGACCTGGGCGTGGAACAGCTCGCGTGGGGCGCCGATGTTGCTCGTCAGCACGGCACACACCAGGGCGGCAGCCACCGCCAGGGCCGGGCGCCACACGGGTGGTTTGCGCACGGGCAGCGGTGTCGGTTTGTTCAGTTGCTGCAACTGGGCCAGGTCGGCCCACAGCTGTTCGAATTCGGCGTAGGCGCGGGCATTGGCCGGCTCGGACTGCCAGGCGGCAAACGCCTTGCGGTCGGCGCGACCGGCGTCATTGCGGTTGCGCGCAAACCAGCTGGCGGCCTGGGCATCGATGGAGTCGCTGGCCTCGATGTCACAGGTGTCGATGTCGCTCAGGCGGGTCATTCTGGCTGCTCCTTGCCCTGTTCTTGTTGAAGTCGCTGCTTGCAATGCAGCAAGGCAAAAGCGATGTGCTTTTCCACCATGCTGATCGAAACGCCCATGCGCTCGGCGATCTGCGCCTGGCTCAGGCCTTCGAAGCGGTGCAGCATAAGGGCTTCTCGTCTTCTCGGCGAGAGTTCAGAGAGGACTTCTTTCAACTGTTCCAGGCGTTGCAGGCGTTGCGCGGCGGCCATGGGATCGTCTCGCGAGTCGCTGACAGGTTCGGCATCCAGTTCGGCCTGTTGCTGGTGGACGGTGTGCCGCACCTTTTGTTTGCGCCAGTGATCGCGCAGCAGATTGCGCGCCATCTGGAACAGAAACGCCCGTGGCTGCTCGACCTGAGCCCGGTCGCGGTAGTCCAGCCATTGGGTGAAGACATCCTGGGTCATGTCTGCCGCGTCGCTGGCGTTGTCCGTGCGTTTACGCAGGAAATGCAGGATATCTGCATAAAACCCGCGAAAGGCATCGGCCGACAGCGGGTCGGGCTTGGGACGAGACATGGATATCCTTCTTGACGAAGCACGACGTGGAAAAGTCGTGAATGATATCGAGAATTATTGTCATTTGTCTCTATTGAAAATCCAAGGTTGGATGCGGACTAAATGTGGGAGCGGGCTTGCTCGCGAATGCGGTGAGTCAGTCGACCTATTAATTGACTGACCCACCGCCTTCGCGAGCAAGCCCGCTCCCACATTTGGATTGCGTTTCAGCGCAACAGGGTCAGTAGTTCTTGCAACTGAACACGGCCTGCCTCAGCCAGCGGGAAAACCGGCAGCCGTGGATCCCCCGACTCCAGGCCCGTCAGCCGCAAACCGGCCTTGATCGTCGCCGGCAAGCCACCTTTGAGGATGAAATCCAGCAACGGCAACTGGCGATAAAACAGCTCCCGCGCTTTCTCCAGGTCATTGGCCAAAACGGCTTCATACAAATCCAGGTTGAGCTGAGGAATCAGATTCGGCGCCGCCGTGCACCAACCTTTCGCGCCCGCCGCAAACGCCTCCAGCGCCAGCGGATTGCAGCCGTTGTAGAACGGCACCTGGCCCTCGCTGCGCCGGTGCAATTGGTGCATGCGCTGAATATCCCCGGTGCTTTCCTTGACCATGGTCACGTTGTCGACGCTGTTGACGATGCGCAGCATCAAGTCCACCGACATGTCGGTGCCACTGGTGGCCGGGTTGTTGTAGAGCATGATCGGCACGCCGATGCTGTCGCCAATGGCCGCATAGTGGGCGAGGATTTCCGCCTCGCTGAGTTTCCAGTACGAGGCCGGCAATACCATTACCACGTCCGCGCCGTGGGCCTCGGCAAACTGCGCACGACGCACGGCCTTGGCGGTGGTCAGGTCGGAGACGCTGACGATGGTCGGCACACGCTTGCCCACCTTCTGGATGCTGTAGGCGGCGACTTCATCCCACTCTGCATCACTGAGATAGGCGCCTTCGCCGGTGCTGCCCAACGGTGCGACAGCGTGCACGCCGCTGTCGATCAGGCGGTCGATCGAAAGGCCCAGGGCTTCGAGGTCAATGCGCTGGCCGTCCGTGCTGAACGGGGTGATGGTGTAGCCGATAATGCCGTGAATAGAAGGGCTGGACATGCAAAAGTCTCCGGTCGAAAAAGGGTTTCAGTTCAGGCAATCGGCGTGTTGGCGCAGGTTCTGCCGAGCGTAGTAGTTGAACGCTGCGCCGTGGCGCTTGGGCTTGGAAATCCAGTCATGGGCTTCGCGGCCCAGTTCCGGCAGGATCGGCTTGATCGTGCCGGCGGCCATCGCCAGCAGCTGCAACTTGGCCGCGCGTTCGATCAACTGTGCGATCACACAGGCTTCCTCGATGCTCGCCCCAGTGGACAATTGGCCGTGGTGGGAAAGCAGAATCGCGCGTTTATCCCCCAGGGCAGCGGTGATGATTTCACCTTCTTCGTTGCCCACCGGCACCCCGGGCCAGGCTTCGAGGAATGCGCAATCTTCGTACAACGGGCAGAGGTCCATGTGGGACACCTGCAACGGCACTTCCAGCATCGACAACGCAGCGATGTGGGTCGGGTGAGTGTGGATGATGCAGTTCACGTCCGGGCGACCGCGGTACACCCAGCTGTGAAAACGGTTGGCCGGGTTGGGCATGCCATGGCCTTCCAGCACCTCCAGGTCTTCGTTGACCAGCAACAGGTTGCTGGCGGTGATCTCATCAAAACCCAGGCCCAGTTGTTGGGTGTAGTAGGTGCCAGGCGTCGGGCCGCGTGCGGTGATCTGCCCGGCGAGGCCGGAGTCGTGGCCGTTTTCGAACAGGATCCGGCAGGTCAACGCCAGCTTTTGCCGGTCGGTCCACGTATTATCCGCCAGGGTGTTTTGCATCTGGGTCAGCGCCTGCTTGACCAGTTGGTCTTTCGGGAGTGCTAATGTCTTGGCCATATCAGTGTCCTTGTTCGTCGCAAATGACACTAAAGAGACTATATGACACAAAGTGTCATTAGCAAGCATTCATCATCGCCTCTTTAATGGATTAACCGCTGCGCATGTCTATCCGTTTGAAAATATTGAGAAAAAAACTTGGTGTGACATTGGAGTCGCTCGCGGAAAAATCCGGGATGACCAAGAGTTACCTGTCGAAAGTCGAGCGGGGGTTGAATACGCCGTCGATTGCGGCGGCGCTGAAACTGGCCAAGGCGTTGAATGTGAAGGTCGAAGAATTGTTCAGCGAGGACAATGTCAGCCTCGACAGCTATAGCCTGGTGCGCAGCCACGAACGGCAGGCGTTGTCGGGCACCGATGCGTCACCGGGTTACGCGGTGTTGGCGCATCAGGTCAGTGAGCGTAGTTTGTTGCCGTTCATCATTTACCCGCCGGCGGAGTTCACCGACAAGACCTTCAAGGAACATTTGGGGGAGGAGTTTTTGTTTGTGCATGAAGGTCAGGTTGAGGTGGATTTCATGAGTGAGCGGGTGGTGTTGAATCGGGGGGATGCGTTGCATTTCAATGCGCAGAAGCCGCATCGGATTCGGTCGGTGGGGGAGGTTCAGGCGCAGCTTTTGGTGGTGGTGCATAGTGCTGAGGGGTGATGGTGGGGGTGGGGGCATATCCGTTATTTGGGTGATGGCTTATATCGGTTCCGCTCTTACAGCGGCTCACTTTTGAAMAGCGCAAAAGTAAGCAAAACGCTCTTGCCCCACCACTCGGCACCTCGCTTAGGCTCGGTGTGCCCTCACTCCGG
>NZ_AKVH01000052.1:0-24829 GCF_000278565.1 Pseudomonas sp. Ag1
CCTAGGCGAGGWGCCGAGTGGTGGGGCAAGAGCGTTTTGCTTACTTTTGCGCTCTTCAAAAGTGAGCCGCTGTAAGAGCGGAACCAATCGAAGCCATCACCCAAATAACGGATATGCCCCCCATCCAACAAATACGAAAGTTCCCCCACGCCAGCCGCTTTGTCCCCGCTTCCCATGTCACCCCCCACCCCCCGAATCCTCTAATTTCCCAACCCTGCGGGAAGCCTCCCGGCCCACGACTGCGCCCGCGCTTTAAACCGGGCCTCCCAGGCACTTACGCGACAGCTGAAAACGGACTTTCTCCTCAACCGTATCCGACTCAAAAAAGCAGGTTACCCCATGCAGTTCAGCAAATTACTGGCAGCTCTTTCCACCCACCCGATCCGCCTGCAAATGGACGAAGGCGACCTGATCATCCTGGGTGACGACGACGCGCTGGATGACGCCCTATGGGACCAACTGATCGCCCACAAACCCCAACTGCTCGACCTCGTCGCCCAACACGGCGGCGACTGGCTCAGCCCGGCCTATCGCATCACCCCGGACATGCTGCCCCTGGTCAACCTCGACCAACCCGCCATCGACCGCATCGTCGCCGCGATCCCCGGCGGGGCGGCGAATGTGCAGGATATCTACCCTCTGGCACCCCTCCAGGAAGGCATGCTCTACCACCATCTGTCAGCGCACCAGGGCGACCCCTACGTGCTGCACGCGCAGTTCGTGTTCGACAGCCGCGCCCGTCTTGAAACCTTCGCCCAGGCCTTGCAATGGGTCATCGACCGCCACGATATCCTGCGCACCTCGATGGCCTGGGATCGCCTCGACGAACCCCTGCAAGTCGTCTGGCGCAAGGCCTCGCTGGCCTGCGAAGAAGCCCGCCTCGACGGCGATGTACTGACCCAACTGCAAGCCCTCTACGACGCCCGCAACTACCGCATGGACCTCGGCCAGGCCCCACTGCTGCGCCTGGTGTTCGCCGAAGACCCGCGCAACCAGCGTGTGGTCGCCATGCTGTTGTTCCACCACACCATCCTCGACCACACCGCCCTAGACGTAGTGCGCCGGGAGATCCAGCTGCACCTCGCCGGCCAGACCGAACACGCCAGTGCACCGGTGCCGTTTCGCAACTACATCGCCCAGGTCCGCCATGGCGTCAGCGAACAGGCTCACGAAGCGTTCTTCCGTGAGATGCTGGCCGATATCGACGAGCCAACCCTGCCGTTCGGCCTGCAGGATGTTCAGGGTGACGGGCATGGCATCGACGAAACCCGCATTGCCGTCGACAGCGACCTGAGCCGCCGTCTAAGGGCCCAGGCAAGGCCGTTGGGTGTCAGCCCGGCCAGCGTGATGCACCTCGCGCTGGCCCAGGTGCTGGGCAAGGTTTCCGCTCGCGAGGCCGTGGTATTTGGCAGCGTGATGCTCGGCCGCATGGGCGCAGGCGAGGGCTCCGACCAGGCCCTGGGCATGTTCATCAACACCCTGCCGCTACGGGTAGATGTAGGCGAACAAAGCGTGCGCGAGGGCGTACAAACCACCCATAAACGCCTGAGCGAATTGCTCGATCACGAACACGCCTCCCTGGCCCTGGCCCAGCGTTGCAGCGGTGTGGCCGCACCCACGCCGTTGTTCAGTGCCATCCTCAATTACCGTCACAGCGATGCCTCGGACACCCAGGCGGTGATCGACATCGCCGAAGGCATCCAGGTGTTGGGCGCCGAAGAACGCACCAACTACCCGCTGACGGTCAACGTCGATGACCTGGGCGAAGGCTTTGCCTTTACCGTGATGGTGGACGCCTCCATCGGCGCGACGCGCATTGCCGGTTACCTGCACACCGCCCTGGAAAACCTGGTGCTGGCCCTGGAACAAACGCCAGATGCACCGTTGCACAACCTGGGCATCCTGCCTGCCGCCGAACGCCAGCATCTGCTGCATGGCCTTAACGCCAGCACCCAGCACTACGCCGATTCAGCCCTGATCCACCAGCAAGTCGAAGCTCATGCCGCCAGCCATCCCGAAGCCATCGCGCTGCGCTTTGAACACGAACACCTGAGCTACCGCGAGCTGAACGAGCGCGCCAACCAGGTTGCGCATTGCCTGCTCAAGCATGGCATCCGCCCCGACGACCGGGTGGCGATCTGTGTCGAACGCGGGCTGGAAATGATCATTGGCCTGCTGGGGATTCTCAAGGCTGGGGCGGGTTATGTGCCGATCGATCCGGCCTACCCGCTGGACCGTATCGCCTACACCCTGAAAGACAGCGCGCCGCTGGCGGTGCTGGTGCAGGACGACACCCGCCACCTGGTGGGCGACGTCACGTCGATCGACCTCAACAGCCTGCAGCACGAGCCCATCGTCAACCCCAACGTTGCAATCAGCGCGTCCAGCCTGGCCTATGTGATCTACACCTCCGGCTCTACCGGCCTGCCCAAGGGCGTGATGATCGAACACCGCAACGTCGCGCGACTGTTCAGCGCCACCGAGCATTGGTTCAAGTTCAACGCCAATGACACCTGGGCGCTGTTCCACTCGTTTGCCTTCGACTTCTCGGTGTGGGAGATCTGGGGCGCGCTGATGCATGGCGGGCAGTTGCTGGTGGTGCCGCAGCTGGTCAGCCGCTCGCCGGACGAGTGTTACGCACTGCTGTGCGAAGCCGGCGTCAGTATTCTCAACCAGACCCCGAGCGCGTTCCGCCAGTTGATCGCGGCGCAGGGCCGCAGCCAGCAACTGCACTCGCTGCGCCAGGTGATCTTCGGCGGTGAAGCCCTGGAACCGGGGATTCTCAAGCCGTGGTACGCCCGGGTGACCAACGCCGGTACGCGGTTGGTCAACATGTATGGCATCACCGAAACCACCGTGCATGTGACCTACCGTGCCCTGGAGGCGGCGGATGCGCAGCGGGTGGGCGTGAGCCCGATTGGCGTGCGCATTCCCGACTTGCAACTGTATGTGCTGGACGCCCGCCGCGAACCGGTGCCGAGCGGCGTAGTCGGGGAGTTGTACGTCGGCGGTGCCGGCGTGGCGCGGGGTTATCTCAACCGCGATGAGCTGACGGCCGAACGTTTTCTGACGGATCCCGCAACCGGCCTGCGCCTGTACAAGACCGGTGACCTCGGCCGGATGCTGGCCGACGGCAGTGTCGAGTACCTGGGGCGCAACGACGACCAGGTGAAGATTCGCGGTTTCCGTATCGAACTGGGGGAAATCGAAGCACGCCTGGCCACCTGCGAAGGTGTGCGCGAAGCCGTGGTGATTGCCCGCGAAGACGAACCGGGCGACAAGCGGCTGGTGGCCTACGTGATTGCCCAGCCTGAACACACGCCCACTGCCGCTGAGCTGCGTGACCACCTGCTGCTGTCCCTCGCCGAGTACATGGTGCCCAGCGCCTTTGTGCTGCTCGACGCGTTCCCGCTTACCACCAACGGCAAGCTCGACCGCAAGGCCTTGCCGGCACCGGACGCCGATGCCCTGGCCCGTCGTGGTTATGAAGCGCCACAAGGCGCGGTGGAAGCCGCGATCGCGAATCTCTGGCAAGACCTGCTCAAGGTCGACCGGGTCGGGCGCCAGGACAACTTTTTCGAGCTGGGCGGCCATTCGTTGCTGGCGGTCAAGCTGATCGAGCGCATGCGCCAGCTCGAGCTGAGCGCCGATGTGCGGGTGCTGTTCGGCCAGCCGACCCTGGCTGCGCTGGCCGCTGCGGTGGGCGGGCAACATGAAGTGCAGGTCCCGGCCAACCTGATCGGCGAAGCGACGCGGCACATCACCCCGGACATGCTGCCGCTGGTGAATCTCGACCAGCAGGCCATCGACCATATCATCGCCAGTGTCCCCGGCGGCATCGCCAACGTGCAGGACATCTACGGCCTGGCCCCGTTGCAGGCCGGCATCCTGTACCACCACCTGGCAACCACCGAAGGCGATCCCTACGTGTTGCAGGTGCAGTTCAGCTTCAGCGGCCATGAGCCGGTCGAGGCGTTTATCCGTGCGCTGCAAAGTGTCATCGAGCGCAACGATATCCTGCGTACCGGGATTGTCTGGGAAGGCCTGGACGAGCCGGTACAGGTGGTCTTGCGCCAGGCGCTGCTGGTGGTTGAGCAGGTTGAAGCCGATCCTTCCAGTGCCGTATTGGCGCAACTGCAGGAACGCTTCGACCCACGCCACTACCGCCTCGTCCTGTCCCGCGCCTCGTTGATGCGGTTTGCCTACGCCGAGGATCACGGCCGTTACGTCGGCATCCTGCTGCTGCACCACATCCTGCTGGACCACACCGCGTTGCAGGTGCTGGTGGAGGAAATGAGCGCGAGCCTTGCAGGCGAAACCTGCTTGCTGCCCGACGCCGTGCAGTACCGCAACTACGTGGCCCAGGCGCGCCTCGGTGTGAGCGCTGCGCAGCATGAGGCGTTCTTCAGCGAAATGCTCGGCGACATCGACGAGCCGACCCTGGCCTTCGGCTTGCAGGACGTGAACCGCGACGGCAGCGGTGTGCGCGAAGCGCACGTGGCATTGGAACCGGCCCTCAGCCTGGGCCTTCGCGAGCAGGCCCGGCAACTGGGGGTGAGTGCCGCAAGCCTGGTGCACCTGGCGTGGGCCCAGGTCCTCGGCCAGGTCTCGGGCCAGGACGACGTGGTCTTCGGCACCGTGCTGCTGGGCCGGCTGCACGGCGGCGAGGGCGCCGACCGGGCGCTGGGAATGTTCATCAATACCTTGCCGTTGCGGGTCAGTGTCGGCGCGGTGGGCGTGCAGGCTGGCGTGCGCGCCACCCATGCGCGGCTGGCACAGTTGCTGGGGCATGAACATGCCTCCTTGTCCCTGGCCCAGCGATGCAGTGGCGTGTCCGGTGCGCTGCCGTTGTTCAGCACCTTGCTCAACTACCGCCACAGCGCGCCGGGTGAAGCGCCGGGCGCCAGCCCGTTCGCCGACGCCGGGATCGAAATCCTCAGTTCCGAGGAGCGCAGCAACTACCCGCTGGTGCTGAACGTCGACGACCTCGGCGCAGGTTTTGCCCTGACCGTGCAAGGCGTGGCGGAGGTGGATGTGCGGCGCGTCGGCGACTACATGCTCAGCGCCTTGCGCAACCTGGCCACGGCACTGCAACAGGCGCCGACCACACCGCTGCATCAAGTGTCGATCCTGCCACCCGCCGAGCGGCATCAAGTGCTGGTGGACTTCAACGCCACTGCCCGCGCCTACCCGGCCACGCACACCGTGCACGGGATCTTCGAAGCCAGCGTCCTGACCAGCCCCGACGCGCTGGCGGTGGTGCACGGCGACGTGTCGCTGACGTACCGCGAACTCAACCTGCGGGCCAATCGCCTGGCCCACTATTTGATCGACCAGGGTGTAAAACCGGGCGACAGCGTGGCCATCGCGCTGCCACGTTCCATCGACCTGCTGGTCAGCCAGCTGGCCATCCTCAAGTGCGCGGCGGTGTACGTGCCGCTGGATATCAATGCACCGGACGAACGCCAGGCGTTCATGGTGCAGGACAGTCATGCCGGGCAGGTGCTGCGTGATCTCGACGGGCTGAACCTCGACAATCAGCCGACCCATAATCCGAACCTGTCCCAGTCTGCCGAAAGCGTGGCGTACATCATGTACACCTCCGGCTCAACCGGTGCGCCCAAGGGCGTGCAGGTGCCCCATCGCGCCGTCTCTCGATTGGTGATCAACAACGGCTACGCCGACTTCAATCACCGCGACCGGGTGGCCTTCGCCTCGAACCCGGCGTTCGACGCTAGCACCCTCGATGTGTGGGCGCCGTTGCTCAACGGCGGCTGCGTGGTGGTGGTCGAGCATGCCACGTTGCTGTCCCAGGCCGCGTTTGGCGCCCTGTTGCAGGAGCAATCCGTCAGCGTGTTGTGGATGACCGCCGGGCTGTTCCATCAGTACGCCGACGGGTTGATACCGATGTTCCGGCAACTGCGCTACTTGATCGTCGGCGGCGATGTGCTCGACCCGCAGGTGATCGCCCGGGTGCTTGAGCACGGCGCGCCGCAGCACCTGCTGAATGGCTATGGCCCCACCGAAGCCACGACGTTTTCCACCACCTTCGAGATCAAGTCGGTGGGTGAGGGCGGTATTCCGATTGGTCGACCGATTGGCAACAGCCGCGCCTACGTGCTGGATGCACGGCAGCAGCCGGTGGCGCTGGGCGTGGTTGGCGAGCTGTACATCGGTGGCGCGGGTGTGGCCAAGGGTTACCTGAACCAGCCGCAATTGACCGCCGAGAAATTTATCGTCGACCCGTTCGGCGATGGGCTGCTGTACCGCACCGGCGACCTGGCGAGCTGGCAGGCGGACGGCACCTTGCTGTACCAGGGCCGCAACGACCATCAGCTGAAAATCCGGGGTTTCCGTATCGAGCCCGGTGAAATCGAAAGCTGCCTCGCCAGCTATTCCGGCGTGAAAGACACGGTGGTGCTGGCCCGTGAAGATGAGCCCGGCGACAAGCGCCTGGTGGCTTACTACACCGCCCAGGCGCCGCTGAGTATTGAAGCGTTGCGAGCGCACCTGCAAAGCCGGCTGCCGGACTACATGGTGCCGTCGGCCTATGTCTGGTTGGAACTGTTGCCGCTGACCGCGAATGGCAAGCTGGACCGCAAGGGCCTGCCTGCGCCGGATCAGGCGTCGCTGCTCAGCCGTGGTTTCGAAGCCCCGGAGGGCGAGGTGGAAACCCTGCTGGCGCAAATCTGGCAGGACGTGCTGAAGGTCGAGCGTGTCGGGCGTTTTGACCACTTCTTTGAACTCGGCGGCCATTCGTTGCTGGCGGTGAGCCTGATCGAGCGCATGCGCCAGGCGGGCCTGAGCGCCGATGTGCGGGTGCTGTTCAACCAGCCAAGCCTGGCGGCGCTGGCGGCGGCGGTGGGCAGTGGCCGGGAAATCGTGGTGCCGGCCAACGGCATTGCGCCGGGCTGCGAGCACATCGCGCCGTCGATGCTGACCCTGGTCAAGCTGGACCAGCCGGCCATCGACCGCATCGTGGCCACGGTGCCCGGCGGTGCGGCCAACGTGCAGGATATCTACCCGCTGGCGCCGTTGCAGGAAGGCATCCTCTACCACCACATCAGTGCCGAACAGGGTGACCCCTACCTGCTGCAATCGCGCATGGCGTTTGACAGCGTCGAGCGTTTGCAGGCCTTCATGGGCGCGCTGCAAAAGGTCGTGGCGCGCCACGATATCCTGCGCACCGGCGTGGTGTGGGAAGGCTTGGACAGCCCGGTGCAAGTGGTGTGGCGTCATGCCGAATTGGTCGTACAGCACATCCCGCTGGACCCGGCCGATGGTGATGTGATCGAACAACTGCACGCGCGTTTTGATGCCCGCCACTACCGCCTGGATATCACCCAGGCGCCGCTGCTGCGCATGGTGTATGCGCAGGACCCGGCCAACCAGCGGGTCGCGGCGATCCTGCTGTTCCATCACCTGGCACTGGACCACACCGCCATGGAAGTGGTCGGCCAGGAAATGCGGGCGTTCCTGTTCAACCAGGCCGATGACTTGCCGGCCGCGGCACCGTTCCGTCACTACGTGGCCCAGGCGCGCCTGGGTGTCAGCGCCCAGGAACACGAGCAGTTCTTCCGTGAAATGCTCGCCGATGTCGACGAGCCCACGCTGCCCTTCGGCGTGCAGGATGTGCAGGGCGATGGCCGGGATATCGAAGAGGCCGAATTGCCCGTCGATGCAGGGCTGGCGCTGCGGGTTCGTGAACAGGCGCGGCAACTGGGGGTCAGCGCTGCGAGCCTGATGCACCTCGCGTGGGCCCAGGTCCTCGGGCTGGTGTCGTGCCGTCAGGACGTGGTATTCGGCACCGTATTGATGGGCCGCATGCAAGCCGGCGAAGGTGCCGACCGGGCATTGGGCATGTTCATCAACACCTTGCCGCTGCGGGTGGAGGTGGGTGCCGACGCGGTACGTGCCGGCGTCAAGGCGACCCACGCCCGGCTCAGTGCCTTGCTGGGCCATGAACATGCGTCCCTGGCGCTGGCCCAGCGGTGCAGCGGCGTGCCGACCTCGATGCCGTTGTTCAGTGCCTTGCTCAACTACCGCCACAGCACCCCGGGCGAAATGGCCCGCGACGGCCACGGTATCTGGGAAGGCGTGCAATTGCTCGGCGGCGAAGAACGCAGCAACTACCCGCTGACCCTGAGTGTGGACGACCTTGGCACAGGCTTTGGCCTGACGGTACTGGCGCTGGAATCCATCGGCGCGCAGCGCCTGTGCGACTCTATGCACAGTGCGCTGGAGCAACTGGTGGAGGCCCTTGAGCACGCGCCGCAAACGCCGTTGCATCAGTTGCCGGTACTGCCTGCCCGCGAACGCGAACACCTGCTGCGCAGCTTCAACGCCACCGCCCGCGACTACCCGCAAGGGCAGACCCTGCACGGCGCTTTCGAAGCCCAGGCCCTGCGCCTGCCGCAGGCGATTGCCGTGAGCCAGGACGGCCAGCACCTGACGTACCAACAGCTCAACCAACGCGCCAACCAATTGGCCCATCACTTGCTGGCGCTGGGCGTACAGCCCGACGACCGTGTGGCGATCTGCTGCCGACGCGGCCCGCAGATGCTGGCGGGCCTGCTGGCGATTCTCAAGGCGGGCGCGGCCTACGTCCCGGTAGACCCGGCCTATCCGGCCGAGCGCATCGCTTACCTGCTGCAAGACAGCGCACCGGTCGCGGTCCTGGCCGAAGAGAGCACCCGTGGCGTGCTCGGTGATATCGCCATCGTCGATCTGCATGGCGCCTATCCCGACGGCACCAATCCCCACGTCGCCAGCCTGACCCCGGCGAACCTCGCCTATGTGATCTACACCTCCGGCTCCACCGGCCAGCCCAAAGGCGTGATGGTGGAACACCGCACCGTGGAAAACCTGGTGCATTGGCACTGTGAAGCCTTCGACCTGCAGGCCGGCAGCCACACCAGCAGCGTGGCCGGCTTCGGTTTCGATGCCATGGCCTGGGAAGTCTGGCCGGCATTGTGCGTGGGGGCGACCTTGCACCTGCCACCGGCCCATGTCGGCAATGAAAACATCGACGAACTGCTGGCCTGGTGGCTGGCCCAGCCGCTGGACGTGAGCTTCCTGCCCACCCCGGTGGCCGAGTACGCGTTCAGCCAGGACCTTGAGCACCCAAGCCTGCGCACCCTGTTGATCGGCGGTGATCGCCTGCGCCAGTTCAGCCATGAGCGACGTTTCGCGGTGATCAACAACTACGGCCCCACCGAAGCCACGGTGGTCGCCACCTCTGGCCGGGTGCGCGCCGGCCAGCCGCTGCATATCGGCAAGCCGATGGCCAATGCCACGGTGTACCTGCTGGATGCACAACAACGGCCGGTGCCGGTGGGTGTGGCCGGTGAGCTGTATGTAGGCGGCCGCGGCGTGGCCCGCGGCTACCTGAATCGCCCGGACCTGACCGCCGAGCGATTCCTCGATGACCCGTTCAACCCGGGCCGCATGTACCGCACCGGCGACCTGGCGCGCTGGCTGCCGGATGGCAACATTGAATATCTGGGCCGCAACGACGACCAGGTAAAAGTCCGGGGCGTGCGCGTCGAGCTGGGAGAAATCGAAACCCGCCTGGCCGCCGTCGACGGCGTCAAGGAAGCCGTGGTGCTGGTGCGCGACGGCCGCCTGGTGGCCTGGTTCACCGAACAAAAACCGCTGGTTATCGAAACCCTGCGCGCCGAGCTGCACAGCCAACTGCCCGAGGCCATGGTGCCGGTGGTCTACGTCAAACTCGACAGCTGGCCGTTGACCGCCAACGGCAAGCTTGACCGCAAGGCGCTGCCGGCACCGGATCAGGCCGCCGTGCTCAGCCGGGAATATGAAGCCCCACGCGGCGAAGTCGAGACCACCCTGGCGCGGATCTGGGCCGAGGTGTTGCAGGTGGAGCAAGTGGGCCGCCATGACCACTTCTTCGAGCTGGGCGGCCATTCCTTGCTGGCGGTAAGCCTGATCGAGCGCATGCGCCAGGCCGGCCTCAGCGCCGATGTGCGGGTGCTGTTCAGCCAGCCGACGCTGGCGGCATTGGCAGCGGCAGTGGGCAGTGGCCGGGAAGTGGTGGTGCCGGTGAATGCCATCGCCGCCGATTGCCCGCGCATCACGCCCTCGATGCTGCCATTGGTGGAGCTGGATCAGCCGATGATCGACCAGATCGTCGCCAGCGTGCCGGGTGGCGCCGCCAATGTGCAGGATATTTACCCGCTGGCACCGTTACAGGAAGGCATTCTTTACCACTACATCACGGCGGAGCAGGGCGATCCGTACCTGCTGCAATCGCACCTCGCATTCGATACCCAGGCGCGCCTGGACAGCTTCGCCCAGGCCTTGCAGCAGGTGATCGACCGCCACGACATCCTGCGTACCGGTGTGGTCTGGGAAGGCTTGGCGCAGCCGGTGCAAGTGGTGTGGCGCAAGGCTCGATTGACGGTCGAAGCGCTGCATCTGGACGGTGATGTGCTGGCCGGCCTGCATCAGCGTTTCGACGCCCGGCGCTACCGGCTGGACATCGCCCAGGCGCCGCTGATCCGCCTGATGTACGCCAACGACCCGGCCAATCAGCGGGTGGTGGCGGTGCTGCTGTATCACCACATCGTGCTGGACCACACCGCGTTCGACGTGGTGCTGCGGGAAATGCAGGGCTACCTGCTGGGGCACCCCGCACCGCAGTCCGCGCCGATGCCTTATCGCAACTACGTGGCGCAGGCGCGACTGGGTGTCAGCGAGCAGGAACATGAAGGGTTCTTCCGCGAGATGCTTGGCGATATCCATGAGCCAACGCTGCCGTTTGGCTTGCAGGATGTGCAGGGCGATGGTCGGGATATCGAAGAATTCACGCATCACCTGGACGCTGCCGTCAGCCGGCGCCTCAGGGCCCAGGCACGCCTGCTGGGCGTTAGCACCGCGAGCCTGTTCCACCTGGCATGGGCGCAGGTGTTGGCGGTGACGTCGGGCAAGCCGAATGTGGTGTTTGGCACGGTGCTGGTCGGCCGGATGCAGGGCGGCGAGGGCGCGGACCGGGCCCTTGGCGTGTTCATCAACACCCTGCCATTGCGCCTGGATATCGACGGGCAAGGCGTGCGCGACAGCGTGCGCAGCACCCATGCCCGGCTCACCGCGCTGCTGGGCCATGAACATGCTTCCCTGGCCCTGGCCCAGCGTTGCAGCGGGGTGGCGGCGCCGCTGCCGCTGTTCAGCTCGATGCTCAATTATCGCCACCGGGGCGGCGCCACCCGTTCACAGGACGCGCAGCACGCCTGGGAAGGCATGCAGACCCTGACCAATGACGGGCGCACCAACTATCCGTTGACCCTGAACGTCGATGACCTGGGTGATGGTTATGACTTCACCGCGTTGACCCCGGCCCAGGTGGGCGCACAACGGGTCTGCGGTTATATGCAGATGGCGTTGACCCAGTTGGTGGAGGCCCTGGAGCACGCGCCGCACCAGGCCCTTGACCGCCTGCCGATCCTGGGGGATGCAGAGCGTCAGCAACTGCTGTTTGATTTCAATGCCACCGAGGTTGACTACGACCTGGCGCAGACCCTGCACGGCCTGTTCGAGGCCCAGGTCGAGCGCACGCCGGATGCATTGGCGGTTAAGGCGGGTGAGCAATGCCTGACCTATGCCGAGCTGAACCAGCGCGCCAACCAACTGGCGCACCACCTGCGGGAACTGGGCGTGCAGCCGGATGCGCGGGTGGCGATTTGCGTCGAGCGTGGTCTGGAGATGGTCATCGGTCTGTTTGCGATCCTCAAGGCCGGTGGTGGTTATGTGCCGCTGGACCCGGCGTACCCGCTGGATCGCCTCGCCTACATGCTGCAAGACAGCCAGCCCGCGGCGCTGCTGGTGCAGGGCGCTACCCGTTCGTTGCTGGGCGACGTGACGGTGCCGGTGGTGGATCTTGACCAGAACACCTGGGCGCACCAGCCGGTGTCCAACCCACAGGTTCCCGGGTTGACCGCGCAGCACCAGGCCTACGTGATCTACACCTCCGGCTCCACCGGCCAACCCAAGGGCGTGATCAACGAGCACGCGGGTGTGGTCAACCGCCTGCTGTGGATGCAGGACGCCTACGGCCTGAACGCCACTGATGCGGTACTGCAGAAAACCCCGTTCAGCTTCGATGTGTCGGTGTGGGAGTTCTTCTGGCCCCTGTTCACCGGTGCGCGGCTGGTCATGGCACGCCCCGGCGGGCACAAGGAGCCGGCTTACCTGTGCGAGGTGATCGCGGCAGAACAGATCACCACCTTGCACTTCGTGCCGTCGATGCTCGATGTGTTCCTGGCCCACGGTGATGTCAGCCAGGGCGCCGGGCTGCTGCGGGTGATGTGCAGCGGCGAAGCCTTGCCCGGCAGCCTGGTGCGGCGCTTCAAGCAGCAATTGCCCGGCATCGGCTTGTACAACCTCTATGGCCCGACGGAAGCCGCAGTGGACGTGACCGCCTGGAACTGCGCCAGGCCCGTGGTGCCGGACAACACGCCTATCGGCAAGCCGATTGCCAACACCCGCATGTACCTGCTGGATGCCCGGTTGCAACCGGTGCCGCTGGGCGTGGTGGGCGAGCTGTTTATCGCCGGTGTGCAAGTGGCTCGCGGCTACCTGCACCGTCCCGAGCTGACGGCCGAGCGCTTCCTCAAGGACCCGTTCAACCCAGGCCGGATGTACCGCACCGGTGACGTCGGGCGCTACCTGCCGGATGGCAATATCGAGTACCTGGGCCGTAATGACGACCAGGTAAAAATCCGTGGCCTGCGTATTGAACTCGGAGAAATCCAGGCGCGGCTGACCGAGTACCCACAGGTGAAGGAAGCGGCCGTGTTGGCCCGCGACGAACGCCTGGTGGCGTACTACACCGGCGTGCCAGCCGATATCGAACAGTTGCGGGCGCACCTGCTGGCGCGTTTGCCGGACTTCATGGTGCCTGCGGTATTCGTGTATCTGGACGCTCTGCCCCTGAGCCCCAACGGCAAGCTCGACCGCAAGGCCTTGCCGACGCCGGGTGTGGAATCACTGATCGTGCGCGAGTACGAGGCCCCGGTGGGCGCTACCGAAATCACCCTGGCGCGGCTGTGGACCGAGCTGCTGAAGGTGGAGCGGGTCGGGCGTCACGACAACTTTTTCGAGCTGGGCGGGCACTCGTTGCTGGCCGTCAGCTTGATCGGACGCTTGCGTCAGGAAGGCATGGAAGCCGATGTGCGGGGCCTGTTCGAACAGCCGACCCTGGCCGGCTACGCCGCAATTACCGAACGAATGGAGATCGTCCTGTGAGCATCATCGAACTGTTGGCGACACTCAAGGCCAAGGATGTGCAACTGGCGCTCAAGGGCGATCAGTTGTCGGTGCAAGGCAACAAGCAGGCCCTGAGCGACGCGGCACTGGTGGCCTCGCTGCGCGAACACAAGCCGGCGCTGATCGAGCTGATCAAGGCCGGGGAGTACTCGGCCATCAAGGCCGGTGAGGTGCAGGTGCCGGCCAATGGCATTCCACCGGGCGCTACCTCGATTACCCCGCAGATGCTGAGCCTGTCGACCCTCAGCCAGGCGTCCATCGACCGTATCCTCGAGACCGTCGAGGGTGGCGTCGCCAATGTGCAGGACATCTACCCGCTGGCACCGTTGCAGGAGGGCATCCTCTACCACCATGTGAGTGCCGAGCACGGCGACCCGTACATCATGCAGTCGCTGTTTGCCTTCGACAGCCTTGAGCGTTTCGAGGGCTTTGCCCTGGCCTTGCAACAGGTGATCGACCGTCACGACATCCTGCGGACCGGCGTGGTGTGGGAAGGCCTGGAAGAACCGTCGCAAGTGGTCTGGCGCACGGCGCGCCTGCCGGTGCAGGCGATTGAACTGGACCCGGCAGACGGCGATATCGCCGCCCAGTTGCATCGCCTGTTCGATGGCCGCCACTACCGCATGGACGTGACCCGCGCGCCGCTGCTGCGCCTGGTGCGGGCCTGGGATGAAGCCGGCCAACGGGTGGTGGCGATGCTGTTGTTCCACCACATGGCCCTGGACCACAGCGCGCTGGAAGTGGTCTGCCACGAGATGCAAGCCTGCCTGCTGGGCAGGGCGGCTGAACTGGGCCAGGCGGTGCCGTTTCGCAACTATGTCGCCCAGGCGCGCCTGGGCATCAGCGAGCAGGAGCACGAAGGGTTCTTCCGGCAGATGCTCGGCGACATCAGCGAGCCGACCTTGCCCTACGGCCTGCAGGATGTGCAGGGCGACGGCGACAACATCCAGGAGATCAGCCTGCCGCTGGCCCCGCAGTTGAGCCGGCGCTTGCGCGCCCAGGCCCGGCAGTTGGGCGTCAGCGCCGCGAGCCTGTTCCACATGGGCTGGGCCCAGGTGCTGGGAGTGCTGGCGGGCAAGGAACAGGTGGTGTTCGGCACGGTGCTGATGGGCCGCATGCAGGGCAGCCACGACACCGACCGTGCCCTGGGGATCTTTATCAACACCTTGCCATTGCGGGTGGATGTAGGCGCCGAAGACGTGCGCACCGGGGTCAAGGCGACCCATGCCCGGCTGACCACCTTGCTGCGTCACGAACACGCGGCGCTGGCCCTGGCCCAGCGTTGCAGCGGTGTAGTGGCGCCGACGCCGCTGTTCAGCGCGTTGCTCAACTACCGCCATAGCGCAGGCGGCGCGAGCGCCGAAGCGGTCTCGGCCTGGCAGGGTATTCAAGCGTTGCGCTCCGAGGAACGCACCAACTACCCGTTGACCCTGAGCGTCGACGACCTGGGCGAAGGCTTCAGCCTGAGCCTGTTGGCCTGCGCCCAGGTTGATCCGCAGCGGGTGTGCGCTTATCTGCAAACTGCCCTGGAGAATTTGGTACAGGCGCTGGAACAGGCACCCGAAACACCCTTGAATCGCTTGTCGGTGTTGCCCGAGGCGGAGCAGCGGCACTTGCTGGAGCAGTTCAACGCGACAGCCATCGACTTCCCCCAAGGCACCACCCTGCATGGGCGTATCGAGACCCAGACCCTGCTGACCCCGGACGCGGTGGCCGCGGTGTATCAAGGCCGCCAGCTGACCTACGCCGAGTTGAATCAACAAGCCAACCTGCTGGCCCATCACCTGCTGGCGCTGGGGGTAAAACCCGACGACCGCGTGGCCATCGTTGCCCGGCGCGGGCTGGACACCCTGGCCGGGTTGCTGGCGATCCTCAAGTCCGGCGCCTGCTATGTACCGGTGGACCCGTCGCACCCGGCCGAGCGCCTGAGCTACCTGCTCGGCGACAGCGCGCCGGTCGCGGTACTGACCCAGCATGCACTGCTGGAGCGCCTGCCCGCGCTCGATGTGCCGGTGATCAACCTGGACCGTTTTACCTGGCATCACCATTCGGCGAGCAACCCGCAGGTGGCCGTCACGCCCACCAACCTGGCCTACGTGATCTACACCTCCGGCTCCACCGGCCTGCCCAAGGGCGTGATGGTGGAACATCACACCGTGGCCAACCTGGTGGACTGGCATTGCACGGCGTTTGACCTGTGCGCAGGCCGCCACACCGCGAGCGTTGCCGGGTTTGGCTTTGACGCGATGGCCTGGGAAGTCTGGCCGGCACTGTGCGTGGGGGCCACCTTGCACCTGCCGCCGGCCCACGACGGCGCTGAAGATATCGACGCGCTGCTGGACTGGTGGCGCGCGCAACCGCTGGACGTGTGTTTCCTGCCCACGCCGGTGGCCGAATATGCGTTCAGCCAGAACATCGAGCACCCGACCCTGCGCACCTTGCTGATTGGCGGCGACCGCCTGCGCCAGTTCACCCGGGCCCAGCGTTTCGAGGTGATCAACAACTACGGCCCCACCGAAGCCACGGTGGTGGCGACCTCCGGGCGGATCGAGCCCGGGCAGCCGTTGCACATCGGCAAGCCCATTTCCAACGCCACGGTTTACCTGCTGGACGAACAGCAGCGCCCGGTGCCCTTGGGGGTTGCCGGTGAACTGTACGTGGGCGGCAAGGGCGTGGCGCGGGGTTATCTCAATCGCCCGGAAATGACCGCCGAACGTTTCCTGAATGACCCATTCAATTCGGGCCGCATGTACCGCACCGGCGACCTGGCGCGCTGGTTGCCGGACGGAAATATCGAGTACCTGGGCCGCAACGACGACCAGGTGAAAATCCGCGGTGTGCGCATCGAACTGGGGGAAATCGAAACCCGCCTCAACCAGCTGCCTGGCCTTCAGGAAGTGGTGGTGCTGGCCCGTGAAGACCAACCGGGCCAGCCACGGCTGGTGGCTTACTTCACCGAAAACCCGCAATTCGAACCGCTTCAGGTGGGCGAGGTTCGTGCCCATCTGGTGGCGCACTTGCCGGACTACATGGTGCCGGTGGCCTACGTGAAACTCGATGCGTTGCCCCTGACTGCCAACGGCAAACTGGACCGCAAGGCCCTGCCAAAGCCGGACCTGGCCGCCGTCTTCACTCGCGAATACGAGGCGCCTCATAACGATATCGAAACCGTCCTCGCGCAGATCTGGGCCGATGTGTTGCAAGTGGAACGTGTTGGGCGCCAGGATCATTTCTTTGAGTTGGGCGGCCATTCGTTGCTGGCCATGCGCATGGTGTCCCAGGTTCGCCAGCAACTGGGGGTCGACCTGGCACTGGGCGAACTGTTCGCCAATGCCGAACTGGCGGCGGTGGCGCAGGTAGTGGCCCAGGCCGGGCGCAGCACCTTGCCGGATATCCTGCCGGCGGCGCGGGACACGGAGTTGCCGTTGTCGTTTGCCCAGCAACGCCTGTGGTTCCTGGCGTTGATGGAGGGCGCCAACACCGCCTACAACATTCCCATCGGCCTGCGCCTGCGCGGGCAGTTGCACGTCGACGCGCTGCAACGGGCCCTGGCACGGATCGTCGCGCGGCATGAGACCTTGCGCAGCCGGTTTGCCCAGCAGGATGACGACGCCCAGGTGCTGATCGTGCCGCCTGAAGAAGTGATGCCCCTGCAAGTCCAGGACCTGCGCCGCCACCCCGAAGCACAGCAGGTGCTTGACGCGTTGATCCAGGGCGAAGCCTCGGCGCCTTTTGATTTGCAGCGCGGCCCGCTGTTGCGCGGGCGCCTGGTGATCATGGCCGACGATCACCACGTGTTGCTGCTGACTATCCACCACATCGTGTCCGATGGCTGGTCCATGGGCGTGCTGACCCGCGAACTGATGGCGCTGTACCAGGCGTTCAGCCACGATGAGGCTGACCCACTGCCGCCGTTGCCGATCCAGTACAGCGACTTTGCCGTATGGCAGCGCCTGTGGCTGAGCGGCGAAGTGCTGCATCGCCAGAGCAGCTACTGGCAACACACCCTGGCCGGTGCGCCGGCGTTGCTGATGTTGCCGACCGACCGCCCACGCCCGGCCCAGCAGGACTACGCCGGCAGCAGCGTCGAGGTGCACCTGGATGAGCGCCTGAGCGCCGGGCTCAAGGCCCTCAGCCAGCGCCACGGCACCACGCTGTACATGGTGATGATGACGGCGTGGGCCTCGTTGCTCGCGCGTTTGGCCGGGCAGGAGGAAGTGGTGATCGGCTCGCCGGTCGCCAACCGCCAGCGGGCCGAGGTGGAAGGCCTGATCGGGTTGTTCGTCAACACCCTGGCAGTGCGCATTGATACCTCGGGCGAACTGAGTGCCGAGGCGCTGCTGGCGCGGGTCAAGGGGCTGGCGCTGGACGCCCAGGCTCATCAGGATCTGCCGTTTGAGCAGGTGGTGGAAATCACCCGGCCATTGCGCAGCCTGGCCCATAGCCCGCTGTTCCAGACGATGTTGACCTGGCAGGACAGTGACGCGCCGGTGCTGGCCCTCGGCGACCTGAGCCTTGAAGGAATCGTGGAGGACAGTCACTTTGCCAAGTTCGACCTGTCCCTGAACCTCGGCGAGACCCGGGGCGAAATTCGCGGCACCCTGGAATACGCCATCGCGTTGTTCGACGAGTCGACCATGCAACGCTATGTCGGCTATTTCACCCGCGTGCTGCAGGCCATGGTGGGTAACGATCAGGCGGTGCTGGAGCAGGCTGACTTGCTGGACGATCAGGAGCGCCAGCATCTGCTGTTCGACTTCAATAACACCACAGTGGATTACAACCTCGACCAGACGCTGCACGGTATGTTCGAAGCCCAGGTGGCGAGAACGCCGGATGCGCTTGCGGTGAAGGCAGGCTCGGAGTGCCTGAGCTATCGCGAGCTGAACGAACGGGCCAATCAGTTGGCGCACCATCTGCGGGAGCTGGGTGTACAGCCGGATTCGCGGGTGGCGATTTGCGTCGAGCGCGGCCTGGAGATGGTCATTGGCCTGTTCGCAATCCTCAAGGCGGGCGGCGGTTATGTGCCGCTGGACCCGGCGTATCCGCTGGAACGTATCGCCTACATGCTCAAGGACAGCGCCCCGGCCGCCGTGTTGGTGCAGGGCGAAACCCGTTCGTTGCTGGGCGACGTCACGGTGCCGCTGGTGGACCTGGACCGGAACACCTGGCAGCACCAACCAACGTCCAACCCACGAGTGGATGGGCTGACCGCGCAGCATCAGGCCTACGTGATCTACACCTCGGGTTCTACCGGCCAACCGAAAGGCGTGATCAACGAGCACGCGGGCGTGGTCAACCGCCTGCTGTGGATGCAGGACGAGTACGGACTGACTGCCCAGGACAGGGTGTTGCAGAAAACCCCGTTCAGCTTCGACGTGTCGGTGTGGGAGTTCTTCTGGCCGCTGTTCACCGGCGCGCGGTTGGTGATGGCGCGTCCTGGCGGGCATAAAGACCCGGCCTACCTGTGTGAGGTGATCGAGGCGGAGCAGATCACCACGCTGCACTTTGTGCCGTCGATGCTCGATGTGTTCCTGGCCCACGGCGACGTCAGCCAGAGCGCCGGGCTGGTGCGGGTGATGTGCAGTGGTGAAGCGTTGCCCGGCAGCCTGGTGCGCCGCTTCAAACAGCAGTTGCCGGGCATCGGTTTGTACAACCTTTATGGCCCGACCGAGGCGGCGGTGGACGTGACGGCGTGGGATTGCGCCGGGCCTGTCACGCCGGACAACACCCCCATCGGCAAGCCGATTGCCAACACCCGCATGTACCTGCTGGACGGGCAGTTGCAGCCTGTTCCGTTGGGTGTGGTGGGCGAGTTGTTCATCGGTGGCGTGCAAGTGGCGCGGGGTTACCTGCACCGTCCTGAGCTGACGGCCGAGCGCTTCCTCAAGAACCCGTTCAGCGCGGGCCGGATGTACCGCACCGGCGACGTCGGGCGCTACCTGCCGGACGGCACCATCGAGTATTTGGGCCGCAATGACGACCAGGTGAAAATCCGTGGCTTGCGCATCGAACTGGGGGAGATCCAGGCGCGACTGCTGCAATTCCCGCAGATCAACGAAGCCGCCGTGGTCGCCCGCGATTCACGGCTGGTGGCTTACTACACCGGCGTGCCGGCGCAAATCGACGCTTTGCGCAGCCATTTGCTGGAACACCTGCCGGACTACATGGTACCGGCCACCTTCATGCACCTGGAGGCCTTGCCCCTGAGCCCCAATGGCAAGCTCGACCGCAAGGCACTGCCGGCGCCAGGCCTGGAATCGGTGAGCGCCCGGGAGTACGTCGCGCCTGTGGGGGAAACCGAAATCACCCTGGCCGGCCTCTGGGCGGATTTGCTCAAGGTGGAGCGTGTCGGTCGGCACGACCATTTCTTCGAGCTGGGCGGCCATTCGCTGCTGGCCGCCAGCCTGATCGGCCGCATGCGTCGGGTCGGGTTGTCGGCGGATGTGAAAGTGTTGTTTGGTCAACCCACCCTTGCAGCCTTGGCGGCTGCCGTGGGTGGTGGTCGCGAAGTGGTGGTGCCAGCCAATGGGATCGCCGCGGATTGCACGCGGATCACCCCGGACATGCTGACGCTGGTGAACTTGAAGCAACCCGCCATCGACCGCCTTGTCGCGAGCATTCCCGGCGGCGCGGCCAACGTTCAGGACATTTACCCGCTGGCGCCGTTGCAGGCCGGGATCCTGTATCACCATCGCGCAGTGCAACAGGGTGACGCGTACCTGTTGCAGGCGCAGTTTGCCTTCGCCAGCGTCGAGCGCCTTGAAGCGTTTGCCCAGGCGTTGCAGGCGGTGATCGAGCGGCAGGATATCCTGCGCTCGTCGATGCACTGGGACGGGCTGGAAGAACCGGTGCAGGTGGTGTGGCGCCAGGCCTCGTTGCGGGTTGAGCCGATTCAACTGGCGGGCGATGTGCTGGAGCAATTGCAGGCGCGCTTCGAACAGCATCGGCTGAACTTGGCTCAGGCACCGCTGATGCGCCTGGTATACGCCGAGGACCCGGCCAACCAGCGGGTGGTTGCGTTGTTGCTGTTCCATCATCTGGTGATGGACCACGTTGCGCTGGAGGTGCTGCAGCACGAGATGCAGGCGTGCTTGCTCGGCCGGCGCGAGCAGTTGGGTGCGGCGGTGCCGTATCGCAATTATGTGGCGCAGACGCGGTTGGGCATGCGCGAGGAAGAGCACGAAGCGTTCTTCCGCGAGATGCTCGGGGAGGTCGATGAGCCGACGCTGGCATTGAGTGCACCGGGTGAAGCGCAACAGGCACATTTGCGCGTCGACCCGCTGTTGAACGGGCGCCTGCGCACCCTGGCACGGCAGCTTGGGGTGAGTGCTGCGAGCCTGATGCACCTGGCCTGGGCGCAGGTGCTGGGTAAGGTTTCCGGCCGCGAGCAGGTGGTGTTCGGCACCGTATTGCTGGGCCGGCTGCAAGGCGGCGAAGGCGCCGAACGTGCCTTGGGCGTGTTCATCAACACCTTGCCGCTGCGGGTCGACCTGGGTGAGCGCACGGTGCACGCAGCGCTGATGGCAACCCACGCAAGCCTGACCCGGTTGCTCAGTCACGAACATGCGCCACTGGCCCTGGCCCAGCGTTGCAGCGGGCTGCCGGCCAATACGCCGCTGTTCAGCGTGCTGTTCAACTATCGCCACAGCGCCCCGCACGCTGGCGGCGTAGCCGAGGCGTGGCAGGGCATGCAGGTGCTCAAGGCCGAGGAACGTACCAACTTTGCGCTGTCCCTGAGTGTCGATGACCTGGGCGACGGGTTTGGCTTTGACGCCATGGGGCAGGGCGCGCCACGCCTCTGCGAGTACCTGCATGTTGCCCTGGAGCAACTGGTGCAGGCCCTGGAACAGAATGCAGGGGGCTCAATCAGCCAACTGTCGATTCTGCCGGCGGCGGAGCGTGAAAAACTGCGGATGGAATTCAACGCCACCCAGCGCGAATTCCCTCACGAACATACGGTGCAGCGTTTGTTCGAAGCCCAGGCCCAGGCACGCCCGGGTGCTATCGCAGTGGTGCATGGTGAACACACCCTGAGTTACGGCGCGCTGAACACCCGAGCCAACCAGTTGGCGCACCACCTGCGCAACCTGGGCGTGCAGCCCGGCGACCATGTGGCGATCCTGTTGCCGCGCTCGATTGACCTGTTGCTCAGCCAACTGGCAATCCTCAAATGCGCGGCGGCCTACGTGCCGCTGGACATCAACGCCCCGGCCGAGCGTCAGGCCTTTATGGTGCAGGACAGTGGCGCAGTGTGGCTGTTGACCCACAGCAGCGAGCCCGTCGCTTACCCGGCCCGACGTATCGACCTCGACACCCTGGCGCTGGACCCGCAACCGAGCCACAACCCGGACCTGTCGCAGTCCTCGGAGCGCGTGGCGTACATCATGTACACCTCCGGCTCCACCGGCACTCCCAAAGGCGTGCTGGTACCGCACCGGGGCATCACGCGGCTGGTGATCAATAACGGCTACGCCGATTTCAACGCCCATGACCGCGTGACGTTCGCTTCCAACCCCGCGTTCGACGCGAGCACCATGGACGTGTGGGGCCCCTTGCTCAACGGCGGCCAGGTGCTGGTGATCGACCATGCGACCTTGCTCGACCCCGGCGCGTTTGGCCGGGCACTGAAGGCGGGCGGGGCGACGATCCTGTTCGTCACCACTGCGCTGTTCAACCAGTACGTGCAATTGATTCCCGACGCGTTGGCCGGGCTGCGCATCCTGTTGTGCGGCGGCGAACGGGCCGATCCGGCGGCGTTCCGCAGCCTGCTGGCCCAGGCGCCGGCACTGCGGCTGGTGCATTGCTACGGCCCGACGGAAACCACCACTTACGCCACCACGCATGAAGTGCAGGCCATCGCCGCCGATGCCGAAAGCGTGCCGATCGGCAGGCCGATTGCCAACACGCAAATCCACCTGCTGGATGCGCACTTGCAGCCGGTGCCGCTGGGCGTGGTCGGGGAAATCTGCATTGGCGGGCATGGCGTGGCCAAGGGGTACCTGAACCGGCCGGAGCTGACGGCCGAGAAGTTTGTCGATGATCCGTTTGGCGATGGCTTGTTGTACCGCACCGGCGACCTTGGGCGCTGGTCGGCGGACGGACTGCTGGAGTGCATCGGGCGTAATGACGACCAGGTGAAGATCCGCGGCTTCCGCATCGAGTTGGGCGAGATCGAAGCACGCCTGGCCACCTGCAGCGGCATCAAGGATGTGGTGGTGCTGGCACGAGAAGATGCGCCGGGGGACAAGCGCCTGGTGGCGTACTACACCGGCGAGCCGCTGGCCATCGAAGTGTTGCGCAGTCATCTGCTGCAGCACCTGCCGGACTACATGGTGCCATCGGCCTATGTACCGCTGGAAAAAATGCCCCTGACGGCCAACGGCAAGGTCGACCGCAAGGCCCTGCCGGTGCCCGCGCTGGAGGCATCGGCGAGCCGCGTGTTCGAGGCGCCGGCGAACGAGCTGGAACAGACCCTGGCACGCCTCTGGGCCGAGGTGTTGCGGCTGGAGCAGGTCGGTCGGCATGACAGTTTCTTTGAACTGGGTGGCCATTCGTTGCTGGCGATCCGGCTGGTCAACCTGATGGAAGAGGCGGGGCTTGAGGTGTCTTTGGCCGAGCTGTTCCAGCACGCCAGCGTGGCCTCGGTTGCCTCGATGCTCGGTCAGCGCACGGCGCGGGAGGACAACAGCTCGCTGATCACCGTACGCGCCAGCGGCAGCCAGCCGCCGTTGTTCCTGGTGCATGAGTTCAGCGGCATGGACGTGTATTTCCCGGCGCTGGGCCGGCACCTGCCGGGGGACTACCCGATCTATGGCTTGCCCGGTGCACCCCTTGGCGAGGTGCAGTTGCAGACCATGGAAGGCCTGGCGGCGCGGCTGGTGGGGATTATCCGCTCGGTGCAGCCCCATGGGCCGTATCGGCTGGCGGGTTGGTCGTTCGGCGGGGTGTTGGCCTATGAAGTGGCGATGCAACTGCAGGGGCTGGACGAACCGGTGGCATTCCTCGGGTTGATCGACAGCTACGTGCCGCGCATGACCGACCAGGGCAAGGCGCGCTGGAGCGGGCCGGATGCCCTCAAGCGGCATTTGCTGTTGCAGTGCACGGCGTATTGGAAGGCACAGGGAGGTGTGGATGAGTTGGCGAGCCTTGAGCAACTGGAAGCGGACATTGGACAGCTGGACTTTGCGGGTTTGCTGCAACGCTGCCGCGATCGGCATTTGCTGTACGCGCAGATGGCGGCGGCTTCGGACGCGGACCTGTTGAGTTTTATCCAGCGGGAAGTCGGGCATGGGCATGCGTTGGCGCATTACAGCCTGTTCCCGATGCCGTTGGCGGTGCACTTGTTCAGCGCCGCCGAGCGGCCGACGGAGCTGTCGCGACGCAGCCTGGATTTGGGTTGGGATGAAGCGTTGGCCCCTGGGCAACTGCGCCGGGTTGAAGTGCCGGGGGATCACCAGAGCATGATGCAGGCACCGCATATCCAGGCGTTGGGGCAGGCGATGGTTGAGGCCCTGGCGTTGAGTGAGGCGCCGGCTGTGGCGGTGCATCAGCCGTTGTTGCGGATCCAGAGCGGACGCGCCGGGCATGCGCCGATTTTCTGTGTGCCGGGGGCGGGGGATAGCGTGACGGGGTTTGTGGGGTTGACCGAGGCGTTGGGCCGGGACTGGCCGATCTTTGGCTTGCAGCCCCGTGGGCTGGATGGGGAGGTGGTGCCCCATAGCCAGGTTGAGGCGGCGGCGCGCTGTTATTTGCAGGCCTTGGAGCAGGAATGTCCTTCGGGGCCGGTGCATTTGGTGGGGCATTCGTTTGGCGGCTGGGTGGTATTCGAGATGGCCGCGCGGTTGCAGGCCCTGGGGCGTGAGGTGGCGTCGTTGACGTTGATCGACAGCGAGGCGCCCGGGGGCAATGGGGTGGTGGGCCGGCCCTATACCACGACGGCGGCGTTGTTGCGGCTGATTGAGTCGATGCAGGTGGCTTCGGGTAAGTCCCTGGGGATTGATGCGGTGGATTTTGCCGGGCGCGATGAAGTGGAGCAGCGAAGGTTGTTGCATGGGGGGATGGTGGGGGTTGGGTTGTTGCCGGCGCGGTCTTCGGTGGATGCCATGGATGGGCCGGCGCGCACGTATGCGTCGGCGTTGCGCACGGTTTATCGGCCTGGTCGGCGGTATGAGGGGGCGGTGCGGTTGGTGTTGGCGGAGGATCCGACCCTCGATGCGGCGGGGAATCAGCGGGAGCAAGGGTGGATGGTTGAGGGGTGGCGCGGGTGCGTGGGGGTGTTGGAGGTTTGGTATGGGCCGGGGAATCATTTTTCGCTGCTCAAGGCGCCGAACGTCTTTAGTTTGGCGGCTTGGTGGCGGGATGGGGTTGTGGTTGGGGAGCGGGTTTCGTGAGTGTACATATCCGTTGCTGCGGTAACGGCTACTTAGGGTTCCGCTCTTACAGCGRGTCACTTTTGGCAAACGCCCCAAAAGTAACCAAAAGGTCTTTGCCCCACCACTCGGTGCCTCGCTCAGGCTCGGCATGCCCGCACTCCGGCCCGGTT
>NZ_AKVH01000053.1:0-25651 GCF_000278565.1 Pseudomonas sp. Ag1
CAGAATGCCCGCGTCATCGTTAACGACCTTCGCGAGCAAGCCCGCTCCCACATTTGGACCGTGCCCGCTTTAGCTTTTGATTTTGCACTTCAACACTCAAGCCGGCCGGTAGGCCGCTGTGCTCTTGATCTGCTTTTGATCTTGATCTTGGGCACTCCGAGCCTAAGCGAGGAGCCGAGTGGTGGGGCAAGAGCGTTTTGCTTACTTTTGACTGGGCCGGCATTCCGGCTGTTCAAAAGTGAGCCGCTGTAAGAGCGGAACCAATCTCAAACATCACCCAAAAACGGATATACCCCCAATCACCCAGCCACCAAATCCCCCACCCGAGCACTCTGCAAATACGTCTGATACAACGCCGCATAAGCCCCCCCACGATCAATCAACGCATCATGCGCCCCAAGCTCAACGACCTGCCCATGCCGAACCACAGCAATCCGGTCCGCATCCCGGATCGTCGCCAGCCGATGGGCAATGATGATCGCCGTACGCCCCAGACACAGCCTGCGCAACGCCCGTTGAATCCGCCGCTCTGTGTGAATGTCCACCGCCGAAGTCGCCTCATCCAGCACCAGCACCGCCGGGTCCGCCAGATACGCCCGCACCAGGCAAACGAGCTGCCGCTGCCCATGACTCAAATGCGCCCCCAAAGGCCCAACCTCGGTGTGATACTGATGCGGCAACCGCTCCAATACCTCATCGGCGCCCAGCTCCCGGGCCGCCGCGACCAGGGTCGCGTCATCCGCCAACGGCGCCGCCAACCGCAAGTTGTCCAGAATGCTCCCGCTGAACAACACATTGTCCTGCAACACCACCCCGACATTGCGCCGCAACGCATGCTGGGCCAGCTCCCGCACATCAATCCCATCCAGCCGCACCACGCCCGACTGCACCTCATAAAACCGCGTGAGCAACTGCACCAGCGTGCTTTTCCCATGCCCCGAAGGCCCGACAATCGCCAACACCTCACCCGCAGGAATATGCAAATCCAGCCCATTGATCACCGGCGCCTGCGCACTTGGCACATAACTGAAACCCACCTGCTCGAACCGCACCTCACCCCGCGCTCGGCCCAAATGGCGCGGTTTAGCGCTGTCGGTAATCTGCGCCTGGGTATCGAGCAACAGGAAAATCCGCTGCGCCGACGCCGATCCGGTGGCGTAGCGTTCAAACAGGTCCGACAGCTCCTGCAGCGGCCCCAAGAACAGGAACACGTAAAACAGACTTTCGGCCACTTGCCCGACCGACACTTCACCGGCCGCCAGCCCATAGCCGCCCACCAGCAATAACAAGGCGATTCCCGCCGAACTCAGCAGCGCCGTAAAGGGCGCAAACCACCCCGAGCGCAAGCTGCCGCGAATCAGTGCATGGTTGAAGTCATCCAACAACCCGCGATAACGCCGCAGGTTCGGCGTCTCCTGGGCGCACTGCTGCAGCATCCGCGCGCCGCTGACGCTTTCCACCAGGTGTGCGGTAAAACGGCTGCGGTTTTCCGCAACCCGCGCCCAGTTGCGCTGGGAGATCCGCTTGAAACTCCAGGTCGCCAGCACCAGCAACGGTACGGTGGCCACCAGGCTGAGGAAGAAACGCGGGTCGATACGCCACAGCATCACCGATGCCAGGCCACAGCGCAGCAAGGCACCGAGCAGTTCAGGCGGGCCCTGGATCACCAAGGGTTCGAGGGCGTCCACGTCGCGGTCAACCCGGGAAATGATCCGCCCGGCACGGGTCTGGTCGAAGTAGCTGACGCTCAAGCCCTGGACATGCGCAAACACCTGCACCCGCAGGGCGTTCAGCACGCGGATCGCCGCGCCGCCGGCAACAAACTGCGAGACCCCGGCCAGCAGGAATCGCACCAGCCAACTGGCGGCCAGCCCCGCGCCCAGCCATAGCACCAGGCGCTCGTCCAGCAGCCAGTGGTCGGCCTGCTGAATCAAGCCACGGTCCAGCAGTTCACGCACGAACCAGGGTCGCAAAAACACCGTGAACACCAGCAACAGCTCAATGCCGATCACCGCGAAAATCGAGCGGCGGATTGGCCTGAGCAGCGGCAGCAAGCGTTTGAACATGCTGCGGTCGAGGGCCTTTTTCGCGAGCATTTCTTCAATTTCGATATCGCTCAAGGCTTTGCCGGCGATTGGATTAGCCATGGTCGATCCCCAGCAGGTCGCGGTAGTGCGGGTGGGTGTGTTGCAGTTCGGCGTGGGTGCCTGTGGCGGCGATTTTGCCGTCCGCGAGCATCAGCACCCGGTCGGCCAGGAGGATGGTCGACAACTTGCTGGAGATCACCAGCACGGTGGTGCCGCGCAGTTCTCGCAGGTTGTTCAGTACGTGCCGTTCGCTGATGGCGTCGAGGGCGCTGGTGGCGTCGTCCAGGCACAGGATGTCCGGTTGGCCCAGCAGCGCCCGCGCCAGGCACAGGCGCTGGCGCTGGCCGCCGGACAGGGTCACGCCACGATCACCCAGCGGTGTGGCCAGGCCGTGGGGCAGGCGCAGCAAGATGTCGTCCGCTGCGGCGAGGCGCAGGGCTTCAAGCAATTGCTCATCAGTGGCGTCGGGAGCGTTCAGGCGCAGGTTGGCGGCGAGGCTGCCGGCGAACAGGAAGCTCTCTTGCGGCACCACGTGCACCCGTTGGCGCAACGCACCGAGGTCAAGTTCGCGAATGTCTTGCCAGCCAGCGCCGTCATGGCCCAGCAGCACGCGCCCGGTGCTCACATCAGTGAGGCGTGGCAACAGGCTGGCCAGCAGGCTTTTCCCGGTGCCGGTAGCGCCCACCAACGTGACAATTTCGCCGGGTACCAGGGCCAGCGAGCAGTCATGCAGAATGTCCCGCCCACCGCCGGGAGCGCTGACACTGACGTGCTCCAGGCGCAACCCCAGGGGCGAAGCGGGCAGGGTGGCGCTGCCGCTGCGTATCGCTGCGGGGGCGTCCAGCAGTTGCCAGATACGTTCGGCACTGGCCCGGGCATCGGCGAAGGTTTGCATCACCCGGCCAATGCCTTCGATGCGAAATACCAGGGTGGTGGCGATCAGCAGCGAGGTCACCAGTTCACCGATGCCCAACTGACCGGCCGCCACCAGGTGGGCGCCGTAGACCAGGATCCACACATGGCCGAGGGCGACCACGGCCTGAGGCAGCGGAATGCGTGAACTGGAATAGGCCAGCGCCTGGCGGGCCAAGCCTGCGAACACTGCAACCTGTTCCGAAAAACCCTGGATACGGCTCTGCTCAAGGGCAAAGGATTTGATCACACGCACCCCGCCGATGCCTTCACTGAGGTCCTGGTTGACGCGGTCGTAGGCCGCGCCGACGCTGCGGTCGAGTTCAACCAGGCGTTCGGTTTGCAGCACGAAAATCCACAATCCGGTGACGGTCAGCAGCAGCGGTACCAAGCCCAGCCACGGGTTGTACCAGCTCAACAGGCCCACGGTGGCCAACACCACCAGCGGGGTTTCCACCACCTGGCGCCAGAAGGTGATCAGCGCGTCACGCACCTTGTCGGCATCGCGGGTGGTGCGGGTGATCATCTCGCCCATGCCGTGCTGCCAGTGATAACCCAGGTGCAGGCTTTGCACCTGGGCGAGGATGCGTTCGCGCAGGCGCGTCAGCAGTTCCTGGCTGAGCACCAGGGACATGACGCTGGCGGCGTATTGCAGCGCGCCACGGCCCAGGGCCACGGCGAGCATCAGCCAAAGCCAGTGCCAGCCAAGGCTGGCATCGAGGCTGCCGTCGGCGTGGCGGATCACTGCGCGACCGGCGCTGACATCGTTGACCGCATGGCCGATCAGCCATTGTTGCCAGACCAGGCCGAGGTTGATGGCCACGAACAGCCCGGCGACCAGAGCGAAGCGCCAGGGCATTTCACGGTAGATCGCCAGGCTGCGCAGAAGGGGGTGTTTTTCGATCATGAAAAGCTCATTGGGTTTATTGATCCTTCCCAAATTGTGGCGAGGGAGCTTGCTCCCGCTGGGTTGCGAAGCGACCCCAAAAACAGGGCCTGCTGCGCAGTCCAGCGGGACCAAGCTTCCTCGCCACAGGGATGTGTTGGGTTGGTCTAGCGAGTGGTAGCGCCCTGGGCTTCCTTGGCATTGAGGATCGCCGTGTACTCCCCCGGATCAATCCCGTTCAGGTAGTAGTTGCCCACATGGTGCAAGCGCCAGCGAATCGGGTCGTGGGTGGTATGCACCCGGGCGTTGCGCCAGAACCGGTCGAGGTTCCATTTGCTCAGCGACGAACTGGCCCCCAGCAACGAGAAAATATCGCTGGAGATCTTCAACGAAGCGCTGTCCGAATGCGCCCGTGCCGTGGCCACCGACAGGATCAATTCGTCCTGCAGTTCCTTGTTCTCCGGGTCCAGCTCATGTGCGTCGAACACCCGCGCCGCATCCCGCAGCAGCGACTCGGCTGCACGCAGGGCCACCGCGTATTCACCGATTTGCTTGATGATGTGCGGCTCTTCATTGGCGTGGTCCACGCCGCTTTCTACCCAGGGCCGGGCGTTGTGCTTGAGGTACTCCACCGCCGCGGTCAGCGCGCCCGAGGCAATCCCGGTATCGATCGCCGCATGCAGGATCTGCGGGAAGGTCAGGCCGGTGCGTTTCATCGGGCCCTTGCGCTTCGAAACGAAGTCTTCATCCAGCTCGATATTGTCGAAATTCACCGTGCCGCTGACTGAGTTTTTCTGGCCGAAGGCTTCCCAGTCATCCACCAGGGTCAGGCCCGGTGCGTTGCGGTTGAGCAGCACGCCGGCGCCGCCGTCATCCGAGGCCGCGGTCAGGGAGATCCATTCGGCAAGGTAGGAACCGGTGGAGTAGAACTTGCTGCCATTGAGCACCAGCTTGCCATCTGCACGCCGCTCGACGCGGGTCTTGAGGGCAAACTTGTTCTTGCCGCCGACTTCCGCCAGGGCATTGCCAAAGCGCTTGCCGGCCAGCACATCGGCCACCAGGCGATCACGCACCGCATCCGGATAGCCGTTGAAGATGCCCCGCAGCATCACGTTGTGAATCTGCAGCAACTGGCCCACACCACCATCGGCCACCGAGACCAGGCGCACGGTTTCGACGATGGTTTGCACCGAAGCCCCCAGCCCGCCGAATGCCTTGGGCACACCGATGGCGGTCAGGCCGCTTTGGGACAGCAGTTGCGCCTGGCGCCACGGCAACTGGCCGTTCTGGCTGCTGTCGGCGGCAATCGCGGCGATCTCCACGGCGATTTCCTTGGCTGCGGCAATGGCTTCGGCCTCGCTGAGCAATTGGCGTACCGGTACCTGTTCGAACGTACTCATAGTTTCTTCCCCTGATTTGGCCCGTGTGTTTAAGCCCCTCTGCAGGAGCCGGCTTGCCAGCGATGGACTCAAGTGCACCGCGTAAACCCGTCAGTACACGTCATCGTTAACCACCATCGCTGGCAAGCCAGCTCCTACAGGGGATTGCGCTGGATGTCGGGCATTGAAGGTGCCTTGAGCAAGTTCTGCGCCAATGCCGAAAACCACCCCTGGCGGGGCCTGCGATAACGGGGTGTTGCTGGGGCAGCAGTGGCGAACGGGTGACTGCTGGGCCAGCAGCAGCGCTGCTGACAGGCCAGCAACAGTACTTCGACTCTTTGCACCAAAGCCCTGCAAACCGGGGCTTTGGCCAATTGGCACGGCCTCTGCAATACCTCCATGGACTGCCTTGCCCAATTCAATGGAGCTGCCCATGACCCTTTCCGCGATCCTGCCCAAGCCAGCGCTTGAGCAGATCTGGTTTACCCGCTGCCCGGTACCGACCGCCTCCGGCATCGCCTACAAACTCGGTTGGCTGGGCGACGAATTCGCCGCCGACGGCCTGTCGGTCTCGACCTTGCAGGAGGCCCGTCAACTGGGCCATCACCACTACGATCACGAACTGCCGGGGCTGTTTCGCGAAGGCGGTAATGTGCCGGCATTGGCCGCCCGTGCCGCCGGCGCGCCGAGCCGTTTGATCGGCCTGACCTGGATCGAGGAATGGCAAACCATCCTGGTCCGCCCGGACTCCGGCATCACGCGTCCCGAGCATTTGAAAGGCAAGCGCCTGGCCTTGCCGGCCTGGGGTGATAGCCGTCCAGGGAGCATCGCCCGGGCCATGAGCCTGCACGGTTACAAAGGCGCGTTGAGCCTGGTCGGCCTGGGCTTTGATGATGTGCAACTGGTGGAGGTCGCGCTGCACGATCAGGAGCAGGCGCCCAACCCACAGGAAGGTTTGCAACGCCTGTGGTCGGGCCTCGATTACCTGGCGCGCGGCGAAGTGGACGCGGTGTACGTCAAGGGCGCTTCGGCCGCCGACGCCGCGCGCCGTCTGGGCCTGGTGGTGGGCATCGACCTGGACCTGATCGCCGAGCCGCGCTACCGCATCAACAACGGCACGCCGCGCCCGATCACTGTCCACCAGAGCCTGCTGGACAACCACTTTGACCTGGTGGTGCGTTTCCTCGCACAAACCCTGAACGCGGCTGACTGGGCCGCGAACAATCGCGACGGCCTGAACGCGATTCTCGAAGAAGAAACCCGCGCCGGCAGTGCCGGTGTGGCCGAGGCCTATCGCGGTGATTTCCATACCACCCTGGCGCCGGACCTGTCGGCCCAGCGCCTGGATTTCCTCGGCATCCAGAAAGACTTCCTGTACCTGCACGGCTTCCTGGAGCGCGATTTTGCGATCGCCGACTGGGTCGACCCGCGCCCTCTGCAAGCTGCCCATGAACTGTTGGCCAAGCGCCGCGCCTGAACCCGGAGAAATTGCCATGACTGCCATTGTCCACGCCCAACCGATCACCCAGGAACTGCAGGCCTTTATCGACAAGGTCCTGCTGGAAGCCGAAGAAGCCTTCACGGTCTTCCGCGAAACCAACACCATCACCGCCAACGGCACCGTGGGCTTTATTGAGCGCGTGCCGGGCCAGGAACTGCTGGTGTCGGTCAACTACGGCGGCCCGTGGAACTACCGCAAGCCGCTGCAGGCCACCGTCACCGACTTTGCCGGCAACGTGATTGTCGGCAAGGGCAAGGGCGGCCTGGGGCGCTACACCAAGCTGTTCCAGCAGCATGCAGACGTGACCACCGTGTCCCACGTGCACTCGCCGTACCTTGGGGCCTGGGCCCAGACCCACCGCACGCTGCCGTTCCATTACGTGCCGGTGCAGCGTTACCAGTTGGCGCGGGAACTGCCGGTGTACATCGACCGTCGCCAGCAGGAAGTGGATTTCATCCTCGACAAGATCGCGGAAAACCCCTTCAACCTGGCGATCCTCGAAGCCAACGGCGGCTCCACGGTGTGGGGCAAGCAGGGGTTGCGGGCCACGGCTGAGTTCATCCTGTTGCTGGAAGAGGGCGCGCAACTGCAATTGCTGGCGGATGCCCTGGGTGGTTCGCGGGCATACGGGCCGGGGGTGTTGACCCAGCAGTGGAAGATGAGTGGGTTGTTTGAGCAAGCCACGGCGCTGGGCCTGGTCCCCGCCATCGACCGCAAAAACTGAACACACCCTTATCACGGTGACTGAAACCACCACGACCCCTGTAGGAGCCGGCTTGCCGGCGATAGCGGTGCATCAGGCGACATTCCTGTTGGATGTGCCACCGTCATCGCCGGCAAGCCGGCTCCTACAAGGGGCGGTTCCATTCAAGGATGTTGCCCCATGGCGGTAAAAATTCTCTGGTACCTCACCACCCCCGACGGCCCTTATCCCTGGGAGCCCGAAGGGCGCTGGAAGACCGACTTCCAGCATCTCAAGCAACTCGCGGTCGCCAGTGATCGCCTGGGTTTCTACGGCTCGCTGCTGGGCTCCAGCCCCAACGAAAGCCTGGCGGTGGCCGCCTCGCTGATCGACGCCACCCAGCGCCTGCGTTTCCTGGTGGCGCAACACCCGGGCGAGCTGTCACCGGCAGTCCTGGCCAAGTGGGCCCTGACCTTCGACCAATTCTCCAATGGCCGCCTGCTGTTCAACGTGGTCAATGGCAATGATGCGGGCCTGGCGACCCTCGGGGTGCATTACCCCCACGATGAGCGCTACGCCTTCAGCCTCGAATACTGGCGCGCCTTCCAGGGCTTCTATGCCGGCGATACTCGGGGTTATGACGGCCAATACATCAAGCTCGCACCGCGTGCGCCCGGAGCGGCCAAGCATCCGCTGGGCGGCTGGCATCCGCCGTACCAGAAACCGGGCATCCCGCTGTGGGGCGCCGGCACCTCGGGGCCAGGGGTGGAACACTCGGTGCAATTGCTCGACGTGTACCTGAGCTTCGCCAATACGCCGCCAAAGCTGGGGGACAAGTTCCGCAAGGTCGCCGCCGAAGCCGCGAAGATCGGCCGTGAGCTGACCTTCGGTACCCGCCTGCAAATCATCGTGCGCGAGACCGAAGAAGAAGCCTGGGCCCACGCCGAGAAACTGCTGCAACGCACCTCGCTGCAAACTGCGCGCAATGCCATTGAGCGACAGTTGCCACCCGGGGTGAGCTTCGAGGATTACCACAGCGACGACCCGCAAACCCAGCGCAACGTTGAGACCATTCGCGCCGGCCGCCTGCCCACGGCTCGCGAGCTGGAGATCTACCCCAACGTGTGGCTCGGCCCGAGCCTGTTCGGCTTCAACATCCTCGGCCCGGCCGCCGGCACTTACCTGGTGGGCAGCGCCGAACAAGTGGCCGAGCGTATCCGTGAGTACGAAGCCCAGGGCACCTCGGCGTTCATCCTGTCGGGTTTCCCGCTGATCGATGAGGCGCACCGGGTGGCAGACCTGCTGTTCCCGTTGCTCGACCTGGACCATGGTTTTGATGTGCCGCGTCTGAACGCCGTGCAGCAGCAAGAGGCGTAGCTGATGAGCGAAGGATTTTCCCGCCGAGTGTTTCTCGGCAACAGCCTGGCCATCGGCGGCGGCTTGCTGCTGGGTGGTTGTGACAGCGGGGCGGCGCCGACTGCGGTGTTGTCGACCACACCGACCACCGGCGGACGCCTGCGCATCGGCATTATCGACGGCGACCAGTCCGGCAACCTCGATGCCCACAAACCGGTGGGCGGCGGGATCATTCGCGGCTGGGCGCTGTACAGCAAGTTCTGGGAATGGAACACCGACGTCAGTACCCGCCTGGCCCTGGCCGAGTTCGCCGAGCCGAACGCCGATGCCAGCGCCTGGACCATCCGCATCAAGCCGGGCCTGGAGTTCCACCACGGCAAGACCATCGGCGCCGACGACATGCTGTTCTCGCTGCTGCGCCTCACCGATCCGAAACTTGCCTCGCCGTTTGCCGGACTGGTGGGCGCCATCGACCGCAATGCGCTGCGCAAGCTGGATGAGCGCACCATCGAAATCCGTTTCAAGGAGGGCCAGAGCTTTTTCCCGCTGGATGAAACCCTGATCAGCTTCGGTGGCATCGTCCCCACCGACTACGACCCCATCACCAATCCGGTGGGCGCCGGCCCCTACAAACTCAAGCGCTTCGTGCCCGGCCAGCGCTCGCTCTACAGCCGGTTCGAGAATTACTACAAACCCGGCCAGCCTTATGCCGACGAACTGGAAATCATCGAATTCAAGGACCAGGTCTCGCGGGTGGCCGCATTGCGTGCCGGGCAGATCGATGTCGCCAGCGGCGTGCAGGCCGAGCACAGCGCGCTGCTCAAGGCCGACTCGCGCCTGTCGCTGTGCGTGTCGCCCAGCACCTCGTTTACCGGCTTCAACCTGAACCTGGCCAAGCCGCCGTTTGACGACGTACGGGTGCGCCAGGCGTTTCGCTTGCTGGCTGATCGGCAAGAGTTGGTGGACCGGGGCCTCAACGGTTTCGGGCGCATCGCCAATGACCTGTATTCGCCCCACGACCCCACCTACAACCACGACATTGCGCAGCGCCCCCATGACCTTGAGCAAGCGCGCTCGCTGCTGCGCCAGGCCGGGCAGACCGATCTGCGGGTGGAGCTGACGACCCCATCCGGCGCCGGCGTGAATGCCGCTTTGGTGTTTGCCCAACAGGCGAAGAAGGCTGGCGTGGAGGTTCGCGTGACCCAGGTCGACGGCGCGGTATTCAACGGCCCGCAGCGCGAGCAGTGGCAACTCTCACCGGGTTCGACCCCGGCCCGTGGGTTCCTCGCATCGGCGTTGCACAACGACGCGCCCTTGGCGATCTACAACCGCAGCAACTTCCATGACCAGCGTTTCGATGCGCTGTATCGCCAGGCCCTGGCCCAGCCGGATGTGCAATTGCGCAAAGGCCTGGTGCACGAGGCCCAGCAGATTCAACACGAACGCGGCGGCCTGCTGATCTGGGGTTTCAACGATGTGCTGGACGCCGCCTCGGTGCGGGTCGGCGGCCTCACGCCGGAACAGACCACCTTCGCCTCCTGGCGCTTTGACGAGCTGTGGTTGAACCATGTCTAAACCCTTGCGAACGCCGGCCTGGTTGTCATGGTTTATCGGCCGCCTGGGCTACGGCCTGCTTACCGCCTGGGTGATCAGCCTGGTGGTGTTTATCGCCACCCAGGCGCTGCCATCGGACCCGGCCCGGGTGATCCTCGGCCCCGACGCGCCACTGGAAAGCATCCTCACCCTGCAACATCAACTGGGGCTGGACCAACCGATCCTGCGGCAATATCTGCGCTGGCTCGGCTCGGCCCTGAGTGGCGACCTCGGGGTGTCACTGGATTCCAACGCGCCGGTCGGCAGCATCCTGTGGGGGCGTTTCGGCTACACCCTGGCGTTGCTCGCCGGGGTGATCGCCGTGGTGGTGCCGGCGGCGCTGGGCCTCGGCGTGTACCTGTCGCTGCGCCGCGACAGCCACCTCGACCGCTGGAGCCTGTCGTTGCTGATTTTCCTCAAGGCCACGCCGGGCTTTCTGTTGGCCATCGGCCTGGTGCTGCTGTTTTCCATGCCGCATATGGACTGGTTGCCGGCGGTATCGATCCTCGACCCGGATCAGTCGCTGTGGCGCCAGTTGCCGTTCCTGGTGCTGCCGGTTCTGGCCCTGAGCCTGTCGGCGCTGCCGTACCTCACGCGCATGGTGCGCGCCGCGATGATCGACGCGCTGGAGTCCGACTACGTGATCGCCGCACGGCTGCGGGGCATTCCCCATTGGCGGATCGTGTGGCGGCATACCTTGCCCAACGCGCTGGTCCCGGCGATCCAGGGCGTGGCGCTGACCTTGCGCACGCTGATCGGCGGCGCAGTGCTGGCCGAAGTGATCTTCAGTTACCCCGGCATCGGCACCGCCCTTAACGCGGCGATCCAGATGCGCGACTTGCCGATGATCCAGGCCATCGTGCTGGTGATCACCCTGGCGGTGGTGCTGATCAACCTGTTGGCCGACCTGTTGACGGTGCTGCTCACGCCCAAGCTGCGCACGGCCCGTCGCGTGACCCTGATTTCGCGCAACCGCCGGGGCATCACCCCGTGGTGGCGGCGCTCCCGAGGTGATGCATGAGCAAGACGCGAATTTCCCACTGGCTGGCCGAACCGCAAACCCGCAAGGGCGCGCTGATCACCTTGCTGGTCATTGCCGTGGCGCTGTTCGGTCCGTTGCTGGCGCCCCATGGCTCGACGGACATGGTCGGGCCGGTGTACGGCGCGCCCACGGGGTGGGCGCTGCTCGGGTATGACTTCCTGGGGCATGACGTGTTGTCGCGGCTGCTCAGCGGCGGCCTCTCGGTGCTGTGGATGTCCGTGGCGGCGGCGAGCATTGCCCTGGCCGTCGGCAGCTCCCTCGGCTTGCTTGCGGGGCTGTCGCGGCGGCGCCTGGACCAGTTGATCACCTGGCTGGCGGACGTGTCCCTGGCGTTCCCCGACCTGATTCTGGTGCTGTTGATTGTCTCGATGCTCGGCCGCGCGCCGTGGTTGATCGTGCTCACGGTGTCGATTGCGTTTATCCCGGGGGTGATCCGCCTGGCGCGGGCCAGCGCGGTGGCAGTGGCGGGGCAGGAGTTTGTCGAGGCCGCGCAGATGATGGGCTACTCGCGGCGGCGGATCCTGTTCAAGGAAATCCTGCCGAACATCCTTACGCCGTTGCTGGTGCACTTTGGCAACATGCTGACCTGGGGGGTGGGCATGCTCTCGGGCCTGAGCTTCCTCGGTTATGGCGTGGCGCCGCCGGCGGCGGACTGGGGCTTGATGATCAATGAAAACCAGGCCGGGTTGCTGGTGCAGCCCTGGGCGGTGTTGGCCCCCGCCGTGCTGATCGGCGTGTTTGCCTATGGCACCAATATCCTCGCTGAAGGCATCGGCCGCAGCAGCGCACGCCTGGGAGAAAAACAGCCATGAATGCAATCGCGCAGATGACGACGACGGTGCTGCACGTCAGTGGCTTGCGGGTTGAATTGGCGGGGCAGGTGGACGTGTTGTCCGGCGTGTCCTTCAGCCTGGAAGCCGGGGAAATCCTCGGGCTGGTGGGTGAGTCGGGGTCCGGCAAGACCACCTTGGCTACCGCGCTGCTGGCCCATGCCCGACGCGGCGCACGGATTGTCGGTGGCCAGGTGCATGTCGCGGGCCAGGCGTTATTGGGCCTGGAAGGTGAAGCGTTGCGCCGTGCCCGTGGCAGCCTGATCGGCTATGTCGCCCAGGACCCGGCCACGGCGCTCAACCCGGCGCTGCGCATTGGCAGCCTGTTGGATGAAACCCTGGCGGTGCATCAACTGCGCCTGGACAAGGCGGCGCAGCGACAGCGCATCATTGAAACCTTGCGTGATGTCGGCTTGCCGGATGACCCGCAGTTCTTGCGCCGTTTCCCTCATCAACTGTCCGGCGGCCAGCAACAGCGAGTGATGCTGGCCCTGGCGTTTGTGCTGCAACCGCGGCTGATCGTGCTGGACGAACCGACCACCGCCCTGGACGTCACCACCCAGGCGCATATCCTCGCCACCTTGCGCCGCTTGTGCAAAAGCCAGGGCGTGGCGGCGGTGTATGTGTCCCATGACCTGGCGGTGATCAAGGACCTGGTGGACCGGGTGATGGTGATGTACGCCGGGCGGATTGTTGAAACGGCTACCCGGGACGGCTTGTTCAGTCGGCCATCCCATCCCTACACCCGGGGCTTGTTGGCGGCGATTCCCGATGTGGCCGGGCGCCGAGAATTACTGGCGATTGGCGGGCATGCCCCGGCGCCGGGGCAGCGGCCTCAAGGCTGTGGCTTCGGGCCGCGGTGCGAGCGTTTTCGGGCAGGGTGTTCGCAGCAGGAACCGCTATTGCAGCCGCTGTCGCCAGGGCATGAAGTGGCGTGTCTTGCACCCCATGATCAGCCGTTGCAGCGCATCGCCCTGGCGCCGATTGCTGCGGTGGACGCGCGCACCGACAAGGCCTTGCTGGAGATCAGCGGGTTGAACGTGGCGTATGACCGCCAGGTGCTGTTTGACGTGTCCCTGCAATTGCTGCCGGGGGAGTGCCTGGCGCTGGTGGGCGAGTCCGGTTCCGGCAAGACCAGCCTGGCGCGGGCCGTTGCCGGGTTGGGGGAGAATGCCGAAGGCGAGCTGCGTTACGCGGGGCAACCGCTGCCGTTACAGGCACGGCAGCGCGAGGCGGGCTTGCGGCACCAGATTCAGTACATCTTCCAGAACCCGTACCGGGCATTGAATCCCCGGCAGACGGTGTACCAGACCTTGAGCGCACCGCTGGAGCACTTCTTTGCGGTTAAAGGCAGTGCCGCGCGTGAGCGGGTGGAGGCGGTGCTCAAGCGGGTGTCGCTGCCGGCTTCGGTGGGCGAGTTGTATCCCCATAGCCTGTCCGGCGGTGAGCGCCAGCGCGTGGCAATTGCCCGGGCATTGCTGTGCGAACCGAAGCTGCTGATCTGCGATGAAATCACCTCGGCGCTGGACGTCTCGGTGCAGGCGTCGATTCTGGATTTGCTGCGCCAGTTGCAGCGGGACGGGTTGACGTTGCTGTTCGTCACCCATGACCTGGGCGTGGTGCGGGCGATTGCCGACCGGGTGTTGGTGCTGAAGGTCGGGCGGGTGGTGGAGCAGGGCGCGGTGGATAGCGTGCTGGATCAGCCGCAGGCGGCGTATACGCAGACGTTGCTTGAGCATTCGCCATCGCTGGGCTGATTGGCACTGCTGCGCAGTGATCGCCGGCAAGCCGGCGCCTACGGTAAAAGGCGCACACTTGTAGGAGCCGGCTTGCCGGCGATGGCGGAGGCCGCCTTTACGCGGCCTTGCGGCGCCGAGCCTCTTCGCGCACCGCCGGAATGATCCACCGCCCATAATCCACGGTGTCATACAGCGGGTCGTACCCCCGGTTCAAAAACGTCGTGACCCCCAGATCCACATAATCCAGCAGCGCCTGGGCCACGGTCTCCGGTGTGCCCACCAACGCCGTTGTGTCGCCATACGCCCCAACAGCCGTCGCCGTCGGCATCCACAACGCGCGGTCATGCCGATCGCCTAAAGCCGCCGCTGCCAGCAACCGTTCCGATCCCGTTCCCTTGATCCGCTTCTGCCACGGGCTGCCCGCCGCGAACTGCGGGTTGGCCTTGATCTGCTCCAGAATCTGCTCGGCCCGTTGCCACGCCAGTTCCTCGGTCGCGCCCAAGATAAGGCGCACCGACAAACTCACCCTTGGCGCCTGTACACCCGCCGCACTGGCCGCCGCCTTGAGCTTGGCAATCTGCTCCGCCACACCGCTCAACGGTTCGCCCCACAGCGCATACAGGTCCGCATGCTTGACCGCAATCTGGTAGGCAATGTCCGACGAGCCGCCAAACGAAATCGGGATATGCGGCTGTTGCAGCGGCTTGACCGGGGAAAACGCGCCCTTGATGTTGAAGTACTTGCCCTCGAAGTCGAAAGGCTCCTCGGCGGCCCAGGTGCGCCGCACGATCTCCAGGTATTCGTCGGTGCGTTGGTAGCGCTCGGTCTTGTCCAGCAGGAAGTCGCCTTCCTGGGGTTCGGCGGTGATGCCGGTGATGGCATGCAGGCGAATGCGCCCGCCGCCGGTGGTGTGGTCCAGCGTGGCAAACGCGCGGGCTGCGACCGTCGGCGCAGTGAGCCCCGGGCGGTGGGCGATCATGAAGCCCAGGCGCTCGGTGTGCGCCGCCGCGTAGGCGGCGATTTGCAGGCTGTCGGCGCTGCCGGGCCCGCTGGCGATCAGTACCCGGTCAAAGCCTGCGTGTTCATGGGCGCGGGCGTGGTGGCGGATAAAGTCGAGGTCGAAATCCGGGCTGCGCACGCCACGGGTCTCGGACCATTGGCGGGGGAAGATCATGCCGACAAATTCAATGGACATGCTGGGGCTCCTTTGAGGGTTAGAACTGGTAGTCGACCTGGGCCAGCAAGGTGCGGCCCGGCATCGGTTGCAGGAAGGTGTTGGTGGAGCCGGCCAGGCCGCTGACGAAGTTCAGTTCGTTGGTCAGGTTCAGCACGCGCAAGGTGGTGCTCCACTGCGGCTGGCGGTAGTACACGGCAAGGTCGAGGTTGTATTCGTTGGGGATCTTTACGGTCTTGCTCAGGTTCAGGTACCAGTTGCTGGTCCACCAGCCGGACAGCTCGGCGCCAAAGCCCGAGTCGAAGCGGTAGTCGACGTAGCCACTGGCGGTGTATTCGGGAATCTGCACCGCGTCGAAACGCCCGGAAGGTCGCTGGTTGAGGCTGTTGTTATCGCCGAACACCGTGCCGTTGTCGGGCACGAACCCGGCCGATGCAAATCCCGCCTGGGAGGTGAATTCGTTGTAGGCATTGAGCTTGGACAGGTTCAGGCCGCTGCGCAGGTGGTCATCCGGCTGATAGCGCACGGTGGCTTCCACGCCCTTGATCACCAGCCGCGCGATGCTGTTGTTGCTGTCTGGCGCCTGGTCCCGAGCCTGCTTGAACGCGGCCAGGGTCATGAACAATTGGTTGGGCACCGCTTCGACCTTCACGCCCACTTCGTGCAACACGCTCAGGCTTTGGAACGCCAACGGGTTGAGCTGGTTGGCGCCACTGCCGCTGCCCCAGCCCAGGCCGTTGGAGAAGAACCCGGTGTTGACCGCCAGCGAGCGATCGAAGGTGTAGTACAGCGTGGTGTTTTCCGTGGGCTTGACGTAGGGGCTGACCTGGAACGCGAACAGCCGGTAGTTGTCGCTGTCCTTGCGCGGGTTGCCGCCGGCGAGCACGAACGGGTTGTCGATCTCGGCCTCGATCCAGCTGCGGCTGGCACCGATGTTCAGGCCGAAGTAGTCGCCGTACTTGAGGTTGTGCTGGCTGAACAGGGTCTTGGTGGTCCAGGTGCTTTCGGCGGTGTAGGGCGCTACAGACTCGGCGTAGAGCCCGTGCCCGGCCGGGTACATCGGTGGCAGGTTCAGCCAGCCGTAGTAGTTGGAATACTGCGGCACGCCGGGCTGGCCGATCCATGCGCCATTGCCGCCGGCGGGGTTGGCACCGGTAAGGCCCAGCAGGTCGCCGGGGTTCTTGCCCGAGGGGTTCTGGGTCAGGTCATAGGCGTTGATGGTGGAGCCGAAGCTGTTATTGGCCGCAATCGATTGGTTGAATTCGCGGCGATAGATCAGGCCGGTGTTGCTGTCATCCCGCAGGGTCCAGCCGCCCAGGCGGGTTTCATTGCGCGAGCGGAATTCGAAGCGGTTGTCGAAGATGTTGTCTTTGGACTGCACTTGGAACGAACCCACGGCATCGGTGATGTCCTTGGAGCGTTCGTAGAACGTGCTGTTGGCCAGCGTGATGGTGGGCGACAAGTCGGCCTCGACGCGCAGTTGCGTGGTAAAGCGCCGGGAGCTGCTTTCGTCTTCCTTGCGTTGCCCGGTTTGCGAGGACAGCGAGCGTTCGCCGTTGCCCGCCAGCGTCGGGTCATACACCCAGCCCCGCAGGCTGCCGGGGTTGCTCTGGGTGTTGGGCGAGGCGGTCTGGAAGCTGCCGTCCACCACGCTGTATTGGCCCTGGGCATTGCGCTGGCGCTTGACCCAGCCGAGGGTTGGCGCATCGGCGGCGCCAGAGGCCAGCACCGGCGACCACAGGGTGTTGCCGTTCTGGATAATCGGCGTGGCGCGCCCGACGTAGTACTTGCCGTTGTCCACCAGGTCCTGGGTGGCGCGGTTCCAGCCGTGGGTGATGTTGTAGTCGTAGTAGTTGTCGTAGCTGGCGTTCCAGTCCACCCGCACGTTGTCGTTGCGCCAGGCGAGGGCGCCGTAGAACGCGTCGAAATTGTTGTCGACGTTGTCGTAGAAGTCCTGCTGGCGCTGCTTGGTGATGCTCAGGCGATAGGCCAGGTTGTCGTTCAGTGGCCCGGTATTGTCGATGCTGAATTTGTTGGAACTGCGGGACGTGCCGTCCGGTATCCACGAGCCCAGTTCACCGCTGAGCTTGGTCTTGAACTCATTGAAGTCGGGTTTCTTGCTCAGGTAGTTCACATAGCCGCCGCTGCCGGACACCGAACCGTAGGTGACCGACGACGGCCCGGCGACGATGTCGGCGCCTTCGTAGGCGTTGAAGTTCGCCGGGTGGCGCACGCCGTAACCGCGCTGGCCGTCCTGGAATACCTCGGAGCCCTGGGCGCGAAACTGCGGGGCGATGCCGGCGTTCTGGCCGCCGCCCCGGGTGATGCCGGGGGCGTATTTGACCAGGTCATCGGCGCTGCGGATCGAGTCGTTGGCCAACTGCTCGGCGTTGATCTGCACCACCGAACGCGGCGTGTCGAGGACCTTGGTCTCCGTGCCGCCGTACACCGACGTCGGCGGGCGGGTGGGCAGGGCATCATCATCGGACTGGCTGGCACTGGCCTGCACGGTCACGGTTTGCAGTTGGGTATCGGCGGCAAACGCCTGGATTGGCAGGCTTGCGGCCAGCAGCAGAGGTAAACGCAAGGCGATAGCGTGCATGGCAGAGGTGCCCCATAAAAAACAATGAAGAGCGCACGGTCCCTTGTAGGAGCCGGCTTGCCGGCGATGAGGCCCTTGGGCCCTGCGCCGGTCGACCGGACGCCATCGCCGGCAAGCCGGCTCCTACAGGGCGATGCGGTGTAAGTGGGTCAGGCCGTGTCTTTGAGCCAGAGCTTTTCAAAGCGCCAGGTGCTGAACAGCGACTCTTCCGACTGCGCCCCGCCGACGCGGGTGGAAACGCTGTCGAGCAAGTCGGCGTAGCCCCAGATCAGCATCCCGCCGCGCTCGTACTGGATCTGCTGGACCTGATGCACCAGGGCCTTGCGTTTTTCCAGGTCGGGCTGGGCCATGGCGGCCAGGAACAGCTCGCTGAATTGCGGGTCGTTGAAGTGGGTCTTGTTGGACACCGCAAACGGCGCGTCGGTATGGATCGCACTGGCCAGGAACGGCGCGCCGATGCTGCCGCCGGTGCTCAGGGTCCAGTCGTTTTTCAACGGGCCCTGGAAAGTCGCCAGGTCCACCTGCTTGACCTTCAGGGTCACGCCAATGCGCTTGGCCTGCTCGGCCAGCACCAGCGCCGAACTCAAGCCAGGCCCCGGAGTGGTGATCAATTCCACCTCGAGGTTTTCCTGGCCGGCGTCCTTGAGCAGTTGCGCCGCCCGTTGCGGGTCGTAGGGGCGTGGCCGGAGGTCGTGGTTGAAGGTCGGGTCGCTGGGCGCATACAGGTCATTGGCCACCCGGCCCTGGCCATTCAACGCGCGGCGCACCAGTTCTTCGCGGTCGGCCATCAGGCGAAACGCTTCGCGCACCCGTGGGTCGTTGAACGGCGGCTTGTCGAGGTTCATGTCGAACGACAGCCAGTTACCGGTCACCGAGGTGATCACCTTCAGGCGCGGGTCCTTTTGCAGGATCGGCAACTGCTCGGTGGGCATCACGTTGGCCATGTCGATTTGCCCGGAACGCAGGGCGGCCAGGCGCGAGACCTGATCCTTGAAGTCGATGATCTCCAGCTCATCGGCGTAGGGCTTGCCGTCCTTGTAGTAGTTCTCGAAGCGGGTAAACAGTGAGCGTTGGCCGGGGGTGAAGCTTTTGAGCTTGTAGGGGCCGGCGCCCACCGGGTTGGTGACCGGGTGGTAGTCCACCGGCACGATGCCGCCGAAATTGACCCAGGTTTCTGCCAGCGGCATGTAGCTACGTCCCTCCCGGAAGCTCAGGCGCACGGTGCGGTTGTCGAGCTTGACCAGGTTGTCGCGGTCCACCCAGTGCAGCAGCGCCGCGTAGGGCGAGGCCAGCTGCGGGTCGGTGAGGCGGCGGATCGAGAAGATCAGGTCGTCGGCGTCGATGGTCTTGCCGTTGTGGAATTCCAGGCCGGGGCGCAGGCGCAGGGTCCAGCTGCTGGCGTCGGCATTCGGCTCCGCGAACTCGGCCAGAGCCAGGCGCGGCTGCATCTGCTCGTCCCATTCCCAGAGCTTGCTGTACAACGCAAAGCCGCGAACGATGCCGCTGCCAATGGGTTTGTGGGCATCGAGGTTGCCGCTCTGGTTGCCGTCGAGAATCCCCAGGCGCAGGCGCCCGCCGTAGCGGGGTTGATCGTTGCCGGTGACGTTTTTGGGCGTGTCAGCGGGGCCGCAACCGGCCAGCAGCAAGCCGCCGCCGACGGTCACGCTGTAGCCGAGAAAGTCCCGACGGCTAAGCAGTAGGCTCATGGCATCAGACTCCGGCCGGGCCGTTGGCGGAGCGCAGTTCCAACACCGGCTCCTGGGGACGACTCAACTCGGCGCGTTCACTGCGAAAGTGCGGCAGGATGTGCTCGCCGAGGCGGTAGGCTTCTTCCAGGTGCGGATAGCCGGCGAGGAAGAACAGGTCGATGCCGATGCTGTTGTACTCGCGAATCCGCGCCACCACGTTCTCGTAGCTGCCCACCAGCGCACAGCCCGGTGGAATACCGATGTAGCCAAAACCGGTCCATACATTGGGGTGGATGAAGAAGTCATCGAAGCCCTGGGTCTCGGTTTTTTCGCTGAAGCCGTGCTCGTAGCTGAGCTTGCGCGCCGTACGCAACCCGGCGTGGGCCGCCACGGCCTTGACCGCGCCGCGGGCGATGCCTTCGTCGAAGAAGCGTTTGGCTTCGGTGCGGGCCAGTTCTTCGGTTTCCCGGGTGATCACGTCAATCGACAGGCCGAAGCGAATGTCAGTGCGGCCCCACTTCAGCGCGCGTTCGCGCAGGTCGGCGATCAGGGCGGCGATTTCGTCCGGGTGTTCGGCGCGCATCAGGTAGAAGTCGGCGTGCTTGGCGGCAAACTCCCGGGCGGCGATGGATGAGCCGGCGGTACAGATCAGCGGCAGCTTGGCCTTCTTCAATGGCCCGCGCAGGCCACCACCGTCGGCCTTGTAGAACTTGCCGTCGTAGTGGAAGGACTCGTTGTGCCAATAGCCCTTGACCACGTCCATGAATTCGGTGGCGCGTTCGTAGCGTTCATCGTGGTCGCTGAAGTCGCCGACCTGGCGCTGGATCACGTCCGAGCCGCCGTTGATGATGTTCCACACCAGGCGGTTGCCGGTGGCCCGCTGGTAGGTCGCCGCCTGCTGCACCGCCACCCATGGGGTGTAGTGGTAAGGCTGGAAGGCGGTGACGAATTGCAGGGTACGGGTTTCCCGGGCCAGCAGCGCGCAGACGGTCCACGGTTCTTCGCCGGTGGGCGCGTTGACCATCAGTGCGCCGCCAAAGCCGTTGATCTCCGCAGCCCTGGCGATTTGCCCGAGGTAGTCGATGTAGGTGAAATGATCACCGACACTGAAGCCCGACACCGCGCCGGTGCTGGGCCCGCCGCGATGCCAGTCGCCCCGGTTGCGCGGGTCGCCGGGCAGGAACTGGGTTTCGCCGTGCAAGGGCAGGCGGGTAAAGAATTCGATGCTCATGCAAGCCTCCTGCTTATTGCTCGGTGGGGGCGCAGATCGGGGTGATCGGCTGGTCGTTGATGACTTTGTGGGCAAACGGGATCGAGTCCTTGAGCGATGCATTGACCGTGGCACTGTGGCCCAGGCCTTTGTACAGGTGGCCTTCGACGATGGAGCCAGCCTTGCAGGCGTCCTGCATCAGCTTGACCTGGGTCGCGGCGGCCGGCGTGGTGTCTTCGGCGCCGGTGCCGATGAAAATCGGCTTCGAGGTTTTCAGCGTCGGGTAAGACACCTGCGCCAGCCACGGCGCGAGTTGCTTGCCCTTGTAGTCTTTCTTGGTGTTGGCGATGCTCAGGCCGAGGCCTTCGACATCACCTTCGAGGGCGAACAGGCAACTGGTACGGGCCTGCTCGAAAATCGGCAGGGCCTTGTCGGTATAGAAGTCGGCGGGGTTGATGCTCGGGTCGTATTGCTGGGCGGCGAGCAACGTGTAGAAGCCGTAGGCCAGGGTGGGATCGACCTTGTTGCGCACTTCCTCGCTGGGGTTCTTCGCGTAGTCGAGGGTGTAGATCACGCCGGTGCCGATGCTGCCTTTCACTCCCAGGTCCGGAGCGTAGGTGGCGGCATAGGCGGCTGCGGCGAAGGCGCCGGCACCGCCTTGGGACTGGCCGACGATCAGCACTTTGTCGGCCAGCCCGGGTACCCCGGCCACCACGGCCTTGGCGGCGTCGAGAATCCCGTAGGCGGCCATGCGACTGTTCAGCAGCGGATGCCCACCGGGTACGCCGAGGCCCTGGTAGTCGGTGGCGACGACGGCAAAGCCTTCGGCCAGCCAGCGATTGAGGTAGGCCACGTCACGGTAGGAGCGACCTTGCCACGACGGCGCACACACATCCGCCACGCCCACGGTGCCATGGCCCCAGCTCGCCACTGGCCAGCCACCGGCAGGCGGCGTGCCTTTGGGCAGGAACAACGCGCCGGACACCACGATCGGTGTCTTGTTATCGATGCCGTCGGTGGAGGTGTACAGGATGCGTTGGGCGCTGGCGGCATTGGCCAGGCTCAGGGTGTTGTCCAGCGGCTCGCTGCGCAGCAGTTTGCCGGGAACGGCCGGGATGGCTTTTTCCCAGGTGTAGAAAGCCGAGACGCGGCCATCACCTTGCAGCGGGTCAGGTTTGGGGGCGTAGGTGTCGGCAGCAAACACGCTCATGGACAGGGCCAGGACGCTGAGGCCGAAGGCAAAGGAGTGCGGCAGTTTCATGCTCAATTTCCCTATTACGGATTGGTGCTGACCTGGCCACGCAGGGCCGGCCAGTAGTCGGTGAGTTTCAGGTCGATCAGGGCCTGGTTGGTAAAGCCGGTGGCCAGTGACGGGCCGATGTCGTAGGTGTCGCGAATCAGGTGATTGGCCAGGGCGTAGGTGGTGAGGGCCTGGTAATGAGCCTTGAGTTGCTGGTCGCTTTTTGGCGCCCAGCGATCCTTCCAGGCCACCGGGTCGTTCTGGTCGTCGCGACGCAGCACGCTCTCGGCGGTGCCGGCGCGGGATGACAGTTGGTAATAGGCGTCCTGGTTCTGTGGCTGGGAAATCCACCACGCAGCTTTCACCCAGGCGGTGGCGAGCAATTGGGTGATATCCGGGTGCTGCTGTACGAAGGTCTCGGTGCCCCACAGGTCGGAGACCAGCCGCCAGTCGTTGCTGCCTTGCTTGGTCGACCAGATGATCTTGCCCACGCCTTTGTCTTCCAGGGCATAGGCCTCGCTGAGCAACACTGCTGCGTCGACCTTGCCGGCAGACACAGCCGCGGCGCCGACTTGCGGGTTGAGGTTGGCAATCTTGAAATCGTCGAGCTTCAGGCCCTTGCTGGCCAGGAAGTTGCTGAAGGCGAACTCCCATGGCCGACCGCGATGCAGCGCCAGGCGCTTGCCCTTGAGGTCTTCGATGGTGTTCGCGGCGGAGCCTTCCGGTACCACCAGGTAAATATTGTTGCCGCTGCCACCGGGCACGATCAGCTTGCCTGGTACGCCACCGGCGCCGGCAATTACCGAGGGCAGGTCACCGCGTACGGCGAAGTCCAGGCTGTTGTTGCTGAAGCCTTCGTTGATCTGCGGCCCGGCGCCGGCATGGGGCAGGGCGATCCACTCCAGCTTGACCCCGCGCTCACGCAGTTGCGCTTGGAGCCAGCCGTCTTCGATGACGCGCCCGGCGATGCCGCCGAACACCGGTTTGCCGCCCTGGGTGTAGGCGACGATCGCGATCTTCACCGACGCCGGTGGCGCCTGTTCGGCCAGCACGCCGGTGCTGACCAGCACAGCGAACATGGTGGCGATGCTGTTGCGCCAGAATCTTTTCATTGGGATCTCCCTGCTAAGTGATCGCGCCCCCCTGTAGGAGCCGGCTTGTCGGCGAAAGCGTCCGTTTAGTCGGTGCAAGGCTTTAGGGCCTCTTCGCTGGCAAGCCAGCTCCTACAGGGCAGGTGGCGTTGAGAGGGAGAGAGCAGATTGCATGCCATCAGCCGAAAAACGCGCTGCACGCCTTGTAGAACGTGGCTTTGCGGGTTTTCGAAGGACTGCCTGGCAACGGCTTGGTGTTGATCTGCACACACGCAGGTGCTGGCTGATTGCTGCTCCAGCAGCAGGCGAGGTGCGACTTGTTGGCATATTCTTTTTGGGAATATATAAATATTAATTAATAATTAAATGGTATAGAAAACTTCATGCACTATTGACACGCGCTTTTACTGCCAGGAATGCACCATGTCGCTGATCACCCATCCCAATGCCCGTGAATTGACCAAGTCGGTGCGCGCCACCGTGCTGGTCTTCAAGGACCCGCGCTCACAGGAATTGCTGGCGCGTATCGAGCGCCTGGCCCCCAGTGAGGCCAACACCTTGATCATCGGCGAGACCGGCACCGGCAAGGAATTGGTCGCGCGGCATATCCATCACCTGAGCCGTCGCGGGCGTGAACCGTTTGTGGCGGTGAACTGCGGCGCCTTCGCCGAAACCCTGGTGGAAAGTGAGTTGTTCGGCCACGAGAAAGGCGCATTCACCGGCGCCACCACCCACAAGGCCGGCTGGTTCGAAGCGGCCAACGGCGGCACGCTGTTTCTGGATGAGATCGGCGATTTGCCGTTGAACATGCAGGTCAAATTATTGCGGGTGTTGCAGGAGCGAGAAGTGGTGCGCCTGGGCTCGCGCACACCGATTCCGATCAACGTACGGCTGGTGGCGGCCACCAACGTCAACCTCGCCGACGCGGTGGTGGCGGGGCATTTTCGTGAGGATTTGTTCTACCGCCTGCACGTCGCCACCATCCGCCTGCCGCCCCTGCGGGAACGGCCCGGCGACATCCTGCCGCTGGCGGAATTTTTTCTTGAAGAGCACTGCCAGCGCCTCGGCTACAACCGCGCGTCACTGAGCATCGATGCCGAGCGCAAGCTGCTGGAACACAGCTGGCCGGGGAATATTCGCGAGCTGGAAAACGCCATTCACCATGCGTTGCTGGTGTGCCGCAATCAACTGGTGCAGCCGCCGGATTTGCACCTGGTGGACATGCGTTCTTCCGGCATTCGCCAGGACGAGGCGAACCAGGCCGCGCCTGCGATCACTGGGCCGGTGAGCCTGGAGGCGGCGCTCACTGCGTTGTTCGAACAGAACATTCCGGACCTCTACGAGCACATCGAAGAGACGATCTTTCGCGCGGCCTATCGCTATTGCCATGGCAACCAGTTGCAGACCGGGCGCCTGCTGAATATCAGCCGCAACATCGTGCGGGCGCGGCTGGAGAAGATCGGCGAGTTGGGCAAACCGGTGCTGCTCGACGGGCAGTGACGGGGGTGTTAGCGTTTCGGGCTTCTCTGATCTGTAGAGGGCTCGACGTTGATTCGACTGACCGATTACATCGCTGATTTTTCCCGTTCGCCGCTGGCACCCTGGGTGGATCTTGCGCCGTGGGAGTTGGTGACCCGGGCGCCGGAAATCGTTCGCAAATTGCTGCCGGGGCTTTCTGATGATGACTATGAGATTCATGACGAGATTGCCGTGCACCGTACTGCGGTCGTAGAGGCGGGCGCTGTTTTGAAAGCGCCGCTGATCATCGGCGCCCACTGTTTTATCGCTGCCGGTGCCTACCTTCGCGGCGGTTGCTGGGTGGATGAATATTGCATCTTCGGACCGGGTGCCGAGCTCAAGACGTCCTTTGTCTTCAGCGGCAGCAAGTTGGCGCATTTCAACTTTGTCGGTGATTCGGTATTGGGCCGCGGGGTTAACCTGGAAGCCGGCAGTATCGTGGCCAACTACCGGAACGAGCGTGACGACAAGGAAGTGCAGGTGCGCATTGACGGGCAGTTGCAGCGCACCGGCTGTGACAAGTTTGGCGCGCTGCTTGGGGATCAGTCGCGGGTTGGAGCCAATGGTGTGTTGGCACCGGGAGCGGTGCTTGCGGCGGGTAGTGTGGTTAGGCGTGGGGAGGTTTTCGATTGTGAGGGGTAGGGGGGGGTTGGTGTACATATCCGTTAGTTGAGTAACGGCTGCTTATGGTTTCGCTCTTACAGCGACTCGCTTTGGAAAAGCCGGAATGCCGGCCCAGCCCAAAGTAAGCACAGGGCTCTGCCCCGCCTGTCGGCGCCTCGCTGTGGCTCGGGCTTATTGGGGCAGTCAGAGCCAGATCAAAATCAAAAGCAAGAGCACAGCGGCCTACAGGCCGGCTTGAGTGGTAGAAGCCAGAGCAAGATCAAGGGCGCACACGGTCCAAATGTGGGAGCGGGCTTGCTCGCGAATGCGGTGTGTCCGTCACCCAATGCATCAACTGAAAGACTGCATTCGCGAGCAAGCCCGCTCCCACATTTTTTGACCGTGCTCGCTTTAGATTTTGATTTTGCTCTTCAACACTCAAGTCGGCTTTCAGGCCGCTGTGTTCTTGATCTGTTTTTGATCTTGATCTTAGGCGCCCCGTTAAACCACGCTGGCCG
>NZ_AKVH01000054.1:0-25740 GCF_000278565.1 Pseudomonas sp. Ag1
GGCGAGGWGCCGAGTGGTGGGGCAAGAGCGTTTTGCTTACTTTTGCGCTGTTCAAAAGTGAGCCGCTGTAAGAGCGGAACCAATCTCAGCCATCACCCAAATAACGGATATGTACCCAGCCCCCAGCCCCCAGCAGCCCAACACATTGGCGTATCCTTACCCCTCCACCCCAAGGCCCGATCAAAAAATGCTGGTGATATCCAACAACGTGCACCTCCCCGACGCCGAGATCGAACTGACAGCCATCCGCGCCCAGGGCGCTGGCGGTCAAAACGTCAACAAGGTCTCCAGCGCCGTGCACCTGCGTTTCGACATCCCGGCCTCGTCCCTGCCTGACTTCTACAAGGAACGCCTGCTGGCCCTGCGCGACACCCGCATCACCAGCGAAGGCGTACTGATCCTCAAGGCCCAGCAATACCGAACCCAGGAACAAAACCGCGCCGACGCCCTCGAGCGCCTGGTGGAACTGATCCTCAGCGCCACCAAGGTCGAAAAGAAACGCCGCCCCACCAAACCCACCCTGGGCTCAAAGAAGCGCCGCCTCGAATCCAAGACCAAACGCGGGAGCATCAAGGCCGGCCGCGGCAAGGTGGACTTCTAACTCGCCTGACGTTCTTCGCGATACTTCGGCGCCTGCCGATACAAATACAGGCTCAACAGCAACCCGCCAAACGCCGCGATCGCCGCAAACAGGAAGATCGAGGCAAACCCGAACCCCGCCGCAATCGCCCCGGCCAACGGCCCGGTGATCCCCAACGACAAATCGATAAACAGCGAATACGCCCCCACCGCCGCACCCCGGCTCGAGGCGGGCACCAGGTTGACCGCCTCCACACCCAAGGCCGGAAACACCAGGGAAAAGCCAAACCCGCTCAACGCCGCACCCGCCAACGCCAAATGAGGATCCGGCGCCAGCCACAGCAGCAGCAGCCCCAGCGTCTCCACCGACAAACAGGCAATCGCTACGCGAAACCCGCCAATGCGGTTGATCAAATTGCCGAACAACAACCGCGCCCCGATAAAGCTGGCACCGAACAGGCTCAGGCACAGCACCGCGTTATCCCAATGCTGGGTCGCGTAATACAAGGTGATGAAGGTGGCGATGGTGCCAAACCCGATCGAGCCCAGCGCCAGCCCGCAGCCGTGAGGCAACACGCGCCCCAGCACATGCATGAACGGCAGGCGCTCGCCCACCACGATCGGCGCGGCGACTTTCGGCCAGGCCAGCAGCAGGCCCAGCACCGCCAGCAGGATGATGCTGACGCCCATGCTCCACAGCCCGAAATGACTGACCAGCAACACCCCCAGCGGTGCGCCGATGGCCAGGGCGCCGTAGCTGGCGATGCCGTTCCAGGAGATGACCTTGGCGGTATTCGCCGCGCCCACCCGGCCAATGCCCCAGCCGATGGAACCCGAGCCCACCAGGCTTTCAGCGCTGCCCAGCACCAGGCGGCCAATCAGCAGACTGGTGAGGCTCAGCGCCGGCAGGTGTGACAGCCACGCCGAGAGCAACATGAACACGCCGCTCAACCCGCAACCGGCCAGGCCGTACATGACGGCGCGCTTGCTGCCGCGATTATCGATGATGCGTCCGGCATAGGGCCGGCTCAGCAGAGTGGCCAGGTATTGCACGCTGATCACAAGGCCCGCGATCACGGCGCCAAAGCCCAGGTCGCTGTGCACATAGCCAGGCAACACGGCCAGGGGAATGCCGATATTCAGGTAGCCGATGAAGGTGAACAAAACGATGGAAACGACTTGCAGCGTGACCGCCATGGGGCGCTGGGTATCTGGCATGGGGAGAGGTCCACTGTCGCAGCAGGAAAAGATAGGCTGCTTATGATACCGATGCTGGGCGCGTGCGGGGGCAGCAAAGCAAACTTTTAGCGATCGGCGGGGTTGAGCAGTTGCGTGGTTACCAACGCGGCGAGGGCGTTTTCCTGGGTGCCGAAGCGCTTGAGCAGGAGGGCCTGTTTTTCCGGGGTGAGGCGGTTCCATACGTCGACCATGTGCAAGGCAGTGTCGAGCAGGGCGGTATCGGGGGTGGTGTCGGTCATGGCGGGGCTCACGGTGTTCAGGCGGTGTGGAAAGCGCGCAATGTCACGCTTTCCACACGGTCTGGGTACGGCTCTCAGTCTTCGCTCTTGCGGTCGACCGGTTTTGCCTCTTTGGGCTCGGGCTTGGTGGCACCGGCCTGTTGCGGGGTTGGCTGCTCAGTTTCGTGCAGGCTTGGGAAGGGGAGATTAGGGATTTCGTGCATCGTCGTCGCTCCTCGCAAGATCTGTTTTATCAATCGCAGGTGATTCCGCGCGTTCAAAAAGCCTGTGCAGGATACAGCACTGTAAATGACAGAAAGATTTTATCTCAGAAAATGAACGCGTCTTCATCCTGCCGCGCAAGTGACGTGGCGCCACAGGGGTGTCGATTGTCATCGTACAACATCACCCCTCACGGATTGACATCGTACTGCGGACTGAATATAACGCTAACAGTTGTATGACGACATATGACGTTACAGTTTTATAGCGCCCGTAATACGGATGCGCTCGGTCGCAGAACGTACGCCTCAAATCTAAAAATAATTAAGGTGAAGCGATGAAAATCAAAGGCATCCGTTGGTGGATGGTCGGGCTGATGACGGTCGGCCTGATTATTAACTACCTGGCCCGCAACACGCTCTCAGTCGCAGCCCCCACGCTGATGACCGACCTGAGCATCTCCACTGAGCAGTATTCCCACATCGTTGTTGCCTGGCAGGTGTGCTACGCCTTGATGCAGCCGATCGCCGGTTATGTGATCGATGCGATCGGTACCAAGCTGGGCTTTGCCATCTTCGCCATCTCCTGGTCGGTAGTCTGTGCCCTGGCGGCATTCGCCACCGGTTGGCAGAGCCTGGCAGTGGCCCGTGGCGCACTGGGGCTGACGGAGTCGGCGGGCTTCCCCGGCGGCGTCAAGGCGATTACCGAGTGGTTCCCGGCCAAGGAGCGCTCCGTCGCCATCGGCTGGTTCAACTTTGGTTCGTCGTTTGGTGCGTTGTTGGCGCCGCCACTGGTGGTCTGGGCGATTTTGCACAGCGGCTGGCAGTTGGCATTCCTGATCGTTGGCGGCATCGGCCTGGTGTGGAGCGGGCTGTGGCTGCTGCTGTACAAGCACCCGCGTGACCAGCGCCTGCTGGCCCAGGCCGAGCGTGAGTACATCGAGGCCGGCCAGGAAACCCACCTCAAGGAAGGCGTGCAGAAGAAAGCCAGCTGGAAGCGCATCCTCAAGAGCCGCAACTTTTTCGCCATCGCCTCGGCGCGCATGCTCTCGGAGCCGGCCTGGCAGACGTTCAATGCCTGGATTCCGTTGTACCTGATGACCGAGCGGCACATGAACATCAAGGAAATGGCGCTGTTCGCCTGGCTGCCGTTCCTGGCCGCCGACATTGGCTGTGTGCTGGGTGGCTACCTGAGCCCGTTGTTCCACCGCTACTTCAAGGTCTCGCTGTTCACCTCGCGCAAGCTGGTGATGCTGTTCGGTTGCCTGTGCATGATCGGCCCGGCGTGCATCGGCCTGGTGGACAGTGCCTACACCGCGATTGCCCTGCTGTGTGTCGGCGGTTTCGCCCACCAGACCTTGTCGGGTGCACTGTTTTCCATCGCCTCGGACTCATTCGGCAAGAACGACGTGGCCACCGCCACCGGTGGCGGGCAGATGTGCGGGTTTATCGGGGCTGCGGCATTTACTGCGGTGTTCGGCGTGCTGGTGACCAAGGTCGGCTACAGCCCGCTGTTTGTGGTGCTGGCGATTTTCGACATCATTGCGGCCATCGTGATCCTGATGGTGGCCCGGGAGATCGTCAAAGATCCGGAGCCAGCCACCCAAACCGGTCACGGCGGCACATTGCTGCCGGTTTAACCCTGGCGTTCCATCGCCGCCTTGTAGAGCGAGTTCTTCGGCTGGGCAAACACCCGCGCCAGCATCGGCTCGAAGAAGCTCAGCGGCAGGGTGTCGTAGGCCGGGTCGAACGCCGCCGCGTCGTACTGCGCGCAGAACTCGATGGTTTGCCGGTACTGCGGGTGGTCGCCAAATTGCTCGCGCAGGTGGCGGTCCATCCCCAGGTGGTGGAAGAAGTAGTAGCCCTGGAAGATCCCGTGCTTCTCCACCATCCACAGATTCTCGGCGCTTACGAACGGCTTGAGAATCGCGGCGGCGATGTCCGGGTGATTGTAGGAACCGAGGGTGTCGCCGATGTCGTGGAGCAGGGCGCACACCACGTACTCTTCATCCCGGCCATCGTGCCAGGCGCGGCTGGCGGTTTGCAGCGAGTGGGTCAGGCGGTCCACCGGGAAGCCGCCGAAGTCGCCCTCCAGCAGCCGTAGATGCGCCAGGATCCGGCTTGGCAATTGCCGGGCGTAAGCACTGAAATCCTTGGCGATGATCGCCCAGTCTTCCTGGGTACCATCCTGCATATGGGTGAAACGGGCCTGCTGGTTCATCAAAGCCTCTCTTATTGTTCTTCAAGCGTGGGGCTAGAACGGCACCTTGCCCAGAATCATGTCGCGGTACATCACGAAATCCCCCAACAGGCTGTACAGCGGATGCTGGAAGGTCGCCGGGCGATTCTTTTCAAAGAAGAAATGGCCGATCCAGGCAAAGCTGTAGCCGGCCACCGGCAGCGCCAGCAGCAGCCACCACGCACCTTTGCCGATCGCCAACGCGAGTATGAAGATAACGAGGCTGGTGCCGATAAAGTGCAGGCGACGGCACGTACTGTTGCCGTGTTCGCTCAGGTAATACGGGTAGAAATCGGCGAAGCTGTTGAATTGCCTGGCATTTTCCACAGTGGTCGGCCCTCTGGTTATTGTTCTGCCCGACAGATGTTCGGCGGGGAGCTTATTTGAGTCTAGAGTCATCAGTGGTAACAGCCAGTGACAATAGATGCCACTTTAGTATCCTTCGGATTCCTGGCTGTCGTTTCAGCCTTCCTTGTTAAGAAAACGCCATGAGCGAACGAACGACTTCTGCAAGCTGGGCGATGGGGATAGTCAAGGCGCTGGAAATGGACGGCCTGGATTGCCGTGCCTTGTTCAAGCAGCTTGGCCTGGATTACGCCGCGCTGAATGACCCGGATGCACGCTTCCCCCAGGACTCCATGACCCGGCTCTGGCAGCGCGCGGTCGAGCTGTCGGGCAACCCGGCGATTGGCTTGAACATGGGCAAGGTGGTGCGCCCGGCATCGTTTCATGTGGCCGGCTACGCCTTGATGTCCAGCAATACCCTGGCCGAAGGTTTTATGCGGCTGGTGCGTTACCAGCGAATCATTGCTGAAAGTGCCGACCTGAGTTTCCGCCTGTTGCCCGAAGGTTATGCGCTGATTCTGACGGTGCACGGCGACCACCTGCCGCCTACCCGGCAAAGTGCCGAAGCGTCCCTGGCCAGTGCCCTGGCGTTATGCGGCTGGCTGACCGGGCGCACGTTGCAACCGCGCAAGGTGCTGGTGCAGGGCGATCAGCCAGCGGACCTGGCGCCCTACAAACAAGCCTTCCATGCACCGCTGGTGTTCAACGCGCCCTATGACGCGCTGATCTTCGAACGGGCCGATATGGAGGCGCCGTTGCCCACGGCGAACGAGGCGATGGCGTTGTTGCACGATCGTTTTGCCGGGGAGTACCTGGCGCGGTTTTCCGAGAGCCGGGTGACCCACAAGGCGCGGCAGGTGCTATGCCGGTTGCTGCCCCAGGGCGAGCCCAAGCGTGAAGTGGTTGCGCAGACGTTGCACCTGTCCCAGCGCACCTTGCAGCGCCGCTTGCAGGAGGAGGGCACGAGTTTCCAGACCTTGCTCGACGACACCCGCCGCGAACTGGCCGAGCAATACCTGGCGCAGCCGAGCATGACCCTGCTGGAAATTGCCTACCTGTTGGGGTTTGCCGACCCAAGCAACTTCTTCCGTGCGTTCCGCCGCTGGTTCGATGCCACGCCCGGCGAGTACCGGGCGCGGTTGCATGAGCTGCCTGTCAGTGACGCCAAAACGCCGGAATGCACAGCACAAACACCGTAATGATCTCCAGCCGGCCCAGCAGCATGCCGAATGACAGGATCCACTTGGCAGCGTCCGGCAGGGTGGAGAAGTTACCGGCCGGGCCGATGGTTTCCCCCAGGCCCGGGCCCACGCCGGACACGGTACTGGCGGCGCCGGTCAGCGCGGTCATCCAGTCCAGGCCCAGCAATGACAGGGCCAGGGCGATGGCGCAGATGGTGATGGCGAAGAAAAACGAGAAGGTCAGGATCGACCGCACGATTTCTTCATCGAGGCGATGGCCGTTGTACTTCTGCTTGATCACCGCCCGTGGGTGAATCAGCTGGTTCAAGTTGGCCTTGAGCAGGATGTAGGCGACCTGGAAACGGAAGATCTTGATCCCGCCAGCCGTGGAGCCGGAGCAACCGCCCACAAAGCCCAGGTAGAAGAACAGCATCAGCGAGAAATTGCCCCAGATGCTGTAGTCCCCCAGCGCAAAACCTGTGGTAGTGACTACCGAAGTGACATTTACCGCCACGTGGCGCAGCGCCTCCAGCCAATGCAGATTGGTGGTCCACCAATACCAGGTGCCGAGCACCAGCCAGGTCACCACCAGCAAACCAAGCATGCCCTGCACCTGCTGATCCTTGATCAGTGCCCGGCGGTTGCCGCGCATCGTGGCCACATACAGGGTGAACGGCAGACTGCCGAGAATCATCACCACCACCGCCACCCAGTGCACGGCCGGCTGTTTCCAGTGGGCCAGGGATTCATCGGAGGTGGAGAACCCGCCGGTGGAAATCGCCGACATCGCATGGTTGATTGCGTCAAACAGGCCCATGCCGGCCCACCAGAACGCCAGGCTGCCGAGGATGGTGATGCCCACGTACGCCGCCACGATCAGGCGCGCCACCATGTGTGAGCGGGGCATGACCTTTTCCGAGCGGTCGGAGGATTCGGTCTGGAACAGGCGCATGCCACCGATGCGCAGCAGCGGCAGGATCGCCACCGCCATGCCGATAAAGCCGATACCGCCGAGCCAGTGCAGCAGCGAGCGCCAGATGAGGATGCCCGGGGACATGGTGTCCAGGCCGCTGAGCACCGTGGAACCGGTGGCCGTGATGCCCGACATGCTTTCGAAGAACGAGTCGGTGTAGCTGATGTGCTGGGTCAACAGGAACGGCAGTGCGGCGAAGATGCACACCACCAGCCAGCTGGAGACGGTCAGCAGGTACATGTCCCGCGGGCGCAGGTGCACGTGTTCCGGGCGGCCGGGGATGACCAGCGCCAGGCCTGCGATAAAGGTAATCAGGCTGGCCCAGAGGAACGACGGCAGGTCGCTGGTGCGTTCAAAAAACACCAGGGTCGCCATGGGGATGACCATGGCGATCGCCAGGGTGATCAGGAAGATGCCGATAATGAAACCGATTATCCGTAAGGTCGGCAACGCCATGAGGTCCGCTCGGGGTGACAGGAAAGGCGCCATTCTACCTGCGGTGCAGGGCAAGTAAACCGGGGGGGCGTTGGAGACGTGGCAGATCAAGTGTGGGAGCGGGCTTGCTCGCGAAAGCGGTGTATCAGTCAACGGATGCATTGGCTGACCCACCGCTTTCGCGAGCAAGCCCGCTCCCACAGGAGATTTGTGCTGGTTGATGGAGCTTGGAGGGCAGGCACAAAAAAGGCGACCCGAAGGTCGCCTCATTCAACGCGGCACTGATCAGAACTCGTGATCAGCGTTATCCGGGTTCAAGTCACTGATGCCCAGCTTGCCAGCAGCCTGTTCGATCGAACCGGTCTGCTTCACCAATGCGGCGATGGCGTCACGTACGATCTGGTTGCCTTTGTCGTTACCGGCAGCAATCAACTGGTCGTAGTGTTCGCCGTTGTTGGCGTGGTCCACCATCACCTGGATCTTCGCTTCGGTGGAGGCCAGGTCAGCCTTCAACGCTTCATCGGCCGCCGGGTCGGCCTTGGCCACCAGGGAGGACAGGCTGGCGCCGGTCATCTTGGTACCGTCGGTGCGGGTGTACTCACCCAGGTAAACGTTACGAATACCCTTGGCGTCGTAGAAGTGCGAGTTGTGGGTGTTGTCGCTGAAGCAGTCCTGTTCGTCTTCCGGCGAGTTGGCTTCCAGGGAAACCTTCATGCGCTCACCGGCCAGCTCGCCCAGGGACAGGCTACCCATGCCGAACAGCATCTTGCGCAGGCCATCGGTCGCAGGTTCTGCTTCCAGCGTGGCGCGGTAGTTGTCTTCGACGTTGGGCTTCCAGTTGCCGACCATTTCTTCCAGGTCGCTGACCAACAGTTGAGTCACGGCGCGCAGGTAGGTGCGGCGGCGCTCGTTGTGGCCGCCAGTGGCGCCATCACCGGTCATGTAGTCCGACGCTGGACGGTTGCCGGCGCCCGGGCCGGTGCCGTTCAGGTCCTGGCCCCAGAGCAGGAATTCAATTGCGTGGTAGCCGGTGGCTACGTTGGCTTCGGAACCGCCCAGCTCATTCAGGCTGGCGAGTTTTTCCGGGGTGATGTCTTTTACATCGACCTTGTCTTCGCCGACCTGAATCTCGTTGTTGGCGATGATGTTGGCGGTGGCGCCAGGGTTGCCCAGGGCGTGTTCGTAGGTCTTGTCGACGTAGTCGATCAGGCCTTCGTCCAGGGGCCAGGCGTTCACCTGGCCTTCCCAGTCGTCAATGATGGTGTTGCCGAAGCGGAACACTTCACTCTGCAGGTACGGCACGCGCGAGGCGATCCAGGCGGTACGGGCCGCTTTCAGGGTGTCGTCGTTCGGGTTGGCAAGGAAAGTGTCGATCGCGGTTTGCAGGGTTTTCGCGGTGGACTCGGCATCGCTGTACACCGCGAACACCATGTCAGCGTAATGCGCGACCACAGCCTTGGCGGCGGCCTCGTCTACCTGGCCTGCCGGGGCAGCCGCCGGGGCGGTGGTGCTGGCGGCGGCCGGGGCTTGAGGCGCGGCGGCCTTGTCTTTGCCTTCACCGCAACCGGCGAGCGAAATGGCAATGGCGAGAAGGCTGGCGGTGGCCAGGGGCATACGAATCATGGCGAACATCCTGCTTCGGTTGTTGATGGGGCACGCGGGGGGCGCGCAAAACTGCGACATAATGCGAAAGATTTGCATTTTGTGTAAAGCGTTATAAGCAGGAAATATTTAGTATCGATTTGCCGGCCATCGGCGCGCGTGGCCCCGATGGCCGGCATCGCTTCAGAGGATGGCGGCGTTATTGCGCTGGGCCTGTTTCAAGTAGGCCACCAACTCCCGTGCCGGCAAGGGTTTGCTGTAGTGGTAGCCCTGACCCTCGTGGCAACCCTCGGAGATGATGTAGGCCTCCTGTTCGGCGGTCTCCACACCCTCGGCGATCACCTGCATGCCAAGGCTTTTGCCGAGCTGGATGATCGCCCGCACGATGGTCGCATCGTCGTCGTCATCCAGCAGGTCCTGGACGAAGCTCTTGTCGATCTTGATCTTGTCCAGCGGCAGGCTTTTCAGATAGCTCAGGGACGAATAGCCGGTGCCGAAGTCATCAATCGCAATCAGTGCCCCGGAGCGGCGCAGGCTCAGCAGGTGCTGGGCGGCGGTGCTGATGTCTTCCATCAGGCCGGTCTCGGTGACTTCCAGCTCCAGGCTACGCGGCGGCAAGCGGTAGATTTGCAGCAGGTTGTTGACCACCCGTGGCAGCTCGGCGTGGTGCAACTGTACGGTCGACAGGTTGACCGCCATGCGCAGCTCGGTGAAGCCCAGGTCATGCCATTCCCGCAGTTGCCGGCAGGCCTGGTCCAGTACCCATTCGCCGATGGCAATGATGGTGCCGTTCTGTTCGGCCAGGGGGATAAACAGGTCGGGCGGCACCAGGCCGTGCTCTGGGTGCTGCCAGCGGATCAACGCTTCGACACCCACCACACGGTGGTCGAGATAGCTGATCTGCGGCTGGTACACCAGGTGAAACTGCTCGCGGCTCAAGGCGTCGCGCAGATCCTTTTCCAGCTCGCGGCGGCGGCGCATTTCGCTGTCGACGCTGGCGATATAGAACTGGTAGCGGTTGCGCGAGCGGCTCTTGGCCAGGGTCATGGTCTGTTCGGCTTTTTGCAGCAGCTTCTCGGTGCTGTCGCCGTCTTCCGGGAACAGGGTGATGCCGATGGTGGCACGCAGGCGGATCTGTTCGTGATCGAGGGCGAATTCGGCTTCCAGGTCGTCGAGGATGCTTTGTGCCAATTCGGCGGCTTCGTAGGGCTGCTCGATATCGGCCTGCACCAGGGCGAACTGGTCGCCGCCGAGGCGGGCGAGGGCGCCGAGGCGGCCGCTGTGGGCGCGCAGGCGGTCGGCCAGGGCCAGCAGCAACTGGTCGCCGGCCTGGTAGGTGAACTGCTCGTTGACGCTTTTGAAGTCATCCAGCCCCACGCACAACACCGCGACCCGACGTTGCCGACGGCCGGCGTCGATCAGGATCTTGTCCAGTTGCTCCTGCAGTTTCTGGCGGTTCGGCAGGCCGGTCAGGAAGTCGTACTGGGCCATGCGCAGCAGGCTGTTTTCCGCCTCATGGCGCAAGTGCGTATTGCGCTCGATGGATTCGAGCAACTGGTTGGCGGTGTTGATCCAGAGCCCCAGCTCGTTTTTCTCGTGGCCCTTGAGCTGCGGGATCTTGTGCTCGCTGGGGCGGTCGGGGTTGATCGAACTCAGGTGCTCGATGATGCGCGACAGCGGCTTGGTCAGCAGCCAGTGATAGACCAGGTACAACACCAGCCCCATGGCCAGCGCCCGCAGCACCCCGGAGATGAAAATGATCACCGAACTGACGAGAAACCCTTTGCCATAGGTGGCGGTGTCGAGGGTGATGCTCAGGTCACCGTAGTACTCGCTGTAAGGCCCGCGCCCCACCAGCGGCGTGGTGAACGTGCGTTCCTGGCCCAGAATCAGGTCGGTCAGCCAGCGGCTCGGGGATTGTTGCAGGTCGCGGGTTTTTTCCGCGAGCATGGTTTCGTTGGGGTGGCCGATGGAGGCCATGCGCACGGCATCATCCTGGAACAGGCCTTCGATGACCTGCATGCCCATCTCCCGGTCCAGACTGTAGACGGCCTGGGTGGACGGGTCGCGAAACATGTCGAGGATGCGCTGGGCATCACCGGCCACGGCCTGGCGCGTCTTGTACGCATCAAAGACGATCTGCGCCGCGCTCAGTACCACGCCCACGGCCAATGCCGAAAGCAGTACCACCCGTAGCAACTTCACCGACAAGCTGTTTTTGAGTTCCAGCTTCAAAGGGTTATTCCTTGTTCCATGCGGGTAGCCTCAATATGCCATGAGTATTGGCAATCCCGTGAGGGCAGTCAAAGGGACATTGCGGCCAGGGCAGGTTTTGCAGTTTAGATGAGCGCGTCCGGGGGTAAGACGTTGGGAGGGGGAATGGAAAGGCAGGCCTGGCATGGAGTGAAGTCGGCGGATCGTACGTGCCGACTTCTTGTACCGTCTTTTCAGGACGAGCGCGGGTTTTTCAGTCCAGCGAAACAAACCGTCGAGCGTCAGCGCCCATCAGGTAAACGAAATTTTCGGCGGTTGTGGCTGGTCTTGCGCCTGAGGGTCGATTTGCCCCAAGGCCTGTCGAGCTATGTCCACGGTCTTATCAAGGATGCCCAAGCTTTTGTCCAGGACGTCCAGGCCCTTATCTGTCACGTTATCGAACACGTTAAGTGCTTGAGGGGCCATGCCGATCAAAGATGCTAGATCCATATCAAGTTCTCCTGCAGTCAATCAGAGGGACATTCCTCTTACATACTGCGTGGCGAAATCCTTTTGATGAGTTCCAGTGGTTTCCTGGCATTTTTCCATTTGTAATCGCCCACAAAAAAGCCCGGCAATCGCCGGGCTCTTTCTACTGCAAGCGGTACTTAAGCGGTGAAGGTCTTGCCTTCGAACTGCTCAGCCACGAACTTCCAGTTGACCAGGTTCCAGAACGCTTCCACATACTTTGGACGCACGTTGCGGTAGTCGATGTAGTAAGCGTGTTCCCAGACGTCGCAGGTCAGCAGCGGGGTGTCGCCGCTGGTCAGCGGGTTGCCGGCGCCGATGGTGCTGGCCAGTGCCAGGGAACCGTCAGCCTTTTTCACCAGCCAGCCCCAACCGGAACCGAAGGTGCCGACGGAAGTCTTGGTGAACTCTTCCTTGAACTTGTCGAACGAACCGAAGGCAGCGTTGATCGCCTCAGCCAGTGCGCCGGTAGGTTGGCCGCCAGCGTTTGGCGCCAGGCAGTTCCAGTAGAAAGTGTGGTTCCAGACCTGAGCGGCGTTGTTGAAGATGCCGCCCGAAGAAGACTTGACGATTTCTTCCAGGGTCTTGCCTTCGAACTCGGTGCCAGGCACCAGGTTGTTCAGGTTCACGACATAGGTGTTGTGGTGCTTGTCGTGGTGGTATTCCAAGGTTTCCTTGGAAATGTGCGGCTGCAGGGCATCGTGTGCGTAGGGCAGCGGCGGCAATTCGAAAGCCATGATGATTCTCCTAATCAGGTCAGTTGCGGTGAGCGCAAGGCCGATCACGGGCGGCCAAACAAGCGCCGGGGAGTTTGTACTCTTTGCGGCGCAGGGGCTGGATCATAGCACCGGGGGTGCGGCAAAACCACGCAACAACTGTGTGGGATAGAGGTTCCAGAGCGTTTTGGAATATCTACGCTGCGCTGATTAATTGATAGGCCACGCTGAACATCATGGCGGCTACCAGCAGGTCCAGAATCCGCCAGGTGGCGGGGCGCGCCAGCCACGGTGCCAGCCATGCGGCGCCCAGGGCCAGGGTCATGAACCACAGGAATGAAGCGCTGGCAGCGCCGGCCACGTAGGCGCCCGGTTCGGTTTGCTGGGCGCCGAGGGAGCCGATCAGCAAGACGGTGTCCAGGTACACGTGGGGGTTGAGCAACGTCACTGCCAGGGCGCTGAGCATCACCGCCTTCAACGAGCGTACCTTGAGGTTCTCGCCCTCGCCCAGGCTCTGCTTCGAGCAGGCCCGGCGCAGGGCGAGGGTACCGTACCAGAGCAGGAACGCCGCGCCACCCCAGCGGGCAATCGCCAGCAATACCGGGTTATGCGCCAGCACGGTGGCCAGGCCGAATACGCCGGCGGCCACCAGGATCGCGTCGCACACCACGCACAGTGCCGCCACCGGCAGGTGATGTTCGCGCCGCAGGCTCTGCGCCAGCACAAACGCGTTCTGGGTGCCGATCGCCATGATCAAACCAAAGGCCACCAACAGGCCGTTCATATAGCTTTGCCACATAGGATTTACTCCGCGCCCGCCGCCAATTGCCGCAACACCGTCATGGCGCGCTCGGCATCGGCGCGGCCGACAAACAGGTGATCGTGGTAGTAGCCGGCAATCACGTTGCAACTGATCCCGGCCTGGCCCAGGGCCGTGGCGAACGCGGCGGTCAGGCCGACCGCTTCCAGGGCCGAATGCACGTTGAGGGTGATCCACGCAGCCACATAGTCGAAGGCCAGTCCGGCGCGCTCGGCCTGCTGGCGCTCGACGATCAACGTCAGGCCTTCCTGCTCGCGGAAGCTGCCGATCACCTCGCAACCTTCGGGGATTCGGCTGTCGGCCAGGGTGCAGAACACGTAGTCGCCGTCATTGAGCTGTGGGCTCATGCTGCGCAGCAGGGTTGCCAGGGCGGTTTCGCCAGCCATGTGGAGGTCCTTGAATAAGAAGAAGCGATGCTGGCTATTCTCCCGTCCAAGGTTGTATAAGAAAAACCAATATTGCTGATCGCTCATTAGGAAAACTGATGTTCGACTATAAATTGCTTTCCGCCCTGGCGGCGGTGGTGGAACAGGCCGGCTTCGAGCGGGGCGCGCAGGTACTGGGAATTTCCCAATCGGCGATCTCCCAGCGCATCAAGCTGTTGGAGGCGCGAATCGGCCAGCCGGTGCTGGTACGTGCCACGCCGCCGACGCCCACCGAGATCGGCCGCCGCCTGCTCAACCACGTGCAACAGGTACGATTGCTGGAGCGCGACCTGCAAAGCCAGGTGCCCGCGCTGGATGAAGAGGGCATGCCCGAGCGCCTGCGCATCGCCTTGAATGCCGACAGCCTCGCCACGTGGTGGGCCGAGGCGGTGAGCGACTTCTGCGCCGAGCAGCATTTGCTGTTGGACCTGGTGGTAGAAGACCAGACCGTCGGCCTCAAGCGCATGCGCGCCGGCGAAGTGGCAGCCTGTATTTGCGCCAGCGAACGCCCGGTGGCCGGCGCCCGCAGCCTGTTGCTCGGCGCGATGCGGTATCGGGCGCTGGCCAGCCCGGCGTTTGTCGCCCGGCACTTTCCCGAGGGCGTGCGGGCCGATCAACTGGCCCGCACGCCGGCGCTGGTGTTCGGCCCGGATGATTTCCTGCAGCATCGCTACCTGGCGTCCCTGGGCGTCGACGGTGGTTTCGAACACCATCTATGCCCCTCGTCCGAAGGTTTTATTCGCCTGACGGAAGCCGGATTGGGCTGGGGCCTGGTGCCCGAACTGCAGGTGCGCGATCAGCTGGAAAAGGGCGTGTTGGTGGAGTTATTGCCAGATAAGCCGATCGATGTGCCGCTGTACTGGCATCATTGGCGCAGTGGTGGACAATTGCTGGGCCTGCTGACGGATCATCTGGCACACACAACGGGGCAATGGTTGGTGCCGTTGGCGTGATGGCCAGCGTCAAGGCAACAGCGATGAAAAACGAAAGAATGCGGAGTAAGTCATGAAAATTCTGGTCACCGGCGCAAGCGGCTTCATTGGCGGGCGCTTTGCGCGTTTCGCCCTGGAGCAGGGCCTGGACGTGCGGGTCAACGGGCGGCGGGCCGAAGGTGTGGAACACCTGGTACGGCGCGGCGCCGAGTTTATCCAGGGTGATTTGAATGATCCGGACCTGGTGCGCGAGCTGTGCCGCGATGTCGAGGCCGTGGTGCATTGCGCCGGGGCCGTGGGGCTGTGGGGGCGTTATCAGGACTTCCACCAGGGCAATGTGCTGGTTACCGAAAACGTGGTGGAGGCCTGCCTCAAGCAGCGGGTCGGGCGCCTCGTACACCTGTCTTCGCCGTCGATCTACTTCGACGGCCGTGACCACCTGGGCTTGACCGAAGAACAAGTGCCCAAGCGTTTCAAGCATCCGTATGCAGCCACCAAATACCTGGCGGAGCAAAAGGTGTTTGGCGCCCAGGAGTTTGGCCTCGAAGTGCTGGCCCTGCGCCCGCGCTTTGTCACGGGGGCCGGCGACATGAGCATCTTCCCGCGCCTGTTGAAGATGCAGCGCAAGAACCGCCTGGCGATTGTCGGCGATGGCCTGAACAAGGTCGATTTCACCAGCGTGCACAACCTCAATGAAGCCCTGCTCAGCAGTTTGCTGGCGACGGGCTCGGCGCTGGGCAAGGTCTACAACATCAGCAACGGTGCCCCGGTGCCGGTGTGGGATGTGGTGAACTACGTGATGCGACAGATGGACATGCCTCAGGTCACCCGTTATCGGTCCTACGGCTTGTCTTACAGCGTTGCGGCGCTCAATGAAGCCTTCTGTGCCATGTGGCCAGGGCGCCCGGAACCGTCTTTGTCACGGCTGGGCATGCAGGTGATGAACAAAGATTTCACCCTCGACATCACCCGCGCACGGCATTATCTCGACTACCAGCCCAAGGTCAGCCTGTGGGCGGCCCTCGACGAGTTCTGCAGTTGGTGGAAGGCCCAGGACGTGGGACTTAAATAACCGGCAACACACCGGGAACCGAATTTGCGAACCCGGGTCGATCAGTGCGGCAGGTCGGGGGTTTATACTCCGACGCCTGGCTATCCATATGCCACCTCAAAGGATTTAAGGTTGATTCATGCGTAACGATGCTAACGACGACTTCGACAACGTTCCCAGCCTGCGGGCCGACACCTCGGACGACGATGATTTCGAGCCCACGCCGGCTACCTCCGTGCGCTCCCGGCCTGCGCCGGTTGTCAAGGTCAAGAGCGCCAGTACCGGGCCGCTGTGGGCATTGGTCGGTGCGCTGCTGTTCGCCTTCGCCGGCCTTGCCTGGTGGAGCTTCCAGCAGATTTCCCTGATGGGCCAGCAACTGGTGGCGACCCAGGAAAGCTTCGCGCGCATCAGCGAGGAAGCGGCGGGGCGCCTGCAGGATATTTCCGGCAAGGTGGTGGCCAGCGAAGCCAATGTGAATAATGGCAGCGAGGCCCTGAAACTGCAGATCAAGCAGCTGGAGACCCAGTTGCTGGAGCAGGGCAAGCAGCAGATGGGCGTGGCCGGCCAGGCAACGGACCTGGACAAGCGCCTGGAGCAGATGACCGCCAGCACGACCCAACTGTCCAGTGCCAACGCGCAATTGCAGGGCCAGGTCCAGGCGCTGACGGAGGCGGTGGCTACCCTCAAGTCCCGGGACGCCGAGTTCAAGGACCTCTCCGCCGACGTCGCAGCCCTGAAAAAACAGGGCAACCCCACGGCCGCCATCGCCCGCCTGGAGCAGGACCTTGTGGTCCTCAAGAGCGAACTGGACAACCGCGCCGCGGCTTCCGACGGTCCGTCCACCAAGGAGTTCGACGTGTTCCGCATCCAGACCACGCGTAACGTCACTGCCTTGCAAAGCCAGGTGCAGAACCTGCAGCAGCAGATCAACCAGCCGGCCCGGATCACTCCTCTCGGGCAGCAGTGATGTGAGGTGCTGCAGGCGTCATTACACATGACGCCTGCAAGCCCTGGCACAATCAATGTCACCAATCGGTGACATTTCCCGTCTCCTTCGTTACTTGCCCTCGCGCCGCCCTTGTTTAGACTCCCGTCATCCCGCACATAATAAAAAGGGCTAATCATGACCACGCAACCACTGCCTGCCAGTAGTTGGCTGAACGCACCTGCCCATCACGCCTGGCTTGCCACTGAAGGCCAGCGCCTGCTGTCATTCGCCAAGGCTTCCAGGCTGCCTGACGGCTTCGGCAACCTCGACGATCAAGGCGTCCTGCCGCCCGATGCCGTCGCCGAAACCATGAATACCGCCCGCATGACCCATAGCTTTGCCATGGCCCATGGCCTGGGCCTGCCAGGTTATGCCGACCTGGTGGAACACGGCGTCGTGGCCCTCAGCGGCCCGCTGCGCGATGCCCGGCACGGCGGTTGGTTCGCCACGCCCGACGCCCGCGACGGCAACACCGGCAAGGCCGCCTACCTGCACGCCTTTGTCGCCCTGGCCGCCAGCTCCGCAGTAGTGGCCGGCGCGCCCGGCGCGCAAACCTTGCTCAACGACGCGATCCACATCATCGACCAGTATTTCTGGAGCGAAGAGGAGGGCGCGATGCTCGAGTCCTTCGCCCAGGACTGGAGCGGGGTAGAAGCCTATCGCGGCGCCAACAGCAACATGCACGCCACCGAAGCCTTCCTGGCCCTGGCCGATGTCACCGGTGAAACCCGCTGGCTGGACCGGGCACTGCGCATCGTCGAGCGGATTATTCATACCCATGCGGCGCAAAACCGGGACATGGTGATCGAGCATTTCGACAGCCATTGGCAACCCCTGCGTGGTTACAACGAAGACAACCCGGCCGATGGTTTTCGTCCCTACGGCATCACCCCCGGCCACGGCTTCGAATGGGCGCGACTGGTGTTGCACCTTGAGGCTGCGCGCCTGGATGCCGGGCTCGTCACCCCTGAGTGGCTAGTGACCGACGCCAAGGGCCTGTTCGCCAGCGCCTGTGAATACGCCTGGGCCGTCGACGGCGCCCCCGGCATTGTCTACACCCTCGACTGGAGCCAGCGCCCCGTGGTGCGCGAGCGCCTGCACTGGACCCATTGCGAAGCCAGTGCCGCTGCCCAGGCGCTGCTCAAACGCACGGGGGAGCTGCATTACGAAACCTGGTACCGGCGCTTCTGGGAGTTCTGTGAAACCCGTTTCATTGACCGCACCCACGGCAGCTGGCACCACGAACTGAGCCCGAAAAACCAGCCCAGCGCGAAAATCTGGGGTGGCAAACCGGACCTCTACCACGCCTGGCAGTCTGTCTTGCTGCCGGGGCTACCCTTGTCACCGAGCATGGCCAGTGCCGTGGCCACCGGGCGCTATGTCACCAAGTGGTGACATTTTGGCGTCCCTTTGTTACCTGCACCTGAAAAATCCCTGTTTAAACTCGTTTGCAGCGCAAGCACCGACTTGCATGCATAACAACAAGAAAAAAGGTACTCAGATGAAAGCGATCAGTCGCCTCGCCGTAGCTATTTCCGTTGCCTCGTTGTTTCCCCTCAGTGCTTTTGCCGCCGACTCGAAAGGGACGGTTGAAGTTGTGCATTGGTGGACCTCGGGTGGCGAGAAAGCGGCAGTAGATGTCCTGAAGGCCCAAGTTGAAAAAGACGGTTTCACCTGGAAAGACGGTGCCGTCGCCGGCGGTGGCGGTTCCACTGCCATGACCGTACTGAAAAGCCGCGCCGTTGCTGGCAACCCGCCAGGCATGGCCCAGATCAAAGGCCCCGACATCCAGGAATGGGCGTCCACCGGGCTGCTCGACACCGACGTCCTGAAGGAACCCGCCAAAGAAGAGAAGTGGGACAGCCTGCTGGACAAGAAAGTCTCCGATACCGTGAAGTACGAAGGTAACTACGTGGCCGTGCCGGTGAACATTCACCGCGTGAACTGGCTGTGGATCAACCCGGAAGTGTTCAAGAAAGCCGGTATCACCAAGAACCCGACCACCCTCGAAGAATTCTACGCAGCGGGCGACAAGCTCAAGGCCGCGGGCTTCATTCCGCTCGCCCACGGTGGCCAGCCTTGGCAGGACAGCACGGTATTCGAAGCGGTCGTGCTCTCGGTCATGGGGGCTGACGGTTACAAGAAAGCCCTGGTGGACCTCGACGAAAAAGCCCTGACCGGCCCTGAAATGATCAAGTCCCTGACCGAGCTGAAGAAAGTCGCGACCTACATGGACGCCGACGGCAAGGGCCAGGACTGGAACCTGGAAGCCGCCAAGGTCATCAACGGCAAGGCCGGCATGCAGATCATGGGTGACTGGGCCAAGAGTGAATGGACCGCCGCCAAGAAAGTCGCCGGCAAAGACTACGAGTGCGTAGCCTTCCCGGGCACCGACAAGGCCTTCACCTACAACATCGACTCCCTCGCAGCCTTCAAGCAGAAAGACAAAGGCACTGCTGCCGGTCAGCAGGACATCGCCAAGGTCGTGCTGAGCGAAAACTTCCAGAAAGTCTTCAGCATCAACAAGGGCTCGATCCCGGTTCGTATCGACATGTTGCAAGACATGGGCAAATACGGCTTCGACTCCTGCGCCCAGACTGCTGCCAAGGACTTCCTGGCGGATGCCAAGACTGGCGGCCTGCAACCAAGCATGGCCCACAACATGGCAACCACGCTGGCGGTACAAGGCGCGTTCTTTGATGTCGTGACCAACTACATCAACGACCCGAAAGCTGACCCTGCCGATACCGCGAAGAAACTCGCGGCAGCGATCAAGTCGGCCAAGTAACGGTTAGTACCGAATGGCCTTGTGGGGGGACCCCTAACCCCCACAAGGCATGTTCCTGTAGTCCTTTTTCCCTGTACTGGATTTTCCCATGAGTTCTGTTGCTGTGTTCAGCAAAGCCTCGCCGTTCGATGCACTGCAGCGCTGGCTACCCAAACTGGTGCTGGCGCCGAGCATGTTCATCGTTCTGGTGGGCTTCTATGGCTACATCCTGTGGACGTTCGTGCTGTCGTTCACTAACTCGACTTTCCTGCCGACCTACAAGTTCGTAGGCCTGGCGCAATACGTGCGCTTGTTCGACAACGACCGCTGGTGGGTCGCGAGCAAGAACCTCGCGGTGTTCGGTGGCATGTTCATCGGCATCACCCTGGTGATCGGCGTGACCCTGGCGATTTTCCTCGACCAGAAAATCCGTCGCGAAGGTTTTATCCGCACCATTTACCTGTACCCGATGGCGCTCTCGATGATCGTCACCGGTACCGCCTGGAAATGGCTGCTCAACCCAGGCATGGGCCTGGACAAACTGCTGCGTGACTGGGGCTGGGAAGGCTTTCGCCTGGACTGGCTGATCGACCCGGACCGTGTGGTGTATTGCCTGGTGATCGCTGCTGTGTGGCAAGCCTCGGGCTTCATCATGGCGATGTTCCTCGCCGGCCTGCGCGGTGTTGATCAATCGATCATCCGTGCGGCGCAGATCGACGGCGCGAGCATGCCGCGCATCTACTGGAAAGTGGTGCTGCCAAGCCTGCGCCCGGTGTTCTTCAGTGCGGTAATGATCCTGGCGCACATCGCGATCAAGAGCTTCGACCTGGTGGCGGCCATGACGGCGGGTGGTCCGGGTTACTCCTCCGACCTGCCGGCGATGTTCATGTACTCCTTCACCTTCAGCCGCGGCCAGATGGGCATGGGTTCGGCCAGTGCGATTCTGATGCTCGGTGCGATTCTCGCGATCATCGTGCCTTACCTGTACTCCGAGCTGAGGACCAAGCGCAATGACTAGTCTTGCTGGCAAACCTGCCATCAGCCTGAGCCGCGTCGCGATCTACGCGGTGCTGATTCTCGCTGTCCTGCTGTACCTGGTGCCGTTGGTGGTCATGTTGCTCACCAGCTTCAAGACCCCGGAAGACATCAGCACCGGCAACCTGCTGAGCTGGCCCACCGTGATCACCGGCATCGGCTGGGTGAAAGCCTGGGCCACGGTTGACGGCTACTTCTGGAACTCGATCAAGATCACCGTTCCGGCGGTACTGATCTCCACCGCCATCGGTGCGTTGAACGGCTACGTGCTGTCGATGTGGCGCTTCCGTGGTTCGCAGTTGTTCTTCGGCCTGTTGCTGTTCGGCTGCTTCCTGCCGTTCCAGACCGTGCTGCTGCCAGCCTCGTTCACCCTCGGCAAGATGGGCCTGGCCAGTACCACCACGGGCCTGGTGTTCGTGCACATCGTCTACGGACTGGCGTTTACTACACTGTTCTTCCGTAACTACTACGTCAGCATTCCCGATGCACTGGTGAAGGCGGCTCGCCTGGATGGCGCGGGGTTCTTCACGATCTTCCGCCTGATCATCCTGCCGATGTCGACACCCATCATCATGGTGTGCCTGATCTGGCAGTTCACGCAGATCTGGAACGACTTCCTGTTCGGCGTGGTGTTCTCCAGCGGTGATTCGCAGCCCATCACGGTGGCGCTGAACAACCTGGTCAACACCAGTACCGGGGTCAAGGAATATAACGTTGATATGGCGGCGGCGATGATCGCCGGGCTGCCGACCCTGCTGGTCTATGTGGTCGCAGGCAAGTATTTCGTGCGCGGCCTGACGGCCGGCGCGGTCAAGGGGTAATCATGGCAACGCTCGAACTTCGTAACGTAAACAAGACCTACGGTACCGGTCTGCCGGACACCCTGAAGAACATCGAACTGTCGATCAAGGAAGGTGAGTTCCTGATCCTGGTCGGTCCTTCGGGTTGCGGCAAATCGACCTTGATGAATTGCATTGCCGGCCTGGAAAACATCACCGGTGGCGCGATCATGATCGGCGACCAGGACGTCAGCGGCATGAGCCCCAAGGATCGTGACATCGCCATGGTGTTCCAGTCCTACGCGCTGTACCCGACCATGAGCGTGCGCGAGAACATCGAATTCGGCCTGAAGATTCGCAAGATGCCCCAGGCAGCGATCGATGAAGAAGTGGCGCGAGTGGCCAAGCTGCTGCAGATCGAGCACCTGCTCAATCGCAAGCCGGGCCAGCTCTCCGGTGGCCAGCAACAACGCGTGGCCATGGGCCGTGCACTGGCGCGTCGCCCGAAGATCTACCTGTTCGACGAACCGCTGTCCAACCTCGACGCCAAGCTGCGGGTCGAGATGCGTACCGAAATGAAGCTGATGCACCAGCGTCTGAAAACCACCACCGTCTACGTCACCCACGATCAGATCGAAGCGATGACCCTGGGCGACAAAGTGGCGGTCATGAAGGACGGCATCATCCAGCAGTTCGGCACGCCGAAAGAGATCTACAACGACCCGGCCAATCTGTTCGTGGCGAGCTTCATCGGTTCGCCGCCGATGAACTTCATTCCACTGCGCCTGCAACGCAAGGACGGCCGCCTGGTGGCGCTGCTGGACAGCGGCCAGGCCCGCTGTGAATTGCCGTTGAACATGAACGATGCCGGTCTTGAAGACCGCGAAGTGATCCTGGGCCTGCGCCCGGAGCAGATCGTGCTGGCCGCCGCCGAAGCCACCGGCGCGCCGACCATTCGGGCCGAGGTGCAAGTCACCGAGCCGACCGGTCCGGACACCCTGGTGTTCGTGCAAATCAATGACACCAAGGTCTGCTGCCGCCTGGCGCCCGATGTGGCGCCGCAAGTGGGCGAGACCCTGACCTTGCAGTTCGACCCGGCCAAAGTGTTGCTGTTCGACGCCAAGACCGGCGAGCGCCTGGGCACTGCCACCTCGTTGCCGGCACAGGATCGTGCCGACAACGTTGCTCAATTCAAGGGACGCTGAAGTTTCAAATGATGTGTAGGGGCTTTTGTGAGAGTCCTGCTCTCACAAAGAAGTAAACCGCGTTAGATAAAAACAGTTAATAACAATAAAGACGAGGATGTAGGGATGAAAAAGCACCACAACAACACCCGGTTGTTCTGCCAACTGTCAGCAGCAGCAGCCCTGGTACTGTCCGCCAATGCGATGGCGGACGACGCGTTCAGCGCCGATTCCAAGTGGATGACCGGCGATTGGGGCGGCGAGCGTACCAAGCTGATCGAGCAAGGTATCGACATCAAGGCGGATTACGTCGGTGAAGTCGGTGGCAACCTCAGCGGTGGCTACAACAACGACAAGACTGCCCGTTACGCTGACCAGTTCGGTCTGGGCGTGGCACTGGACCTGCAAAAGCTTTGGGGCTGGGATAACACCCAGGCCAAGATCCAGTTGACCAATCGTAATGGCGCAAACATTTCCAACGACCGTATTGGCGACCCGCGTGCCGGCACCTTGAGTTCGTCTCAAGAAGTCGACGGCCGAGGCCACATGGTGCGTCTGACCCAGTTCTGGATTCAGCACCAGATGTTCGACAACAAGCTGGACGTGAAACTCGGTTACTTCGGTGAAGGCGAAGACTTCAACACCTTCCCGTGCGACTTCCAGAACCTGTCGTTCTGTGGCTCGCAGGTCGGTAACTATGTAAACACCTGGTACAACTGGCCCGTCAGCCAGGCGGCTATCCGCGTGAAGTACAACATCACGCCTGAGCTGTATGCGCAAATCGGTGCGTACAACCAGAACCCGTCGCAACTGGAGCACGGCAACGGCTTCAAGCTCAGCGGCAGCGGCACCAAAGGCACCGTATTGCCGGTTGAATTGGTCTGGTCGCCGAAGGTCAATGGCCTGCCGGGCGAATACCGTGTGGGTTACTACAAGAGCACCGCCGACGCTACCGACGTACGTGAAGACGTCAACGGTAACGATGCTGGCACCACGGGCGCAGCCTTCCGCGTTCGCAGCAGCAAAAGCGGTTACTGGGGCGTTCTGCAACAGCAACTCACCACCCACAATGGCGATGCTTCCCGCGGCTTGAACATTGCGGCCAACGTCACCTTCCACGACAAAGACACCAACCTGGTCGACAACTACCAGTCGCTGATGCTTGTGTATAAAGGTCCATTCGACGCACGTACAAAAGATGACGTGGGTATCGGTGTATCCCGTATCCATGCCAACAGTGACGTGAAGAAAAATGCTGAGTTGCTCAACGCGGCCGGCGGGTTCACGGATTACGACCAATCGGGTTACGCACCGCTGCGTAACACGGAGTACAACGTCGAACTCAACTACGGCTTCCACGTCACCAACTGGCTGACCGTGCGTCCTAACCTGCAATACATCGCCAACCCAGGTGGTGTTAAGCAAGTCGACAACGCGGTGGTAGCGGGCCTGAAAATTCAGTCTACGTTCTAACGTTGTTGCGATAAGCTCCTTCTCTCTGTGCGCATTTTGCGGGTAGCCATGGCTATCCGCTTTTTTTTGTGTGGGAGCTGGCTTGCCTGCGATGCGAGCCCCGCGGTGTATCTGCCACACCGAGGCGATGCCATCGCAGGCAAGCCAGCGCCTGCAAAGATATTCAGGACCGTGGCACATGCATGAGCATCCGCTGCAACGCTTTTTCAAATCCCTGCGCGAGCGGCCGGTATTCGCCTGGGAGCGCTTTCAGATGCGCGATGTGCTGGTGATCGATCACCCGCTCTGCCAGGCGGTGTTCAGTCGCCAGGGCGCGCAATTGCTGCACTTTCAGCCCACGGGCCAGAAGCCCTGGCTGTGGTGCGCGGCCAAGTGGCCGCAGGTCGGCGCCATCCGTGGCGGCGTGCCGGTGTGTTGGCCGTGGTATGGCCGCCATCCCAGCGAAAACGCCTGGCCGTCCCATGGTTGGGCACGGCTGATCGACTGGAAATTGCTGGACAGCAGCACCGACGACGACGGCGTGCGTTTGCACTGGCAATTGCAGCTATGCGACTGGCAGGTGGACCTGCATGCACACCTGGGGGAAACCCTGGAGCTGCGCCTGGCCACCGAGCACCAGGACGAGCTGCCGTGCCAATTGAGCCATGCTTTGCACGCCTATTGGCGGATTGGCAATGTTGGTGAGATAGCGCTGTCTGGGCTGGATGGCGCGCAGGGCTACGACCAGTTGAATCGTCAGGCGTGCCAGCAGGAAGGTGAGTTGCGTGTCGATGGTGGGTGTCAGCGGGTGTTCCAGCACGACGGCGAACTGCACCTCAAGGACCATGCCTGGCAGCGCGAATTGTGCATCGACACCGGCGAGAGTGCCGACACGGTGGTGTGGCACCCGGGGAGTCGACCGTTGCTGGGGGTGAGCTTCAACGAGGCTGCGGGGTTTGTGTGTGTGGAGTCGGCGATGGCTGCTGCGAGCCTGGCGCCGGGGGAGAGGGCGCATTTGAGTTTGCAGGCGAGGGCGGGGGCTTGATCCGGATGTTCCGGTGTTGCTGATGCCGCTTTCGCGAGCAAGCCCGCTCCCACATTAGACCGAGTTCCACTTTTGGAATGCAGTCGAATGTGGGAGCGGGCTTGCTCGCGAAGAGGCCGGCACATTCACAGTAGATTCGGGCCTGATTCGGGCCTAGTTGAATTCATCCCCGACCGGATACCGGCTGTCGTTCAAGCTCTCTTTGATCTTGCGCAAGTGCGGCTGGAAATCCACTCCGCGACGCAAGGTCATGCCCGTCGCCAGTACATCCAGCACCGTCAACTGAATGATCCGCGAGGTCATCGGCATGTAGATGTCGGTGTCTTCCGGCAACGGAATGTTCAGGCTCACCGTACTGGCCTTGGCCAGCGGCGAATTTTCGGCGGTCACGCCCAGCACCGAGGCGCCGTTTTCCCGCGCAATACGTGCTACTTCCACCAGTTCACGGGTACGCCCGGTGTAGGAAATGATCACGAACAACTCCCCGGTGTGGGCCACCGAGGCGATCATCCGCTGCATCAGCACATCGGCGTGGGCCGTGACCGACAGGTTGAAACGGAAAAACTTGTGCAGCGCGTCCATGGCCACCGGCGCCGAAGCACCCAGGCCGAAGAAGTGGATCTGCCGAGCCTGGATCAGCAGGTCGACGGCCTTGCTGATCAGGTTCGGGTCCAGGGCCTGGCAGGCGCTGTCGAGGGACGCGATGGCACTGCCGAAGATCTTCTGGGTGTAGGCCTCCGGGTTATCATCGGCCTCCACCGCGCGGCTGACATACGCCGCGCCGYATGTCAGC
>NZ_AKVH01000055.1:0-27368 GCF_000278565.1 Pseudomonas sp. Ag1
AAGCCGGAGTGAGGGCACACCGAGCCTAGGCGAGGTGCCGAGTGGTGGGGCAAGAGCCTTTTGGTTACTTTTGGGCTCCTTTCAAAAGTGACCCGCTGTAAGAGCGGAACCAATACAAGCCATCACCCAAAAACGGATATGCCCCCAAAAAGAAGCATCACCCATTAGCCAGCTCTTCCAGATGATCCATCAACTCCTGCGGCTTAAGCACCAACACATCACTGTCCACCGCATCCAGCACCACCTCCGCCGTATTCCCGATCAACGCCCCGGAAATCCCGGTGCGCGCCACCGTACCAATGATGGTCACCGCCGCCTGCCACTTGTGCGCCGCGTGAGGAATCAACACATCCGCCGGCCCTTCCTCTATATGCAGATGAGTGTCGTCAATATCAAACTCCGCCTGGAACGCCTTGCACTGCTCACGATAGCGTGCCTCGATCGTCTCCTTGAGCTGAAACACCGGATCCGCCGCCGAGAGCATCGGCGACGGATGCGCACTGATCACATGCAACTGCGCCTTGGCCAAACTCGCGATATCAAACCCATGATCAATGATCGCGTTATGCAACGCCTGATGCTCGGCATCAGAATTGCCCACATCGATGGCCGCCAGAATCACCCCGCCAGCCCAAGGCCTGGACGTCTTCACCAGCAGCACCGGAGTCGGGCAGTAGCGCATCAACTTCCAGTCGGCAGGCGTCAACAGCGCCTTTTTCAGCGGGCTGTCAGCGAAATGCTGCTTGACCACCAACCCACACCCCTCTGCCTGCTGCACGTCGATGATGGTTTCATGCAGGCTGTCATTCCACGCCTGTTCAGTGGTGACGCTATAACCATCCTCCTGCAAACCGGCCTTCAGCAGGCTCAACATCGCAGAATGCTCGTGCTTCTTGTCACACACCAACAAATGCAAATGTGCCCCGGTGACGCCGGCAATCAGCTTGGCGCGCTTGAGGGCCAGGCTTTCCGAATGCTCAGGCTCGATGACCACCAGGATGCTGCGTATGGCTTGCATGGTCGGGTTCTCCAAAAAAGGGTGGGCGTGGAACAACTATAGTTGCTGCCCGGCACACGTCATGTTGATGCACATCAAGCCCGGTAGCTGGCGGTCTGCGGCGCGGTCGGTATAATCCCCGGCCTTTTGTGAATCTTTGCCCGTGAGCCCGATGAACCTGCCAGAAATCCACGAATTCCTCGGTTGCCGCACCCCCGACGGCTGGGTCCAGGCCGCGTTGGCCGACCAGGAAACCCTGCTGATCGACCACAAGAACTGTGAGTTCAAGGCCGCCAGCACCGCCTTGAGCCTGATCGCCAAGTACCATTCCCACGTCGACCTGATCAACCTGATGTCACGCCTGGCCCGGGAAGAACTGGTGCACCACGAGCAAGTCATGCGCCTGATGAAGAAGCGCAAGATCGAGCTGCGCCAACTGTCCGCCGGCCGCTACGCCTCGGGTTTGCGCAAGGTGGTGCGCAGCCATGAACCGGTCAAACTGGTGGATACCCTGGTGGTCGGCGCGTTTATCGAAGCCCGCAGTTGCGAGCGTTTCGAAGCACTGGTGCCGCATTTGGACGAAGAACTCGGCAAGTTCTATTTCGGCCTGCTGAAAAGCGAGGCCCGGCATTTCCAGGGTTACCTGAAACTGGCTTACCAGTACGGCGACGCCAAGGACATCGCCCAGGTCATCGACCGTGTACGCGCCGCCGAGCAGGAACTGATCGAGTCACCGGACGTCGAGTTCCGCTTTCACAGCGGCGTGCCAGCCTGACGCAACCGCTGCACCGAGCAACGCGGTGATCCCGGCCAGTATCAGGATCACCGTCTGCGTCCCCAGCGGCGCCGCCAGCAGTGCGATCAGCAACCCGGCCAGCGGCTGCGAGAGGTTGTTGAGCAAGGTCAGCACGCCCACCGTCTTGCCAAAGTCCCGGGCCGGGATTACCCGTTGTCGGACACTGCGGATGTACACGTTGAACATCTTGTCGAAACCGGTCAGCAGCAGGAAACCCACGGCATAAGCCCACACATTCGGGCTGATGGCCGTGATCAACGCTCCCACGGCAATCATCGAATACGACAAACCGCCCAGCACCTTGAGCGGCAGGGAAGCGCGCGCCAGGAAAAACAGGATGGCGATGGTCACCAGCGCGCCGGCCGCCTGCAACCCGGCGTAGGTGTCCTTGCCTGCGGCGTATTGGCCAATGACCATCGCGGCGGAAGTGGCGAGGGTGACGCCGATGATCAGGTTCACACCCACCGCCAGGGCGATAATCCTTTTCAGCTCCGGCAGGTCGCGAATATGCCCGAAGGCAACGCGCAACGGTTGCAGCCAGATGTCGTTGTGCTGCTCGAAAGTTTCAAGATTAACCGTGGTGTGGCGTTGCCAGATGCGCATCGCCAGGTCCGCCAGCAGGAACAGCCCGGCAACCGCCAGCACGACCCAGTGCCAGGCCCAGACGCCCAACATCAGCGCAGCCACCAGTGGGCCCAGCACCAGCCCGGTCTGGTCGGCAATCTGCGAGTAGGACAAGGTCTTGGCGTAGGTGTAATGCTTGAAGATATGCGGCAGCAGCACTTCCCGGGCCATGATGCCCTGGGTGGTCAACACGCCGCACAGCGCCGAAAGCATGACAATCCAGTAAATCCCGTCGAACATTCCATACAGCAGCACCGCCGCCACACACGCCAGCGCCCGGTACACCTGGCTGATATGCAGGACGCGCACGGCGGGATATTTGTCGCACAACGCCCCGCACACCGGGAACGACAGGTACCGCGGCAAGGATTCGACAAAAAACGCCAGGCCCGCCCAGGACACACTGTTGGTGGTCTGGAACACGATCAGCGGCACGATGAACAACAGAATCTGGTCGGCCAGGCGTGACAGAAACAACGAAATGAAGAAAGCCAGGTAATCCTTGCGCATGGTGTGCTCGTGTCCGTGAGTCAAATTGTCGTCAGTAGCCGGAGCCGGATTTATCCGTGAGATTGTGGCGCTCGTCGCCCTTGAGCGGCGGGTTGAATACGCTGACCAGCACCAGGTCCTGCTCCTTTCCGCCTCTTAGATAATGGCAGTCGTGTTGGTCCAGCGCATAAATATCACCGGGGCGGATCGGGTAGACGTTACCGTCCATATCTTCGACTTCACCCTCACCGGCGATGCAGTAGCAAGCCTCCAGGTGATTGCGGTATTGCAGCAGTGACTCGGTGCCGGCACGCACGACGGTGTGGCAGACGGTATAACCCATCCCGTCCTTTTCCGTCAGCAACCGATGGCTGGTGCCAGCGCCCCATTCGACAAAGTGCGCGGTGTTTTCAATGTCTGATTTGTGACGAACGAACATGGTTTTCTCCCGCTATGTAGGTAGAGGGCCATGATTCTCTTGTGTTTGTGGTGTTGTCATCAGCGACACTTCCGAAAAGCGTGTGGGGCGCATCTGGCGGACGGTACCGAGTTAAAGACTGCGGTGAAACTGTTAAAAACTCTTAAAAGCATGAAGCTTCGTCGGCCAGTGATGGCCAGCTGCTTTAGTCTGCCGGCTTGCCACCTATAATGCGCACACTTCAATCCGCGCGTGCACTGGAAATTTATGGATAACTTGGGTCTCGGCAAGGTCTTGCTCGTGGAGGACGATGAGAAGCTGGCAGGGCTGATCGCCCATTTCCTGTCCCAGCATGGCTTCGAGGTGCTGGCCGTGCACCGCGGCGACCTGGCGCTGGCGGCGTTCCTGGAGTTCAAGCCGAAGATCGTCGTGCTCGACCTGATGCTGCCCGGCCAGAGCGGCCTGCATGTGTGCCGTGAAATTCGCAACGTGTCCGACACGCCCATCGTGATCCTCACCGCCAAGGAAGACGACCTCGACCACATCCTCGGCCTGGAGTCCGGCGCCGATGATTATGTGATCAAGCCGATCAAGCCGCCTGTGCTGTTGGCTCGCCTGCGCGCCCTGCAACGTCGCCAGGCGCCGGAACCCACGGTGCGCGGCGCCCTTGAGTTCGGCCGCCTGGCCATCGACCGCAGTTGCCGGGTGGTGAGCCTGGGCGGGGAGAAGATCGACCTGACCACCATGGAATTCGAACTGCTGTGGTTGCTGGCCAGCGCCGCCGGGAAAATCCTCTCCCGCGATGACATTCTCAACCGCATGCGCGGTATTGCCTTTGACGGGCTCAACCGCAGCGTCGACGTGTACATCAGCAAGCTGCGCGGCAAGCTCAATGACAACCCCCGGGAACCGGTGTGCATCAAGACCATCTGGGGCAAGGGCTACCTGTTCAATCCGTTCGCCTGGGAGGTCTAGATGTTAAGGCTGTTTCTACGTCTGTATATCATCCTGGCCATTGGCTTGGCCGGGGCGATCTGGCTGGTGAACTACACCTTCGATGAGCTGTTGCCGGAGGCCAACGAAACCTACAACCGCGAGGCCCTGCGCGGCCCGGCGTATGGGCTGGTGGAACAATTGCGGCCGGTGACGGGGGAAGCGCGCGCCGCCCGCCTGGCCGAGTTGCAACCTCACTATGGGCTGCGACTGGCGCTGGTGCAGCGGGACACGCTGAAACTGACCGAGCGTGAGCAGCAACTGCTGGCCAGTGGCGAGTTGGTGGTGCGTGGGGATTTCATGGAGTTCATCTCCAACATCGACGGCGGCCACCAACTGCTGGAAATCAAACTGCCGGAAGAGCCCAAGTGGCTGTACATGTGGGCCTATGGCTTTCTCGGCCTGTGCCTGGCGATTGTCCTGTACTTCTGGGTTCGGCCCCATTGGCGTGACCTGGAGCATATCCGCCTGGCCGCGCAACGTTTCGGTGACAACGATCTCGGCTCGCGCATCCTGCTGCCGCGCCGTTCTACCGTGCGCGAGCTGGCGGGGCACTTCAACCAGATGGCCGAGCGCATTGAAAGCCTGATCGCCAACCAGCGCGAGTTGACCAACGCCGTGTCTCACGAGCTGCGTACGCCGATTGCGCGGCTGTCGTTTGAGCTCGACCAGCTCAAGCAACAGGCCGATCCACGGGAGAGCCGCGCACTGATCGCCGACATGTATGCCGACCTCGGCGAGCTGGAAGAAATGGTCTCGGAACTGTTGACCTACGCCAGCCTGGAACGCGGCGCCACGCAGATCACCCGGGAAAGCATCGAGGCCCACAGCTGGCTCGACAGTGTGATCGGCAGCGTCGCCCTGGAGGCCGAGGCGGCAGGCGTGCAGTTGCTGCTGCGCACCTGTGAAGTCGATTACATCCGTATCGAGCCGCGCTTTATGGCACGGGCGGTGATCAACCTGTTGCGCAATGCAATTCGCTATGCCGACCGGCGCGTGGAAGTGTCGCTGGTGAAGTTTGGCACCGGCTATGAAGTACGGGTCAATGACGACGGGCCCGGTGTGCCGGTGGAAGGGCGAGGGAAGATTTTCGAGCCGTTCCTGCGCCTGGACGCCAGCCGTGACCGCCGCACCGGTGGCTTCGGCCTCGGCCTGGCGCTGGTGCGGCGGGTGTGCCAATGGCATGGCGGGCAGGTTGAAGTGCTGGATTCGGAGTGGGGCGGGGCATCGTTTCGGATGACCTGGGCGTATGCCGAGTAATCATCCAGGAGCCATGGAGATCAAATGTGGGAGCGGGCTTGCTCGCGAAGGCGGTGAATCAGTCGCCGGATACATTGACTGAAACACCGCCTTCGCGAGCAAGCCCGCTCCCACATTTTGATTGGGTTACCAAAGTTAGAACGTGTACTCGACCATCCCCATCACCGACGTCTGCAAGCGTCTCTCCACAATCGGGCTTTGCCCGGCCTTGTCTGCCAGGTACTGCACATCCAGCAGCGTCGAAAACTGTGTGTGTTCGCTGATCGGCAAGCTCCACACCAGATTCATCCCGTTGCTGATGTTGCCGCCGCTGGCCTTGTAGGCCTTGAAGCGACTCTGTGCGGCCTGGCCGGTGGTGACGCCGTACCAGGTCTGCAGGTAGTTGCTGTCGCCAAAATGGCTGCTGAGGCTGGCATCCAGCGAACCGTAGTCGCCGTCGTACAGGTTGGTGCCCAGGCTCAGTTCCAGGTGGGTGAACGCCTTGCCGGAATCCTTGTGATCATCTTCCTCAAGCGCATGTTCCAGGGTTGCGCCGAGAATTACCCCGCCCAGGTTATAGCTGCCACTGACACCCACCTGGGGGCGAGTCTTGATCTCGCCCATGCCCTTGAGTTTCTTCGAGCCCGGGCGCCCGGTCTTGCTTTCGTCCTTGCGTGAGCCGCTGGCGCCGACGTAGGCGCTGAAGCTCGCACCGCCGCCGTCATAACCCCAGCCCAGGCCCTTGTCGGTGTCGAGGAAAATCCCCCACGGGCTGACGATGGCCGCCCCCAGCACCGGCGCGGTGACTCGCTCGTCGCTGCCGCTGTAGCGGGGCAGGTTGGCCACGCCGGCCTTGAGGGTGTATTCCCAGTCGTCGGCCAGCAGGGTGTCGGCGCTGGCCAGCAGGCACAGCGACGTCAGGGACAGGCACAGGTGTTTTGAACGCATGATGGTCTTCATGTGAGGTCAGAGACTCAAGGGGTTGTGGGGAGAATCGGTACGTTTGAAGTGGTAGCCGGAGGCGCTCAGGCCGTTGACCTGGCGACTCACGGTATCGCCCAGGCCATAGCCGTTGCCGGCCAGCACCGCGTGGGCGTTGTCCACGGGCAGCAGGATGTAGTCGGTCAGCGGCTCGTCGTGCAGTTGGCCGCGGATCACCAGGAAGCCGTTCTCCAGGCGCACGCTGATGCCGCTCAGGGGCGCGTCGGGCTCATGGGTGTTGAGCACTTGATAGGTACCGATGGTGTCGGCCCAGGCATTGCTCAGCGGGGTCGGTTCGATGCGTTCGCCCACCGGGACGCGTTGGCCGTGGCTGCGGGCGGTGAGCATCTGGCGCCCTTGCACCGTTACCACATCCAGCTGCACACGGCCCAGTTCGCCGAGGTCCTTGAGCCAGAAGCCGAGGAATTTCTGTTGTGCCCGCAGCCAGCCCTGGCCGTCGCGCAGCAGTTCGAAACGGGTGTCGGCCAACTCGCCATACAGCTGGCCGTTTTCGTCCTTGATACGGAAAATGCCCCAGGCCGTGGCATAGAAACCGGCCAGGCGCTTGCGGTCGATGGCGGCGGGCACCTGGCGAATCTTCAGGCCGTGGGCCGGCTGTTGGCAGTCGTCGGAACACACCGGGTCGCCGGTCTGGGCCTGAAGCATCAGGCGCAGGGTGTCGGTGGTCAGGGACGCCACCATCTCTTCGGCGCTGCTGTCGTTGGCCATCACAATAACGGCCAATTGCTGGTCCGGCAGCATCGTGAGTTGTGCGGCGAAATCATCCCCGCCACCGCTGTGCTGGAAGGTGCGTATCCCGGGGCCGACCGGCTCATCACCACAGGGCGCGAGAAACCACCCCAGGCCCATCTGGCAGTCGAAGTCCAGGGCATTCCCGGTATTTTGCTGGGTGAACATTTCGTCAATCGACTGGCTGCTCACCACCTGTTTGTCTTTGTAGCGGCCTCGGGCAAAGAGCATGCGCACGTAGTGGCTGAGGTCTTTGGGGCTGGCCCACAAGCCAGCGGCGGCGAGGTCACGCACCTGGGCGTCGGGGCTGACGGTGCCGTTTTCATAACCCAGGGCCCGGAAGCTCAGTTGCGCGCCGGTGCCGACGAAGCTCGACTGGTTCATCTCCAGGGGCTTGAGCAGGCTGCCTTGCAGGCGGTTTTCAAAGTCTTGCCCGCTGCTGCGCTCAATGGCGGCCCCGACCAGGGCGTAGCCGAGGTTGGAATACGCCACTTGGGTGCCCGGTGGAGTGCTCAGCCAAACGCCCGAAATACGCATCGGCATCTGGCCCATGGCGAAGGTGTTGCGCACATCCCGCAGGTGTTCGCTGGGCAGGCCCGACTGGTGGCTGAGCAGGCGGCGCAGGGTGATGTCGCGGTCGGCGGCCGCCTGGTCGGAATGAAAGCGCGAGCGTACGTAAAACTCCCGCAGGGTGTCCTGGATCGGGGCGTCGAGGGCCAGGCGCTGTTGCTCCACCAGTTGCAGGGCGGCGGTGGCGGTCAGCAGTTTGGAGAGGGCGCCGGCGCGGAACGCGGTGTTGGGGGTGACGGGTTTGCCCAGGGCCTTGTCGGCCAGGCCAAAGCCGTGGGCCCAGATCAGTTCCTGGCCATTGACCAAGGCGATGGACAGGCCGGGTATGTTTTGCCTGGCCATTTCAACGGGGATGCGTTTTTGCAGGTAGCGGATGATTGCGCTGTAGTCGCCCTTGGGGATAGGCGGCGGGGCCGGCGGTTGGCCGTGGCAGCCGAGACTGCCCAGCAGGAAACCCAGCAGCGGAATACTGCGCAATGTGCGAAACATGAGGAGCACCCGAGGGGTGGTTTGGATGCTCGAATGCTAGGGGCGGGCCGTCCATGAGTCTTTGTGAGCTTTGTCGGGAAACTGTCAAAGACTGTTAAAGGGGGGGGGCGCCCCGAGCGGGCTCGCTTCATTGCCGCAGCTCCAGCATCAGCTATACCTAATGCTCAGCGCTTCCTCAACGTCAGCCAAGGAGTATCGCGATGAAACTGGGAATAATGATCAGCACCGTGTGTATTGCCACGATCGGGGTGATGGGGTGTTCCAGCAAGGTGACGCAGCCGGACGAATACTCCGGGTTTCTCTCCGACTACAGCAACCTCAAGGAAGCCAGGTCGCCCTCGGGCGCGCAGGTAATGCGTTGGGTGGACCCCAACCTGAGTCTGAGCCGCTATAACGCGGTGTACATCGAGCCCACCCAGTTCTACCCCAAGCCGCAAGCCAGCACCAAGATCCCTGAAAGCACCCTGCAGGGCATCAGCACCTACTACAGCCAGGCGCTCAAGCGCGAACTGGAAAAGTCCTTGCCTCTGGCCGACGGACCAGGCCCGGGCGTGATAGTGGTGCGTGCGGCGATCACTGCCGTCAGCAGCAAGACCGAAAGTCTCAAGCCCTATGAGTACATTCCTGTCGCCCTGGTAGTCGCCACGGTCAGCACGGGCGCCGGGATTCGTGACCAGGAAACCACCTTGGGCACCGAAGCCCAATTCCTCGATGGTGCCAGTGGCAAGGTGGTCGCCCAAGTCGTGCGCAAAGGCACCGGTAAACCGTTGGCAAACGACTCCCAGGTGATGAAAGCCGATGACGTGAAAAACGTCATCGACGGCTGGGCGTCGGACCTGCATCAATCGTTTTTGAAGCTTAAAAAGGGCTAAGCCTCAAACGGTGCGCGACTTGAGCGGGTGCTATTTGATCGGTGTGAGCGGTGGCTGCTTCCATTGCCCGTTACCCACTTCAGGCTTGGGCAGGTAAATGCGCAATAGGGCATAGAACGGGCCGGGTGGTGCTGGCAGCCAGTTGCTTTGTTCCGCCTTCGGTGGCTCGTGGTGCGCGACCAACAGCGTCAGGCCGCCATCGGCGTCGAGCTTGAAGTTGGGCAACATCCCCGACGTGAGCACGTAGCGCTTCTTCAGGTTGGGGGTCAGCAGATTGGTCTTGGCGTTGTACATGGTCAGTGACCAGAATGCGTCGGTCGGTGGCAACTGGTCCTTGGCGAAGTGCAGGGTGTAGCTGTGGCGTGCGCCGTTGGCGGGTTTGCCCTCGCTGTCCACGGAGTAGCGCAGGTAGGCCGTTTCATCGCCGGAGTTGCCAAACAGGTGCAGGTTGGCGCCAGCGTAGCGGTACAGGTAGTTGTTTTGAAGGTGGTCGCGATTGCCGAACAGGTCTGCACTGGATACTTGATGGGTATCGATCTTGTCTTTTTTGAAGGCTGCATACTCGGCTTTGCCGTCGGCGATGCCGTCATCCAGCGCTTTGCGTTGCTCAACCGTCAGGGCCTTGAGGTCGAACGGTTTACCCGCCTCGACGCCGATCCTGGCAAAACGCGCGAGCACGTCTTTCTCACTGTCCTGCGGTGCTGCGTAGGCCAGCATGAAGTTCATATAGCGGAACAGATGCACGCTGTCGCTCATGTTCGGCGTAGGCTTGGGCCAGGCAATTTTCGGCGGCTTGATGGGTTTGGGCTGCTTCACGTAGCTGCTCAGGGTCTGGACCTTATAGCCGCCCTGGATCTGTCTGACTTTGCCCAAGTCCTTTTCATCGAACAATTGAGTGCGGTACAGGGCGTAGGCGATGTTGCTTTCGCTGTACACGACGCGGTCGATATCGGTTGGCTGCTGGCCTTTCCAGCCCGGGCCGGCAATCATGTAGTGGCCACCGTTGTTACCGGTGCTGCGGGTGCCCAGATAGCCGAAGTTCTGCGTATAGAGGTCGACCAACTGCACGGCGTAGTAGCGGTTGTCTTCGATCCTGGGCAGGGTCAACACCACGGGCTCGGCCCGCAGATCGAGCCAGACAAAGGAGTTGGGCGTGTCCGGGTTGGGGGTGGGGATCGCTGTATCTTTAGGGGTTATCGCCTGCGCGGTGTTCCCGATGTGGTTGAACGGCGCCTTGAAGTTCGCCCCGGTCTTGTCGACAGCCTGGGTGTAGAGAGTCTTGTACATCTCCACCACCGGGAAGCCATAAAGATAGGCTTCCTTGGCGATGGCCCGGGCTTCACTCGGCGTGGCGGTGAAATCGGCCCAGGCGCCGGTACTCATGAAAATCGAGAGGCTCGCCAACAGCAGGCGCGTCGGTGTTCGAATCATGTTGTTGCGTCCTTACTGAGTCAGTCGGATGTCGTCGAGTTTTTCAGCTGTTATAAAAGCAGGCTCCGGTGGGCGCGTACAGTCGCAACTAGCTGAACCTTTGCGTGTCAGGCAGAGTTTGCACTCAGTTGCTCGGGAAGTCTTTTGGCACGTGAGGTTCAACGCAAAGATCTATCGATCAGTTGACATCAACGAGATCAAGTGCCGCCTGTGAAAGGCGGCATCGGGGGGCAGTCAAGGCAGTATGGACTTAACCTTGTCACGCAACTGATCAATCGAGAACGGCTTGCCGATCACCTGCATGTCGGCTGGCGAATCGATATTTTCGGCATAACCGCTGGCGAACAGGATGGGCAGGGCGGGGCGTATTTCACGGGCCTTGAGGGCCAGTTGCTTGCCGTCCATGTCCGGCAGGCCGACGTCGGTCATCATCAGGTCGATGGTCTGGTCGGTGTCTTGAACTATTTTCAAGGCTTCTTCGGCATCGGCCGCTTCAAGCACTTGGTACTCCAGCTCTTCGAGGACATCGACGATCAACATGCGCACGATGGCGTCGTCTTCGACTACAAGGATGGTGGAGGGGGCGGCTGACATAGTGGAGGTTCCCGAACAGTGGAAGGGGCAGGTCTTGGGCGATGGGAAGACCGTTTTCATCCTGAGTATTGTCGGTCCCGGCAAGTTCCCCAGATAAGCAAAACATTGTGCCGGTAACGGCTACAAATGTCGCGTATCACCGCCACTCACTTGCCAGGGGCTTGCTGGAACAACCAGCAAGCCCCGGCCATGGTCTCAAGCTGCCGGTTTTATCGGTTAAAGGGATCCGTACACCAACCCATGTACCCGGCTCTGGTTCTCGCTTGCCTTGAAGGTGCTGACCGTATATTCCGGGTTTGTCGGCGTCCCAAACGCTCCCGGGATGAGCGGCGTCTTACTGTTGGCCAGCGATTCCTTCATTCCTTTCTTCATGGCGTCCTCGGTCGGAAAATTGACCAATCCGAAATTGGGGTCGAAATAGAACCATTTTCGCGTGCCGCCTTCCACGATCACTCCCGCTGTCATCGCGTGGACGGGCGTGGCGATGATGAGTGTCTTGGACGTCGTCGCGTTGGCCAGGTCATCGATGATGGCCTGATAGGACTTTTGCGTGACGACTTCAGCCGAGTGCGGTCGCTTTCTGAAGTGATCCTGGGCTTCGCTCATGTCCTTGATGAACCTCGCCGATTTTGGGTTGGTTTCCTTGGTTGCCGCCGCAATGAAAAGCTTGTCGATGTACTCGTCCTGTTTTCCAACGGACACGGCGTAGGCCATTGCGTTGGCTAACACGCCACATTCGCCTCCGGTCACCGTGTCCACCTGGCTCAAATAGAAATTCTGGGGCATGCCCCTGAGCTTGATGCCGGGGATGCGCTCAATTTCGGCTTTGTAGAACTCATAGTTTTTAAGGCCGACTTCTGATCGCTTTTTGCCTATTGACTGTGCCAGGGCGCCGATTTCTTCGGGGCTTCGATTCGGCTAGCCCGAGTAGCCCGGGATGTCATCCACTACCCCGTTGTTATAGCCACGCATATACGCATCGTGGCTCGTTGTTCTGGCGTGTTCCTGCGTAGCCTTGAATGAGTTGGATAATTGCTTGGAGGGTGTGTTTTGCGCCTTGGTGGCCGGCCCTCCGACAAAGTACTCCCAGAAGCTTTCAACGTTGTCCTGGACCGACACGGTCTGTGGCGTGAACCCCTTCAGCGGTGGGCCATAGGGTTGTTTCTTGAGGGCGTCGTACGCGTACCATTCGCCCTTGTTCAATACAGCGGAGGCTTCGACGGTTTGATCCGCCAGCTTGATGGTGCCGATTGCCGCGACGCCATGTTCCTTGCCGGCGGCTTTCAACAGGTCATAGCTGCCGGCTGCCCCCTTGAGTTTGTTTAGCCCGTTAATGCTTTTTTCGACTACAAACTTGCCGCCCCGGTTAATCAGTCCTGCGCCTCCCAGAAGCAAATCGCCCAAGCCGCCCACCGGGTTCAAGGCGCCGATGGTGGCGACACCGATCTTTTTGGCAACATTCAGCGCCTTGGCGCCTGCACTGAGGGCTTTTGTGCCCGCCTGTGCCGCTTTGGACGAACCCAGGCTGACAAAGCCCAGCAGGTCCAGCTGGAGGTCAATCGCCCCCTCCAGGTAATTACCCTTGGTAAAGTTGGCAATCGCTGACTTGAAGGGAATGAGGTCGAGGAAGAAATGGGTCACCTTCAGCTCGGTTTCCATTTGCTTGTCGTAGGTCGTGGCGCCTTTGGCTTGCTTGACGACATCCTCGTTGCCCAGGTCGAGGTTTTCGACAAATGCCTCCGCGATGTACTGGGTACGGGCGGTGGCAAAGCTGTTGGGAGGCAGTGGGTTCGTGTCTGTACTGGCTGAGCGCTCGGGCTCAGTGGCCTCTGAAGCGTCGAATTTTTTTATTCTGTTTTCCTCGATCGCCAGTTCCCAGGTACTCGCAGAGAAATCCTGGGGCGTTACTTTTTTGATGCTGCCGTTTTTTATGTCCAGCCTATAGGTAACAGGTTCCGTGCCACCCTCTACCTGTATCAGCAGCTCATTTTTAATCGGTTTGAAAAGCGAGGTGACCAGGTTTGGGCCCAATTGATAAACAGAGGGCTGGTAAAAAGTGAGGTTGCCCTGCTCGATGTTTTTTCGATCTTCCAGCGGCAGGCTGGCGATCAGGTGCTTTACGGTGGTGGCAACCCCGTCATTCAGCGACTTGATCGACGCTTCAAACTGCTTTTGAAATGTCGCGTTTACGTCGAACTTGAGCGACTGGCCTTCCAGTGCCTGGGTGATGTCTGGATCCTTGGATTCCCAGGTGTAATCGCCCAAGCCACTCATGGCGATGTCCAGCAACGAATGCAGGCCCGCAGGTGCGCGGTTTGGGTCGTAAAGCGGTACGCCAAACTGTTGTTGGCGGGTGTCCTTCACCGTCAGGGCCTTTTTTTCAAACGGCACATCTTCGCCAAATCGCTCCTTGAGCTGGGCCAGTGCAATGGCCTTGCGGCTCGGGATATCGGTCTCCAGCAGGGTGGAGGCCTTCATGCGTTCATCCACCTGCTGAGTGAACTCGACGCGTATCGCTTCCAGCTGGTCGGGGCTGTAGGCATCGTTGGGTTGTTTGCTGATAACGCCGTTGGCCACGGCCCAATCAATCAGCGCTGCCCTCTGTGCGCTTTGGGTCACGGCGGGCTCGGCGAGTGCAGCGCTTTCGGCCTTGAGCATCACTTGGGCGAAAGTCATGTTCGGTACCGAGCCCGGCGACTGCGCTTCAATCGACGCCGCCGCAACCGCCAGGTTGACCCAGGCCGGGCTGCCATAGGTCACGCTGGCCGGGATGTCTTTGATCAGGAACTCCGGGGCTGTTCTTGCCAGCAATACGTAAGCACCCGCCTGGGCCATCTCGGGGCTCGTTCTGCCCTCGCTCGACAGGTGTGCGCTCAGCCCGTTGACGATGGCAGAGGCCGGCTTGCCCCAATGTTCTTCACTGGCCACGTCGAAACCGGCCAGTTTGTTCCGTTGAGGCGCCTGGATTGACTCGGGATCCATCTGTGCACTGATGGCGGCCAGCAGGTAGTCGTAATGGCTGTTCTTGGTCTCGATACCATTGAGCCCGCGCTGCAGGGCCTGGCCCATCAGTTGGCCTTCGGGCGAGCTTAAAAGAAACTCGAGGATCTTCGCCGGGTCGTTCAAGGCGGCCACAGGAATGGGATTCTGGTACGCGAGAAAGTCCAGGACGCTCTTTGTCTGCGTGACTTGCGGCTGATCGCCGAGGTGGTGGGCGTGGTTCATCGCAAGCAGGCGCAACTGAGTTTGCTGGTTCTGGTCCAGCGGTGCAGGCCAGGACAAGGCACCGCCCAGGTCACCGAAAGGGTGGGCGGCGATCCTGACGGTCGCTTCCAGTTTCAGCTTGAGCAACTCGGCCTTGGAGGTTGGCAGAGGCACCCCGTTGGCATTCAGGAATGCCTCCAGGCTTTGGTTGACCCTGGTCCCCATGTCCAGGGTGTTGTGATGGGACGAGTCAGGATGAATGGCCATTTGTGTGAGCTTCAGGACGGACTGTACATAGGGGGCGGTGTCGTAGTCTTGCAGGGCCGGGGCAGCGAGGTTGATGGCGTCCAGCAGGTTCTGCCAGTTCTGCCGGTCGGCCATGGGCTGTTTCAGCACATCGGAGCGGCTGGCGGCTGATGCTGGCGCTGCTGCAACGGCAGGGGGCGTGGCTGGCTGGGGGCTCAGGGACGATGCCCCGGAAGCAGGGGAGGAAAAGAATTGGGGCGCAGGCTGTTGCACGGAGAGGTTGCTGACATTTTGCATCGGTGGGTACCTGTTTTATTAGGAGATACGCGCCTTTTCCGAGGAGGTTCCCTGTTCCCCACGGCACCCCTTTGGGTGGGGCGGCCCACACACAACGTTCCAGGCTCACTTCGGTTCCCATGTAAGAAGGAAAGTCAATTGCCGAGTGTTAAAAACACATCCATTCGTCTATTTATCAATGGGTTATGTAATCCATGTCGCTACGGGTAGCAGAAAAATAGCGCTCAGGCGCAACTTTGGGGCAAACTCCTCGTTTTTCCGTATTGGCCAAGGCATGCCCATGACTCCCGCGTCGTCTGTCGATGAGAAAAGCTTCCGTAAATTGCTGGGCCGCAACGTGGCACTGCCGTTGGGCGTTGGCGTGCTCAGCGCGGTGTTTTTCGTCGTTCTGATCACCTACCTGTTGTCGGTGATCCAGTGGGTCGAACACACCGACCGGGTAATCAACAATCTCAACGAAACCTCGAAACTGACCGTGGACCTGGAAACCGGCATGCGCGGCTTCCTGATTACCGGTGACGAGCATTTCCTCGACCCGTACGAAGTGGCCAAGCCGCGGATCATTTCCGACTTGCGCAACTTGCAGGCACTGGTGGCGGACAATCCGGAGCAGGTGGACCGGCTCAAGCGTCTGGAGTCGTTGCAACAGGCGTGGAACACCTACGCCCAGTCGATGATTGACATGCAGCGGCAAAACGGCGATTACCGCACCGCCGTGAAAGCCGGGCGTGGCAAGAGCCTGACGGACGAGATTCGCAAGGAGTACGACCGGGCGGTGGCGATGGAGCAACAGTTCCGCATCACCCGCAATGAAGACGTTACCCGCACCACGATCATCAGCGTCACCTTGTACCTGGTGTTTGTGCTCGGCCTGAGTGGCTTCCTGGCGTATGTCGGCCGAAAGAATCTTCTGGAACTTTCAAACAGTTACAGCGAAAACCTGATGTCGCAGCAGAGGATCGCCAAGCGCCTCGAGCAGCAAGCCTGGTTGCGCAACGGCCAGACCGAGCTGGCCGAGCAGGTCCTTGGCCAACTGACGCTGAACCTGCTGGGGCGCAACATTTTGCAGTTCTTTGCCCAGTACATGGGCTCGGCGGTGGCGGCGTTGTACGTGCGTGAAGAGCACGGCGGCCTCACACGCGTGGCTACCTATGGCTTCTCCCGCGAGCAGGAGCAGCAGGAACAGTCGATCTACAACGACGAAGGCATCGTCGGCCAATCGGCCCGGCAGGACCGCCTGATTCGCCTGGACGATGTGCCGGTGGATTACTTCAAGGTCAGTTCCGGCCTCGGCGAAGGTGCGACCCGCAGCGTGCTGGTGGTACCGACCAGCGATGATGGCCGGGTCAACGGGGTGATCGAACTGGGTTTCCTGCGTGCACTCGATGACCGTGATGTCGAACTGCTGGAGTTGATTGCCGACAACATCGGCACCTCCATCGAAGCCGCGCGTTATCGCCAGCGCCTGCAGGAAGTGCTGGCCGAAACCCAGCAGCTCAATGAAGAGCTGCAAGTGCAGCAGGAAGAGCTCAAGACGGCCAACGAAGAGCTGGAAGAACAGTCGCGCATCCTCAAGGAGTCCCAGGCCCACCTGGAAACCCAACAGGCGGAGCTGGAACAGACCAACGAACAATTGGCCGAACAGACCCAGACCCTGGCCGAGCAGCGCGATGCCATGGACCAGAAGAACGTCCAGCTCAACCGCGTACAGATCGAGCTGGAAGAGCGCGCCGACGAGTTGCAGCGCTCCAGCAAGTACAAGTCCGAATTCCTCGCCAACATGTCCCACGAGCTGCGCACGCCGCTGAACAGCTCGTTGATCCTGGCCAAGTTGCTGGCGGAGAACCCCCAGGAAAACCTCAGCGCCGAACAGGTCAAGTTCGCCGAGTCGATCTACTCGGCCGGTAACGACTTGCTCAACCTGATCAATGACATCCTCGATATCTCCAAGGTCGAAGCCGGTAAGCTGGAAATGCGCCCGGAGAACACCAGCGTTGCGCGCCTGGTGGATGGGCTGCGCGGCATGTTCGAGCCGCTGGCGGCCGACCGCAAGCTCGGGTTCCAGGTGGAGGTGCAGGAAGGCTCGCCACACATGCTGTTCACCGACCGCCAGCGCCTGGAGCAGATTCTGAAGAACCTGCTGTCCAACGCCATCAAGTTCACCGAGAAAGGTGAGGTCAGCCTGTCGGTATCCCGGGCACCGGGGGAGGGCATCGCCTTTACCGTACGCGACTCGGGGATTGGCATCGCCCCGGACCAGCAGGAAAGCATCTTCGAGGCCTTCCGCCAGGCCGATGGCACCACCAACCGTCGTTACGGCGGCACCGGCCTGGGCCTGTCGATTTCCCGGGACCTGGCGAACCTGCTGGGCGGCTATATCAGCGTCACCAGCGAACCTGGCCAGGGCAGTATCTTTACCCTGGTGGTGCCCGAGCACTATGTAGAGCGTGACGAAGACACCCCCGCGCTGGAACAGCCGCGCGCGGTAGTCCCTGTGCCTGCACCGGCGCCGATCAAGGTGTCGCCGATGCCGATCGCCCACGAAGCGCAGATCCCGCGCTTTATCGATGACCGCGACAAGGCTCCGTTCGCCACGCGTTGCATCCTGGTGGTGGAAGATGAGCCCAACTTTGCCCGCATCCTCTTCGACCTCGCCCATGAACTGGGTTACCACTGCCTGGTGGCCCATGGCGCAGACGAAGGCTACGCCCTGGCGGAACAGTACATTCCCGACGCGATCCTGCTGGACATGCGCCTGCCGGACCATTCCGGCCTGACCGTGCTGCAACGTCTCAAGGAACATGCCGGGACCCGCCATATCCCGGTGCACGTGATTTCCGTGGAGGACCGCGTCGAAGCCGCCATGCACATGGGCGCCGTGGGCTATGCAGTCAAGCCGACCACCCGCGAAGAGCTCAAGGATGTGTTCGCCCGCCTGGAAGCCAAGCTGACGCAGAAGGTCAAGCGTGTGCTGCTGGTGGAAGACGATGACCTTCAGCGAGACAGCATTGCCCGCCTGATCGGCGACGATGATATCGAGATCACCGCCGTAGGCTTCGCCCAGGAGGCCCTGGACCTGCTGCGCACCCACATCTACGACTGCATGATCATCGACCTCAAGCTGCCGGACATGCTCGGCAACGAGCTGCTCAAGCGCATGTCCATCGAGGACATCTGCTCGTTCCCGCCGGTGATCGTCTATACCGGGCGCAACCTGACCCGCGATGAAGAGGCCGAACTGCGTAAGTATTCGCGCTCGATCATCATCAAGGGCGCGCGTTCCCCCGAGCGCCTGCTGGACGAGGTGACACTCTTTCTGCACAAAGTCGAATCGCAGTTGTCCCATGAACGCCAGACAATGCTCAGGACTGCCCGCAGCCGCGACAAGGTGTTCGAGGGCCGCAAGATCCTGCTGGTGGATGATGATGTACGCAATATTTTCGCCCTGACCAGTGCCCTGGAGCACAAGGGCGCGATTGTCGTGATCGGCCGTAATGGCCGCGAGGCGATCGAGAAACTCAATGAAGTCGATGACATCGACCTGGTACTGATGGACGTGATGATGCCGGAGATGGACGGGTACGAGGCCACTGCCTTGATCCGCCAGGACCCGCGCTGGCGCAAGCTGCCGATCATCGCGGTGACGGCCAAGGCCATGAAGGACGATCAGGAGCGCTGCCTGGCGGCAGGCTCCAACGATTACCTGGCCAAGCCCATCGACCTGGACCGGTTGTTTTCATTGATTCGCGTGTGGCTACCCAAGATGGAACGGATTTAATTGGAACGAAGCACTGACATCGAACTGCGCTTGTTGATTGAGGCGATTTACCTCAAGTACAGCTACGACTTTCGCGACTACTCCGGCGCTTCGGTCAAACGCCGCGTGGCCCATGCGTTGCGTCAGTTCGACTGCGCCACCATCTCGGCCTTGCAGGAACGGGTGCTGCATGACCCGACGGCGTTCATGCAGTTGCTGCAGTTCCTGACGATTCCGGTCAGCGAAATGTTTCGCGACCCCTCGCACTTCCTGGCGATTCGCAAGGAAGTGGTGCCGCTGCTCAAGACCTACCCGTCGATCAAGATCTGGATCGCGGGCTGCAGTACCGGGGAGGAGGTGTATTCGATGGCCATCCTGTTGCGTGAGGAAGGCCTGCTGGAACGCACCATCATCTACGCCACCGACATCAACCCCCGGTCCCTGGAAAAAGCCAAGCAGGGGATCTTTTCCCTCGAGAACATCCGCGCCTATACCCACAACTACCAGCAGGCCGGTGGCCAGCGTTCGTTTGCCGATTACTACACCGCGGCTTACGATCATGCGATCTTCGACAAGACCCTGCGGGAGAACGTGACGTTTGCCGATCACAGCCTGGCGACCGATAGCGTGTTTTCCGAAACTCAATTAATTTCCTGTCGCAACGTATTGATTTACTTCAATAAAAAGTTGCAGGATCGGGCGTTTGGACTGTTCCATGAGTCGCTGTGTCATCGCGGCTTCCTGGTGCTGGGCAGCAAGGAAACCCTGGATTTTTCCGCCTACAGCAAACAGTTCGAACCTCTGGTCAAGCAAGAACGGATCTACCGAAAATTATGAATGAAGCTACTGCCAGCCCGGTATCCGGGATCGAGGCCATTGTGATCGGCGCTTCCGCAGGCGGTGTCGAGGCATTGCTGAGCATTTTTGGCGAGCTGCCGGCGAGCTTCGGCCTGCCGATCATTACCGTGCTGCATTTGCCGGACGAGCGCCGCAGCCAGTTGGCGGAAGTGTTTGACCGACGCGTATCGATGAAGGTAGTGGAGGCCCGCGACAAGGAAGTGATCCAGCCCGGCACCCTGTATTTTGCCGGCCCCGGTTATCACCTGTCGGTGGAGCACGACCGCAGCCTGTCACTGAGCCAGGAGGACCGCGTGCACCATTCCCGCCCGGCAATCGACTACCTGTTTGATTCAGCCGCCGATGTCTACGGCAAGGGGTTGCTGGCGATTTTGCTGACGGGGGCCAACCAGGACGGCGCCCGGGGCCTGGCCCACGTCAAGCAGAGCGGCGGTACCACGGTGGTGCAGGACCCTTTGGAGGCCCGCGTCGCCGTGATGCCCCGGGCCGCCCTGGCGCTGCATGAACCTGACCATATCCTCACCTTGAGCCGCATCGGCACCTTGCTGGCTTCCCTGGAATCCTCCCCATGTTAAGTACTGTCCAGGCCAAACTGCTGATCGTCGACGATCTGCCGGAAAACCTGCTGGCCCTTGAAGCGCTGATCAAGCGCGAGGACCGCCAGGTCTATAAGGCATTGAGCGCCGACGAGGCCTTGTCGTTGCTGCTGGAGCACGAGTTCGCCATGGCCATTCTCGACGTGCAGATGCCGGGCATGAACGGCTTCGAGCTGGCCGAGCTGATGCGCGGCACCGAAAAGACCAAGAACATTCCCATCGTGTTTGTCAGCGCTGCCGGCCGTGAGCTCAACTATGCGTTCAAGGGCTACGAAAGCGGCGCCGTGGATTTCCTGCACAAGCCGCTGGATATCCACGCGGTCAAGAGCAAGGTCAACGTATTCGTTGACCTGTACCGCCAGAGCAAGGCGATGAAGCAGCAGGTTGAAGCCCTGGAGCAAAGCCGGCGCGAGCAGGAAGCCTTGCTCACGCGCTTGCAGGCCACCCAGGCCGAACTGGAGCAGGCCGTGCGCATGCGCGATGACTTCATGTCGATCGTCGCCCACGAAGTGCGCACGCCCCTCAACGGGCTGATCCTGGAAACCCAGCTGCGCAAGATGCACCTTGCCCGGGACAACGCCGCAGCGTTTACCCTGGACAAGATGCACGCCATGGTCGACCGCGATGAGCGGCAGATCCAGAGCCTGATTCGCCTGATCGAAGACATGCTCGACGTGTCGCGCATTCGCACGGGCAAGCTGTCGATCCGCCCCGGTCGCTTTGACCTCACGCAACTGGTGCACAACCTGCTGGAAAATTTTGCGCCGCAGGTGGCGGCGGCGGAGTCTTCGGTGGCCTGGGTCCAGGAAGGGCCGGTGGTAGGCAACTGGGATGAATTCCGTATCGAGCAGGTGGTGTCCAACCTGTTGACCAACGCCTTGCGCTACGGGGCCAAGAGCCCGGTGGAAGTGCGGGTGTACGCCGAGCATGGCGAAGCGCGGGTAGAAGTACGTGACCACGGGATCGGCATCAGCGAAGACAACCAGAAGCGTATTTTCCAACAGTTCGAGCGCGTGTCGGCCAACCATGCCGTGGCGGGCCTGGGCCTGGGGTTGTTTATCTCCGAGCAGATTATCGCGGCCCACGGCGGGACCATTGAAGTGGAAAGCCGGATAGGCGAGGGCGCGCTGTTCCGCGTCTGCCTGCCCCTGGAGGCCGGGGCATGAAATCAATCGCAAATCCGACGCAACCTCTGCGTGACCCCATGGTCGTATCAGCAGCAATTGACCGGACAAAGGCTTCCCATGAGTGAAGATGCACAAGATGTTGTACTGATCGTCGAAGATGACGAATCGATTATGTTTGTGTTGGGCGAGTACCTGGCGGGCCTGGGGTATCGGGTGTTGAAGGCGATTGACGGTGAGCAGGCGTTTGAAATCCTGGCCACCAAGCCGCACCTGGACCTGATGGTGACCGACTACCGCCTGCCTGGCGGCATTTCCGGGGTGCAGATCGCCGAGCCTGCGATCAAGCTGCGACCGGAATTGAAAGTGATCTTCATCAGCGGTTACCCGCAGGAGATTCTCGACTGCAACAGCCCGATCACGCGCAATGCGCCGATCCTGGCCAAACCGTTTGACCTGGATACGTTGCAGGAACATATCCAGCGGCTGTTGGCTTAACGTCTTGAGAAGAGGGAGCACACTCCCTCTTCAAGCCTTGATCATCTCCCTCACCTTTGCCGTCAACAGATCAAAGGTGAACGGCTTGGTGATCATCTGCATGCCCGGGTCCAGAAAACCGCCCCGTACAGCCGCATGCTCTGCATAGCCGGTAATAAACAACACCTTCAACTCGGGCCGCACCTGCCGGCCGATCTCCGCCAGTTGCCGGCCGTTCATGCCGGGCAGGCCAACGTCGCTGATCAGCAGGTCAATGCGCTGGCTGGACTCGATGATCGGCATGGCACTGTCGGCATCACCGGCTTCGACGAAGGCATAGCCCAGTTCACTCAGCACGGCGCTGACCAGCACCCGCACGGCCGGGTCGTCCTCGACGATCAGCACGGTCTCGCCGGCATTGGCGAACGGCAGCAATGCCGGGTTGAGCGGTTCATCTGCAATGACCTCGCCGACATACCTCGGCAGGAACAGGCTGACGGTGGTGCCTTGGCCCACCACACTGTGGATCGACACATGCCCGTGGGATTGGCGCGCAAACCCGTAGATCATCGACAACCCCAGCCCGGTGCCCTGGCCGATGGGTTTGGTGGTGAAGAACGGGTCAAATGCACGGCTGATCACGCTCTCGGGCATGCCGCAGCCGGTGTCGCTGACGCTCAGTTCCACATAGTCGCCAGGGGTGAGGGTGCCGTAGGCTGCGGTAAACACACTGTCCAAGTGGCGGTTGGTGGTTTCCACCACCAGTTTGCCGCCGTTGGGCATCGCATCCCGGGCATTGATGGCGAGGTTGAGCAGGGCGCTTTCCAGCTGGTTGGGGTCGGCTTCGGCGGTCCAGAGTTGCTCGGTCAGGCGGATATCCAGGGCAATACTTTCATTCAGGCTGCGTTGCAGCAGCTCACCCATGGAGCTCACCAGCTGATTGATCTGCACCGGTTTCGAATCCAGCGACTGGCGCCGGGAGAAGGCCAGCAGGCGGTGGGTCAGGGCTGCTGCGCGGTTGGCCGACGTGACACCCAGGTCGATCAGGCTGTCGAGGTCTTCGGTGCGGCCCCGAGCCACGCGCCTGCGCAGCAGTTCCAGGCTGCCGATGATGCCGGTCAGCATGTTGTTGAAGTCATGGGCGATGCCGCCGGTCAATTGGCCGACGGCTTCCATTTTCTGTGACTGGCGCAACGCTTCTTCGTTATTGCGCAGCTGCGCCGTGCGTTCTTCCACCTGTTGCTCAAGGGTTTCCAGGGTGCTTTGCAGGCGCTGTTCGCTCTGGCTCAGGTCGATCAGCCGGTCGCGGGCCTCGTATTGCCGACGACGTCCGCGCAGCGCCGTGGTCACGAGGCTGATCAGGGTGATCGGGTGGAACGGGCGCTCCAGGAACGTCACGTTGCCCAGCAAGGTGCTCAGGTGCGACGAGCCATTCTGTTCGCTGCCGCCGTGGTGCGTCATCAGCACAATCGGCAGGTCTGACCACGCCGGTTGTTGATGCAGGTGCGTGAGCAGCGGTTCCAGGTCGATACCGCGCAGGGCTTCGGCAGCAATGACCAGCAAGCCGGCACCGTGCTCCAGCTCCTCGCAGAGCATCTGCAAATGGCTGGCGATGATGCCGTTGAAACCAGCCTCATTGAGCATCATCAACGCCAGGGAGCTGTCGCGACCCAGGGGCGCCAGAATGATCGCCCGTTCGAAAATGGCCGGCAGGCCACTCATGAACTTTCATCCTTGAGCAGCGGGTTGTCGGTGCCCATGTAGGTCGGTACGCCGCGCAATACACCCTGGAACGCATCAAGCGGTTCGCCGATGGTCATGCCACGACTGCCGATGCGGTATTCGCGAATGGTCGATTCGTGGCTGCCGGTGCGTTTCTTGATGATCGAAATAGCGCGCCGCACCTTGCCCAGCGCTTCGAAGTAACGCAGCAGGATCACGGTGTCGGCCAGATAGGTAATGTCCACCGGCGCCTGCATGTCCCCCACCAGCCCGTGCTGGGCGACGGTCATGAAGGTCGCGGCGCCACGGCGGTTGAGGTACAGCAGCAGTTCGTGCATGTGCAGGATCAACGCGTTCTCTTCCGGCATCGCGGCCTGATAGCCATTGACGCTGTCGATCACCACGGTCTTGATCCCGCGTTCGTCCACACAGCGGCGCACCCGATGGGAGAACTCGCCGGGGGACAACTCGGCGGCGTCCACCTGTTCGATCAGCAGGTTGCCGGTGCCTTGCAGGGCCTCCAGGTCGATGCCCATGTTCTTCATGCGCTCGAACAGCAGGCCCAGCTCTTCGTCAAAAATGAACAGCGCGGCTTTTTCGCCCCGGGAGACGGCTGCCGCGGCAAAGATCATCGAGATCAGCGATTTGCCGGTACCGGCCGGGCCCAGGATCAAGGTGCTGGAACCGGTCTCGATCCCGCCGCCCAACAGGGCGTCCATCTCGCGGATGCCGCTGGTGAGGGTCTGGCGGTTGTAGCCGCCACGGTGCTCGGCTGCCACCAGGCGCGGGAACACATGTACGCCGTCTTCCATGATGGTGAAGTCGTGAAAACCGCCACGGTACTTCTGCCCACGGTACTTCACGATCCGCACGCGGCGGCGCTCGGCACCGTAGTTGGGGGTCAGTTCTTCCAGGCGAATCACACCGTGGGCCACGCTGTGTACGGTCTTGTCGAGGGACTCGGTGGTCAGGTCGTCCAGCAGCAGCACGGTGGCGTCGTAGCGCACGAAGTAGTGCTTGATCGCCAGGATCTGCCGGCGATAGCGCAGGGAGCTTTGCGCCAGCAGGCGGATTTCCGAAAGGCTGTCGATCACGACGCGGGTAGGTTTGACCCGTTCCACCACTTCGAAGATCTGCCGGGTGGCTTCGCCCAGCTCAAGGTCCGAGGAATACAGGAGGCTTTGCTGGTGCTCGGCATTGAGCAGGCTTTCGGGGGGAGTCAGTTCAAAGATGTGAATGTGTTCGTCCAAGTCCCAACCATGGGACTTGGCACCCTGGCGCAACTCGCGCTCGGTTTCCGACAGGGTGATGTACAGCGATCGTTCGCCGTTTTTTGCGCCGGCCTGGAGGAAATGCAGGGCCACGGTGGTTTTACCGGTGCCGGGTTCACCTTCCAGCAGGAACAAATGGCTACGGGAAAGCCCTCCGGCAAGAATGTCGTCCAGACCTTCAATACCGGTGGCCGCCTTTGCTGTGAACAGCTCTTTGGATGTAGACAAGAAGTGCCCTCGGGTCACAAATAAGTAGTCGGCAGCGCCGTCTGGGGCGCGCCATATTTACTTGACCTTGGCGCCGTGTGGCGGTTCAACGTTTTGTATCAAATACCGCTTTTACAGGCCCTGTTGCAGCGCCGGGTCGTCCGGATTCTGCTGTTCAAGCTGTGCCAGCAGCACCTGCACATTCTGCAACTGGCCGGTTTCCTTCCAGTAATTGACCAGCAGCACCCTGGCTTTGCGATTGGCCGGGTTGCGCTGGATGATTTCTTCCAGCTGGCGCTGGGCGGCCTCCAGTTCCTGCTGGGCGTGCAGGGTGGTGGCCAGGTCGTAGCGGTAATCCTGGTTGTTCGGTTCGAGCTCCACCGCTCGGGACAGGCTGAGCAGGGCAAAGGCGCGCTCGCCATGGTGCAGCAGCCACATGCCCAGGGCATGTTGCAGGTAGGCCGAATCGGGGTGGGCCTGCAACTGTTTGGCCAGGAGTTGGCGGGACTCGTCGACCTTGCCCTGCTTGTCCAGCAGTTCAATTTGCGCGACCACGGCTTGCAGGTTGTCCGGTTGCAGGCGCATCGCCTGCTCCAGGGCGTTTTGTGCGTCGGGCAGCAACGCGCTGTGAATGTACAGGCGTGCCAGCTGGATCCAGCCTTCGGGGCTTTCGGGTTGGCCCTTGAGCAGCTTCACGTATTCGTCGAGCACTTGCTGCAACGGGCCGAAGTACAGGCCCAGGGTATCCGGGGACAGCCCGAGCAAGGCATTGGCCGCGGCAAACCTGACGCTTTGCTCGGGGTCATCCAGCAGTGGCCCGAGCAACAGCGTGCGCTGGCCGCTGGGCACCAGGCCGACAATGCTGTGAATCGCCGCCTCGCGCACCATTGGCGCGTCGTTGGCCAGATCCTTGTCCGCCAGCTTCAGGGCCTGGGGGCTGGGGTAGTTGGGGAGTTCGACATGCAGGGCGGCGCGGCGCACGTCGGAGAGGTCCGGGCGGCTCAACTGTTGATACAGCACCCGGGCAGCGCCGGGTTCACCGTTGTGCGCCTGTTTCAAGGCCTTGGCGTAACCATGGGCGATGGCCGGGGGCACCACCACCGGCGTGGTGCGGGTGAAATACCAGGTGATCAGCACAATAAACAACAGGGCGCACAGGCCGACGATGGAGTAACGGCGTGACTTTGACATGCAGGCGTCCGAAAGCTGGGCAGCTAGTGCAAAGCCATCAGCTTCGGTCAGGTTATCGCGAGTGTCAAACCCTCATCACGTCAGCACGAACTCAATCGGCTCAAGGGCCGGCGGCAGCGTGGTTTCGCCGAGGGCGGCGAGAATCTCGCGCTCCAGGGTGCGCACGATGGCGTTGCAGGGCAGGTCGTTTTCGTCGAAGCCGAACGGGTCTTCGAGGTCGTCGCCGATTTCGTCCAGGCCGAAGAAGGTGTAGCTGACGATGGCGGTGAACACCGGGGTCAGCCAGCCCAGCGGCTCGGCCATGGCGAAGGGCAGCAGGATACAGAACAGGTAGATGGTGCGGTGCAGCAGCAAGGTGTAGGGGAAGGGCAGCGGGGTGTGTTTGATCCGCTCGCAGGAGGCCTGGACCTGGCTCAGGCCGTACAGCCGGGTTTCCAGTTGGGTGTAGCGCCAGTCGCTGATGTGGCCCTGTTCGGCGAGGTTCGAGCAGCGGGCGCCGAGGTCTTGCAGGATGCTGTCGGGCAGGTTCGGGTGGCCGGGTTCTGGGTTGGCCCACGGTTTGATCGCCTGGCTTTCGTCTTCCAGGCGCAGGCGGGCGATCAGGCCATGGGCGAAACCGCACAGGCTGCGCAGGACGTGTTTGCGTTCGGCAGGGTTGAGGACCTGGGTTTCGCGGATCAGTGAGCGGATCTCGATGATCATCTGGCCCAGTTGTTTGCGGCCTTCCCACCAGCGGTCGTAGCAGGCGTTGTTGCGAAAGCTCATGAAGATGGACAGTGACAGCCCCAGCAGTGTGAAGGGTGTGGCGTTGACCTTGGAAAAGTAGGCCGGGTGCAGGGTTTCTACCAGCACGATGACTGAGGCCAGAAGGGTGACCAGCAGGCTGCGCAGCGCAATGCGTTTGGCGATCGAGCCCTTGAGGAAGAACAGGATGCCGAGCAGGTTGGGTTTGGGACGGACGATCATGGGCGGGCTTCTTGGGTGGCGCAGGCTGTCAGGTTAGAAGCATGTTTGCGTTGCGTCCAATTGCTTGGGCTGACTGGGTGATTGGTGGGGTCTATCGGGATTGAGTAAATATCCGTTTTTTCGGTGACCAGAGCGAAAGCAGATCTGCTTTTCTGTGGGAGCGGGCTTGCTCGCGAAAAACCTGAGGGCGCCGCGTTCATCCAGAATGC
>NZ_AKVH01000056.1:0-27515 GCF_000278565.1 Pseudomonas sp. Ag1
CGTTGAATCAGGATGCCCGCGTCATCGTTAACGACCTTCGCGAGCAAGCCCGCTCCCACATTTGAACCGTGTGCGCCTTTGATTTTGCTGGTGCTCTACCCCCACCCCAAAAAACGAGCAAAAAAAAGCCCCGCAAATGCGGGGCCAAAAAGGTGCAGCAGTCATGCTTTAGGGCGACGATCCATCACATGGCATGCCTTCCCCTCAGACCGCTTGATCGAATGCAGCGGCTGCAAAACGATACGCGAGCTGATCCCGATATACGTCTTGATGTGCCTGCTCAGTTCGCTGGAGACGGCTTTCTGTTGTTCATCATTGAGGTGCTGATGCTCAGCCTTCAGCTCCACATGCACATCCACACTGTCCAGGTTGCCATTACGATACAGATGTATCTCATAACACTCTGAAAGCTGTTTTATTTTAAGCACCTGCTCCTCGATCTGCGTGGGAAACACATTAACCCCGCGAATGATCAACATGTCATCACTGCGCCCGGTGATCTTGTCGATCCGCCGCATCGGCCGCGCAGTCCCCGGCAGCAACCGCGTCAAATCCCGGGTACGGTAGCGAATCATCGGCAGCGCCTCCTTGCTCAAGGAGGTAAACACCAGTTCTCCCATCTGCCCGTCCGGCAGCACCTCACCCGTCACCGGGTCGATGATCTCCGGGTAGAAGTGATCCTCCCAAATGGTCGGGCCATCCTTGGTTTCCGCACACTCCATGGCCACCCCAGGCCCCATGATTTCCGACAGCCCGTAAATATCCAGCGCCGTAATCCCCAGTCGCACCTCGATTGCACTGCGCAGCTCGGCAGTCCACGGCTCGGCCCCAAAGATCCCCAGTCGCAACGCCAGCTTCTGTGGATCAATGCCCTGGCGCTCGATTTCATCGGCAATGTTCAGCATGTACGAGGGCGTGACCATGATGATGTCCGGCTGGAAATCCTTGATCAGTTGCACCTGTTTTTCCGTCTGCCCGCCGGACATCGGAATCACCGTACAACCCAGGCGTTCCGCGCCGTAGTGGGCACCAAGGCCGCCGGTGAACAGCCCGTAGCCATAGGAAATATGCACCTTGTCGCCACGCCGCCCACCGGCCGCGCGGATCGAGCGGGCCACCACATTGGCCCAGGTGTCGATGTCGTTCTGAGTGTAACCCACCACCGTCGGCTTGCCGGTGGTGCCGCTGGACGCATGCAGGCGCACCACCTCGTTCATCGGCACGGCAAACATGCCGTAGGGGTAACTGTCCCGCAGGTCGCCCTTGGTGGTGAAAGGGAACCTGGCCAGGTCGTCCAGGGACTTGATGTCATCCGGGTGCACCCCCAGCGCGTCGAAGCGCTGACGGTACAGCGGCACATTCTGGTAGGCGTGGCGCAGGCTCCAGCGCAGGCGCTCCAGTTGATGGGCGCGCAGTTCGTCGACGCTGGCGGTTTCCAGCGGGTCCAGCACAGGGTTAAGCACGGCGTTTGGAATAGGCATGTTCATGAGTTCACTCGAATTATTTTTGTGTATCAGCCCACCGCACACCGCGGGCTTTGAGTGCATGCCCCAAGGATACCGCTAGGCTCCCCGGGAATCGCGAATCTTTAGTCGGACAGGCGCTCGATGATCAGCGCGATGCCCTGGCCCACGCCGATGCACATGGTGCACAGGGCGTAGCGGCCGCCACGTTCTTCCAGTTCATGCAGGGCGGTGGTTACCAGCCGTGCGCCGCTCATTCCCAGTGGATGGCCGAGGGCGATGGCGCCGCCGTTGGGGTTCACCCGTGGGTCGTTGTCCCCCAGGCCCAGCTCGCGCAGCACCGCCAGGCCCTGGGCGGCGAAGGCTTCGTTGAGCTCGATCACGTCCATGTCCGCCAGGCTCAGGTTGGCCAGTTCCAGCACCTTGCGGGTCGCCGGCACCGGGCCGATGCCCATGATGCGCGGTTCCACGCCGGCGGTGGCCATCGCCACCACCCGGCCGCGGGCGACCAGGCCGTGACGCTTGGCAACTTCCGCGCTGGCCAGCAGCAGGGCGCAGGCGCCGTCGTTGACCCCGGATGCATTGCCGGCAGTGATGCTGCCACCCTCGCGGAATGGCGTGCCGAGTTTCTGCAGTTGTTCAAGGGTGGTGTCGCCGCGGGGGTGTTCGTCGTGTTCCACCACCTTGGCCGGGCCTTTGCGCTGGGGAATTTCCACCGCGACGATTTCCCTGGCCAGGCGCCCGCTGGCCTGGGCGGCGGCTGCACGTTGCTGGCTGCGCAGGGCAAACGCGTCCTGGTCGGCGCGGGAGATATTGAACTGCTCGGCGACGTTTTCAGCGGTCTCCGGCATCGAGTCGATCCCGAAGGCCTTTTTCATCAGCGGGTTGACGAAGCGCCAGCCAATGGTGGTGTCGTATAGCTGCGCATCGCGGGAAAACGCCTGTTCGGCCTTGCCCATTACCAGCGGCGCACGGGACATCGACTCCACGCCGCCTACCAACATCAAGCCGGCCTCTCCACAGCGAATCGCCCGGGCCGCGCTGCCGATGGCGTCCAGCCCCGAGCCGCACAAACGGTTGAGGGTGGTGCCCGGCACGCTCACCGGCAGCCCGGCCAGCAGCGCCGACATGCGCGCCACGTTGCGGTTGTCTTCGCCGGCCTGGTTGGCGCAGCCGTAGATCACATCGTCGACGCTGCCCCAGTCCACTTGCGGGTGGCGGCGCAGCAGTTCGCGCAGCGGCACCGCTCCGAGGTCGTCGGCGCGCACGCTGCTCAAGGCGCCGGCGTAGCGGCCGATCGGGGTGCGGACTGCGTCGATGATCAAGGCGTCATTCATTCGGATTCTCCTGCGCCAGCACCGTGCCGCGCACTTTGTAGGATTTGCCATGGAACAGCGCAATCAGCTGGCCCAGTTGGTTTTCGATACGGACGTCGTAGTTGCCGGTGCGACCCGAGCGGCTTTGCTCGCGGCAATCGGCACTCAAGGTGTCGCCCAGGTGGGCCGGGGCGATGTAGTCGATGCTGCAGCCCAGCGCCACGGTGGCGTCGTTGTAGCTGTTGCAGGCCAGGGCGAATGCCGAGTCCGCCAGCGCAAACAGGTAGCCGCCGTGGCAGGTGCCGTGGCCCTGGATCATGTCGGCGCGCACGCTCATGCCCAGTCGTGCGCAACCCGGCGCCACCGAGAGCAGGCGCATGCCCATGCCCTGGCTGGCGGCATCGCGGCTGAACATGGCCTGGGCGCACTGGTTGGCCAGGTTCATGGCTTCATGGTTGGTCATGTGGTGCGTTCCTTTCAGCGGCCCTTGAAGCTTGGGCTGCGTTTTTCCATGAAGGCGGCGACGCCTTCGCGGTAATCCTCGCTGCGCCCGGCCAGGCGTTGCAGGTCGCGCTCCAGCTCCAGTTGTTGGTCAAAGCTGTTGCTCAGGCTGGCGTTCAGGCTGCGCTTGATCAGCGCCAGGCCGTAGGTCGGTTGCATGGCCAGGTGGCGGGCCAGGGTCAGGGCTTCGTTGCGCAATTCGGCGTCGTCCACGCAGCGGTAGATCAGGCCCCATTGCTCGGCCTGCTCGGCGCTCAGGCGGTTGCCCAGCAGGGCCAGCGCCTTGGCGCGGGCCATGCCCACCAGGCGCGGCAGGGTCCAGGTGCCGCCGGAATCGGGGATCAGGCCGATCTTGCAGAAGGCTTGGATGAAGTTCGCCGAGCGTGCTGCCAGCACCAGGTCGCAGGCCAGCGGGATGTTCGCGCCGGCACCGGCCGCCACGCCGTTGACCGCGCAGATCACCGGCAAAGGCAGGTCGCGCAGTTGGCGGATCAGCGGGTTGTAGAACTTCTCGATGGATTCGCCCAGGTCCGGCACCGCGCTGCCGGGTGCCACGTTGCGGTCGCTGAGGTCTTGCCCGGCGCAAAAGCCGCGGCCTTCACCGGTCAGCAGCAGCACGCGCACGTCGGGGTTTTCCTGGACTTGCTTCAACGCCTGCTGGACTTCGCCGTGCATCTGCGTGTTGAAGCTGTTGAGCTGGTCGGGGCGATTGAGGCTGAGCAGGGCGACGCCGGCCTCGATGGAAAACAGGATGTGTTCGAAGTTCATGGTCGTGAGGCCCTCACGGTGCACGCTCGGCGGTCAGCCGGCTCATTATTGGATCGGCGTGGTCAGCCGGTTTTGCCGGAGTATAGCTTTAACGTGATACATAAATGCAACGATAAAATTGATTTGGTGTGTCTTGTTTTGAGTTTGATGAAAATGAACTGCTCGCTGTGCTGGTCGGTAAATACCTGATAAATCCCCTATTTTATTGGCTTTACGTCGATTATCAGCGGCACCGTATCAAGCCACGGCGACACATGATTCAAGCGATACGCTTTTTCAGCTTTGTGCTTGTAAAAATGATGTGATACAAAATAAGCCAAGATCGGCATCGCTTTGCGAATACGCCATAAAAGGAATCCCCATGACTTGCTACAGCCTCGACGGCCTGACCCCGGTGGTCGACCCCACGGCCTACGTCCATCCCTCGGCGGTACTGATCGGCGACGTGATCATCGGCCCCCATTGCTATGTAGGGCCGCTGGCGAGTTTGCGCGGCGACTTCGGGCGCATCGTCCTCGAAGAAGGCGCCAACCTGCAGGACACCTGTGTGATGCACGGCTTCCCGGACAGCGATACGGTGGTCGAGCGCAACGGCCATATCGGCCACGGCGCCGTGCTGCACGGTTGCCGGATTGGCACCGATGCGCTGGTGGGCATGAATGCGGTGGTGATGGACAACGCCCGTATCGGCGCTCGCTCATTCGTCTCGGCGGCGGCGTTCGTCAAAGCCGGTTTCGAGTGCCCTGAGCAGTCGTTGGTGATGGGCGCGCCGGCCAGCGTCAAGCGCAGCCTCAGTGATGAAGAGGTGCACTGGAAACAAACCGGCACCCGTGAATACCAGCGCCTGGCTCAGCGTTGCCTGGAGCAGATGCAGGAATGCGCACCCCTGAGCGCACCGGAAGCTGATCGCCCACGCATCAGCGACAGCGGCCTGCGGCCCAAGGGCAGATGAATCGCCTGCATCCCGACGCCGCTAAAAACGGTATATTTTCTCTTTTTGCCTCGGTACGCCCATGTCGTCACTGACACCCCTGAACCAACTGATTACCCGCTTCCAGGAGCAGACGCCGATTCGCGCCAGTTCCTTGATCATCACCTTGTACGGGGACGCCATCGAACCCCACGGCGGGACGGTGTGGCTGGGCAGCCTGATCCAGTTGCTCGAACCCATCGGCATCAATGAACGGCTGATCCGCACCTCGATCTTTCGCCTGACCAAGGAAGGCTGGCTGACCGCCGAAAAAGTCGGGCGCCGCAGCTACTACAGCCTGACCGGTGCCGGGCGTCGGCGTTTCGACAAGGCCTTCAAGCGGGTCTACAGCTCCAGCGTGCCGGCATGGGATGGCTCGTGGTGCCTGGTGATGCTCACGCAGTTGACCCAGGACAAGCGCAAACAAGTGCGTGAAGAGCTGGAGTGGCAAGGTTTTGGTGCGATTGCCCCGACCGTGCTGGCCTGCCCACGCAGCGACCGCGCCGACGTCAACGCCACCTTGCTCGACCTCGGCGCCCAGGAAGACACCATCGTCTTCGAAACCACCGCCCAGGATGTACTGGCCTCCAAGGCCCTGCGGGTGCAGGTGCGCGAGAGCTGGAACATCGAGGAGCTGGCGGCCCATTACAGCGAGTTCATCCAACTGTTCCGACCGCTCTGGCAAGCGCTTCGCGAGCAGGAACAGCTACAGCCTGCGGATTGTTTCCTGGCACGGGTCCTGCTTATCCATGAGTACCGCAAACTGCTGCTGCGCGACCCGCAATTGCCCGATGAATTGCTTCCCGGCGATTGGGAAGGCCGCGCCGCCCGCCAGTTGTGCCGCAATATTTACCGGTTGATCTACGCCAAGGCCGAGGAATGGCTGAACAGCGCGCTGGAAACTGCCGACGGCCCGTTGCCGGACGTTGGCGAAAGCTTTTACCGGCGGTTCGGAGGCCTGAAATAAGGAGCGACGCTGTTCAGGAGAACGGGTGGAGTGATGTGGCGTAGAGAATAAAAATAAGCCTGCGTGAGGCCTGAACATGATGTCTTCAATTGCACAGCGCTGTGATGGGTTCGACCAATGGATCCATCAGATCAATCAGATCTGTGGCGCATTCGATGGGCAGATCCTGGGGGATGGTTTTTCCGGGCAGATCCGCGAGTACCAGAGCGGCGCGCTGAAACTCAGCTTTGTCGACGCCTGCCAGGCGCGGCTGTTTCGTACCCCCAGCCAAATCGCGGCGGGCGAGGGCGGCAAGTACTTTGCCGTGTTCCAGCTCGACGGCACGGCCGGCATGGCCCAGGGTGACAGCAAGGCGCTGTTGCGCGCCGGCGACATTACCCTGATCGATGCGGCGCACCCCAGCGACTTCACCTACAGCGAGAATTCGCGGCAGTTGTCGTTGATCCTGCCGTCGTACCTGGTGGAGCAGACCTTGCGTTTCAACCCGGTCAAATGCGGGCACCGGATCGAGGCGGCGTCGCCGATGGCGATGCTGTCCCGGCAGCTGATTCTGGAGGCCACCCGGCAAGACAACCTGACCTTGCAGGAAAGCGAGGCGACGCTGGAGGCGATCATCAACCTGCTGCGCCCGGCGATCAGCCAGGCGGGCGAGGGCAGCGACGCCCATGAACGAGTGTTCCGCAAGACGCTGGAGTGCATTGACCAGCACATTCGCTCCGAAGAGCTGTGCCCCGAGTGGCTGGCGCGGGAGGTGGGGATGTCGGTGCGCGGGCTGTACCGGATCTTTGCCCGCAAGGGCCTGGTGGTGGCGCGGTACATCAAGAACCGACGGCTGGATTTGTGTGCTGAATCCCTGCGCCAATCCAGGGTGGAGGAAAAGCTTTCGGTGCTGGGGTACTCGTGGGGGTTTTCGGATTCGAGTTATTTTTCGACGGCGTTCAAGTCACGGTTCGGCATTGCGCCGGGTGAGTACCGCAAACAACACGCCTGATCAGGGGATACGCCGATCAAAAATGTGGGAGCAGGCTTGCTCGCGAATGCGGTGTTTCAGTTGATGCATTGGGTGACTGACACACCGCATTCGCGAGCAAGCCCGCTCCCACATTTGGATCGCGTTTCGTTCAGTTGGGCATTCCATCTTCAATCGCAATCCCTTGCGCCCGCATTTCCTTGATCAACCCCGCCCTTGTGCCCGGCAGATTGAGCATCGCTTTGTGCCGTAACTCAGTCACTTCCGCAGCGCTATAGGGCTTGTAATCCACCGGCGTACTCTTGCCCGCCATCCCGTCCGGGCGCATCAGCCAGTTCAGCAAATCCGCCAGTTGCCCATCGTTCAGTGCCGACTGCGACATCCCCGGCACCCGTACCAAAAACTCCCGCCCGCCTGGCACCTTCAGAAAGTTGCCGACAAACCCGGTCATCCTCGGTGTGTCGTTTGCCGCCGAGCCCATGCCGCTGCCCAGATGGCAGCCGGCACACTGCAGCTGATAGTTGGTCGCCACGCTGTACCCGGCCTGGGCGATCGGCGTTTGCGGCGACTCATTCCCCGGTGCGTGCTTCTGGTTTGGATTGGGAATGGCCCGAGCCTGGGCGAGCGGGGTGGCGAAGACACACATCAAGCTCAGCAAAAACAACGTACGCATGACAAGCCTCTTGCACTGACCTGTGGCGAGGAAGCTTGCTCCCGTTGGGCTGTGCTGCGGCCCCAAGATCTTTGGGAGCGCTTCGCACTCCAACGGGAGCAAGCTCCCTCGCCACAAGGGTGGGTTAAACTGCGACGCCGCGAATGATCGAGACCGTGCAGTGGTAGATGTGGGATTTGGCCGCCAGGCACCAGTTCACATCGTTGTTGTTGAACGGCCGGTATGCCGGTTCCTCACTGTCGTTACGCGTGCACGCGCACTGGGCGCAGCTTTGCTTACCGCAGCAGTCGTTATAGGAAATGATGTAGTCCTTGCCATCCGCCGGGTTGCGGCAGGTGCCGATCCAGGTCACCTGGGACGCCTCGGTGCCCGGTGGGCAGGAGGTCACCGAACCGCCACAGCAACTGCACAGGAAACCGTCGATGGAGCAGTAGCGCCAGTAGTCGCAACTGTTCGGGTCGCCCGGGTCACCGGCTTTCGGATTATCGGCAGCCAGCGCCTTGCTGGTACGGTCCAGGGGCAGCAGCAGGGGCAACGCGGCGCCTGCGACCATCAGCGAACCCATACGGGCCAACAGTTTGCGTCGCGACGTGGTGTCGGCCAGGCGACGGGTCGAGCGCTCGAATAACAGATCCAGCAATTTCATGAGAGTCTCCCTGCCTTAATCAGTGGCTATGGCCGTGGCTGTGGTCGTGGGGCTGCGGCTGGCTGTTGAGGTATTCCTGCAGCGTCGCGCTTTTCAGGTGTTCGACTTCGAACAGGCTGTCCAGGTGCTCGCGGGAATTGACCAGGCCCTTGGCGCGCAAGGTGCCGCTCTTGTCGATCAGCGCGGCATACGGCAGCTTGCCGATCTGGTAGGTCATGCCGACTTCCGGGCCGACCACGTAGGTGACGTCGTCCAGCTTGTGTTCGGTGATCAGCGCTTGCTGGGCTTCCATGTCGCCGTCGCTGATAAACACCACGTCGAGTCGGTCAGCCTGTTCCCTGGCGATGGACTTGATCGCCGGCAACAGGGATTTGCAGATCGGGCAGGTGGGCGAGAGGAAGAACAGCAACTGGTTCTTCTCACCGGCATAGCCGAAGTTCACCGGGCGGCCTTTACGGTCGGAAGCGGTGACTTGCGGGGCCGGCTCATTCACCGCCACGCCCTTGTCGACCATCAGTGCGCCGGCCGGGGCGATGCGCCCGTGCAGCACACCAATCTGGCGCACCAGGCCCATCACGGCAAACGCCAGCGCCAGCAGCAGTACCCACAGCAGTACGTTGGAAACAATAAGGCCTTCCATTGATCACCTACCAATCAGTTTGAGCAGAAGAGGGGAGTTCGCCAGCAGGCCATCGGCTGCGGCGTAAATCAGCAGCGCGACGGCGCTGGCGGCGACGGTCACGAAGCCGTCGAAAAAACCCAAGTCACGGGCAATCGGCAGCACGCTGGCCAGCAGGGCCACGGCCACCAGTGCGCCGTTGCGCAATAGCAGGATCGGCCGCAACGGCTGCGCCTGGTCGGGGCCTGCGCAGCCGCAGTCGATGTCCCGGCGGCCGCGCCACAGGTTGATGCCAATGGCGGCGGCGTACAGTGCAATCAGGCCGGCGGCGCCGAGGGCGGCCCAGGAACGGCTGGCCGGCACCAGCAGGGCAAAGGCAATCACCAGTTCCAGCAACGGGATTACCCGGGCGGCGGGGCGAGTCACTGCCTCTGGCAGCAACTGGTAATCGGCCAGTTGCCGGGCGAAGCGTGCCGGTGCGCGCAACTTGTGGGTCGCGGCACTGGCCAGCAACACCGCGATGGCGAGGGCGCTGGCAATGATGAAGATCGGGTCGATATGCATGGCCGAACCTCTTTAGTAGCTCATGATCTGGGTTGCGGTCTTCGCTACCTTGGCCATGCTACCGGTGAGTTTGTTGGTCTTGAGGTCGAAGATCTGCAAGCCGCCTTCGACGTCGGCGCCCAGCAACAGGGGCTTGTCGTCGCCGGTGGCCTGCATGCTCCAGACCGGGGTCGGGGCTTCCAGGGTGGCTATCTTCTTCATGGTCTTGAGGTCATAGGCCCAGATGATGGTGCTCGGGTCTTCCCACTTCATCGGCTCGTGGTTGTCGTGCATCAGCACGTACATGCGGTTGAGCTTTGGTGCCACAGCCATCAACTGCCAGCCACCCGGGGCCCAGCCGGTTTTCTTTTCCGCATCGGTGGTGAGTGACCAGGACGGCAGGATTTTCGGCTCATCGCCGGAGAAATCTACCGGGCGGATGGTGCCGGTGGTGGTGGTGAAGTAGTAGGTGTCGCCCACGTTCACCGCGCGTTCGTTGAGCTTCTCGGCGTTGGGGTCGAAGAAGTGCGTGCGGTTGCGCGAGGTTTCCTGGCCCTGCTCGTTCAGCGTCACCACTTGCAGGCTGCCGTCGCCGCACAGGGAGGCGAAGCGGCGAGTGCCGACCGGGTAATTGAGTACGCAGCCCGGGATCGCGATTTCGGCGGTGACGGAGCGGGACTGGGTGTCGACCACGGTCACCGAGGTGGAGGGTGTGAAGTTGTAGACGTAGACGAAGCGGTCATCGCCGCTGGTCTTCAGGCCATAGCGCTGGGTCAGGGATTCGGCGCGTTTGTTCGGGATCAGCACTTCCCAGGCGGGCGACAGGCTGGAGCTGTCCCAGGCGGTGAGCACATCGGTGCGATCGCCCCGGGTGCCGCGGGAATAGTAGATGTCGGCGCTGTACAGGGTCTTCTGGTCGTGGCTCAGGGCCGAGGGCGCGGCGAAGCCGGTGGGGACCATGCCGAGGACGCGCTTCTTGTCGGGATCTACCACGGTGACGCGGCCGACCACGAAGCTTTCGAATTCGACGTCTACCACGAATGCGCGGTGGGCTTCCGGTGGAAAGGCCAGGGTGGTCTGGCCGATGGTGTCTGGCGGTAAATCCGCCCGGGCGCTGTTCAAGCCGAGTACAAGCAGGCCCAGACCCAGCGCTGACTGTACGTTGATCCTGTTGCTTCGCATTAGGGGCACTCCCTGAATTATTGTGTTTTGCTAATCGCGGGTGCTTTGGCAGATTCTTGCAAGTGGATTCTGCCTTGTGGGGCGATTGCAAGAATTGTTGTGTCTGCCAAGTGGTTGTGTGTCTGTGCCAATGGTTTGGGGTAGGGTGTATATCCGTTATTTTTGTTATGGCAGAAACGGGTTCCGCTCTTGCAGCGGCTCACTTTTGAACAGCCCTGTAGGCGCTGGCTTGCCGGCGATGGTCGTTAACGATGACGTTGGCATCCTGAATAAACGCGGCGACCTCACGTTTTTCGCCGGCAAGCCGGCTCCTACAGAAAAGCCGCTTCGCAAATGCCCCAATCTCACGACCCCACCAAAGGCAACGAAAAACTGAACACCGCCCCACACGGCTCCAGATTCTGCGCCCAGATATCCCCCTGATGCCGACCAATGATGTTCTTGCACAACGCCAGCCCAATCCCGTTACCACCCACCTTCGACGAAAAGAACCCGTCAAAGATTTTCTCCCGCGCCACGGCCTGAATCCCGCGCCCACAATCCTCGACACTCAACCGCGCCACGTTTCCATCCCGGCAGGCATGCAACCGCAGCACCCGACGCTCCACGGGCAGCTCACTCATCTCTTCAATGGCATTGAACGCCAGGTTCAGAATCACCTGCCCAATCAGCACCTTCTCGCACTGCACCATCAGCGGTTCCGCGCTCGGGACGATCTCCAGCCGCACCTGACTCGGCTCGGCCCGCAGGCTGATGAAATATCGGGTTTCCTGCAGCAACTCATTGAGGTCCACCCACTCCGCGCTCTGCTCCAGCTTGACCACATAATCACGCACACTCTTGATGATCGTTGACGCATGCTCGACCTGCCGCACGGCACTTTGCAGCCCCCAGTTCACCCCCTGGTCGGCACTGCGGGGATCGCCCAGACGAATCAAAACCCCCTCGATAAAATTGCGCGTGGCCGCCAGTGGCTGGCTCAACTCATGAGCAATCGCCACCGCCATCTCGCCCATGGCGTTGTATCGGGCCAGGTATTCAAGCTGCTGTTCACTGACACGCCGGGCTTCCTCAGCGCGGATCAGGTCCCGCTTCACCTTGTCTTCCCGGGAAATATCCCGGAACTGCACCATCAGCACGTCGCGCCCGTCCAGGTGCACCAGCGTCGCGACCGCTTCCGAAAGAATCTCCACCCCGGCCTTGGAGCGATAACACCACTCGATGGTGCGCTGGCCACTGCGGGCCGCGCGCTCGAGCCAACGCAGGCCGATGGAGCGCTTGTACTTCGGTGCGTCCCGGGTCATGTCCGGGGCCTTGAGCGGGATCAGTTCTTCCAGGGTAAACCCCAGCGCCGACAGCGCCGCGGTGTTGGCCCAGAGGATGTCCTTGCTCTGCGCATCGTGAAGGATGGTGCAGATCGGCATGGCTTCGATCAGGGTGTGGAAATCATTGTTATTGGGTAGGTACATCGCGTAGCCCTTGGCGGTGGAGGGGACGACTACGGTGGCAAGTTATACCGGTTTGCATCGGGGGGCACGCTCAGAAGTAATCGGGGGCGCACTAGGGGATTTCTTTAGCCGGTGGGCTGCACGCCCCAATAGTTGACGGTGGTCGGGCTTTTTACACTGGACCTATCAACGCCCGACACGGCGTCCATAACAACTACAACGGAGAAAGCCCATGCTGCGTTCGGCCCTCGTGCAACCAGACGCTTTACCCGACGTGCAGCCCACGCTGTTCCAGCAGGTGCTCGATGAAGTGCGCCAGCGCCGCGACGAGTTCGACGCCGGCTCCCACGTGCCACGGGACATGATCGAACGCTTCAAGCAGGTGGGCATCTACCGGGCGGCCACGCCCCGTTGTTTCGGCGGCGATGCCCTGGCCCCCGCAACGTTCTTGCAGATGATCGAGCGCATATCCGAAGCCGATGGCTCTGCCGGCTGGGTTGCCAGCTTCGGCAGCGCCGGGGTGTATCTTGCGGCCTTGCCCCAGGAAACCCTCGCCGAACTGTACGCCGACAGCCCCGACCTGGTGTTTGCCGGTGGCCTGTTCCCGTTGCAGCCGGCGGAAACCGTCGAGGGCGGCTGGCAGGTCAACGGCACCTGGAAGTTTGCCAGCGGCTGCAAAGGCGCCGACCTGCTGGGCGTGGGCATCGGTGCGGCGGGCGGCAAGCCACGCACTGCCGTGTTCAAGCCCGGCCAGGTTGAAATCATCGAAAACTGGGACGTGGTCGGCCTCAAGGGCACCGGCAGCCATGACCTGCGAGTTACCGACCAATACATCGACGAGCGCTGGACTTTCATCCGTGGCGGCGCCGCCACCATCGACGAGCCGCTGTTTCGTTATCCCTCGATTGCCTACGCCGCCCAGGTGCTGGCGGTGGTCAACCTCGGCCTGGCCCGCGCGGCCCTCGATGAAATCAGCGCCATGGCCAGCGGCAGCGGCATCACCGGCGCACCGAAACTGGCGGACCGCGCCTACGTGCGCATCGAAATCGCCAAGGCCGAAGCGCGGCTGAGCGCCGCTCGGGGTTTTTTCTACGGCGCCACCGAACAAGTGTGGAACTCGATCCTCGCCGGCAACCCGGTCACGGCCGAGCAAACCAGCTTGCTGCGCTTGACCGCCATTCACGTGTCCCAGGCCGGCGCCGCCGTGGTGCAGAGCGCCTACAGCCTGGCGGGCACCACCGCGATCTACCTGCGCCACCCGCTGCAACGCTACCTGCGCGACGCCATGGTGGTGACCCAGCACGCCTTCCTCAGCGAAGGCCTGTACGACGGCGCGGGCTCGGTGTTCCTAGGCGTTCCTCCATTTCCTGGCTACATCTGACTTTCAAGGATCAACCCATGTCCCAAGCCACTCAAGAACCGCTGCGCGTCGTCTTCTGCATCGGCATCACCCAGAACTTTTTCGACCTGCCTACCGGCGAAGGCCTGAGCGTGTGGAAAGGCTTCAGCCAGATGATGGGCGACCTCGGCGCCATGCCGGGCATCAACGTGCTGGGGGCGATGGATGACGACCGCTTGATGGTCGGCCCGTCGACCACCTCGCCGTGGACCGTCTACATCATGGCCGACGTCGACTGCCACCAGTCGGTGATCGACGCCTGCAACCTGTTCCGTACCACGCCGGTGGGTGAATACAGCCTGTGGCGCTACGCCAAGGTCGAAGCACGGATCGGCCGCCCGCTGACCATTCCCGAAGCGGCCAGGGTGTGAGCCATGGACCTGTTGCAGCGTGTTGAAACCCTTGAAGGGGAGAGCCAGGTAAGGCGCTTGATGGCGCGCTACATGGACCTGTGCGACGTGCCCCGGGCGGCGACCAACGTTCGCGAGTTGGCCGAGCTGTTCACCGTGGATGCGGTGTGGGAAGGCATTGGCACAAGTACCGCGCAGACCTTCGGCCAGCATCGGGGGCGCGACGCGGTGGCGGCGTTTGTCGGCAGCTACCTGCCACCATCGGAACACTTTGCGCTGAACCTGCATTACCTCACCAGTGAGTCGATCCAGGTAGACGGCAGCGCGGCTGCAGGGCAGTGGATCATGCAACAGATTTCCACCTACGCCGACCAGCGCAGCGAGTTGTTCGGCACGCGGCTGACCATCGATTTTCGCCGTGTCGACGGCACCTGGCTGATCGCGCATTTCCGTACGCAGCGCCTGTTCAATAGCATGTTGGGGGTGAACCCATGAGTACCTTCGTCAGCGAATTTTTACTCGGCGGCAGCGGCCGACGCGTGGCCATCAAGGATTCCATCGACATCGCCGGGTATCCGACCCGCTCGGGCAGTCGTGCCTTTGCCGATGCTCCGCCGGCGACGCGGCATGCGCACGTGGTGCAGGCGGTCCTGGATGCCGGCTGGCAGATCGTCGGCAAGACCAGCCTGCATGAACTGGCATTTGGCGTCACCGGCATCAACGACTGGAGCGGTACGCCCGTCAATCCCCAGGCGCCAGACCGCGTGCCGGGCGGCTCCTCCAGCGGTTCGGCCGCGGCGGTTGCGGCGGGCCTGGCGGATATCGCCATTGGTACCGACACCGGCGGCTCGGTGCGGGTGCCGGCGGCGTGCTGCGGGATTGCCGGGTTGAAACCGACCTATGGCCGAGTCAGCCGCATTGGCGCGCAACCGGCGGTATCCAGCCTCGATTGCGTCGGGCCGCTTGCCGCGAACATGCAGGACCTGATTGCCGCGATGCAGGTGATTTGCCCGGGTTTCCAGGCACAGGCGGCGCCGTCCGGCAGCGTGCCGGTGGGCTTTCTGGATGTGGCCTGTGAGCCATGGCTGAAGGCGAGCCTGATGGCTGCCGTCGACGCGGCCGGCTGGCGTCAGCAGCGTCTGCATCTGGACGACTTTGACACGGCGTTCGGCGCCGGCCTTACGGTGATTAACGTCGAAAACTGGGCAGCCTTCGGTCACCTCACCGGCAAGGGCCTGATCGGTGCGGATGTCGAACAACGCTTGTTGGCTGCCAGCCGCACCAGCGCTGCTGATTTGGCCGAAGCCGAAGTCGTGCGCACCCGCTTCAGTCATCAGGTGGACGCCGCGCTCGAAGAATTCTCCGTGTTGCTGCTGCCGACGATGCCAGACCTGCCGCCGACCCTGGCCGAAGCCCGCAACGGCAGCCAGGCCGTGGCCCGCATGACGCCATTGGTGCGGCCATTCAACCTCAGCGGCCACCCGGCGTTGACGGTGCCGGTGACCCTGGCCGACAGCGGGCTGAAGGTGGGGCTACAGATTGTCGGCCGTAAGGGCCAGGACGAATGGGTGTGTGCCCTCGGCGCACAACTGCAGCAGAGCATCACGGCTCGCCAATAAGAACAACGCCTTGAGGAGGGCTCTATGAGTACCCATGAATACCGGCTGATTGCCAAATCGAAAAGCCTCGACGAGTTGGTCAAGCACGATCGCGTCGACGTCTCGCTGTACAACGACCCGGCGCTGTTCGAGGCCGAACTGGAAAAGATCTTCTACCGCACCTGGGTCTGGGTCGCCCATGAAAGCGAAGTGCTCAACAGCGGCGACTTCAAGATCGCGACCATTGGCCGGCGCCCGGTGATTGTGGTGCGCGACAAGAAAGGCGCGATCAACGTGCTGGAAAACCGCTGCCGCCACCGTGGCGCCACGGTTTGCGAGAAGCACAAGGGCAACGCCACCGGCTTCACCTGCCCGTATCACAGCTGGTCCTATGGTTTGGACGGCAAGCTGCGGGCGCTGCCTTACCCGGACGGCTACGAAGGCATCCTGGAAAAGTCCGAGTTACCCCTGACCAGCCTGCGGGTGGACAGCTACGCCGGGATGGTATTCGCCAGCTACAACGACGATATCGAACCGTTGGCCGACTTTCTCGGCGGCGCCAAACACTGGATGGACCTGTTCATGAAGCAGGGCGCCGGCTACCCGATCAAGACCCAGGGCGAACACAAGTTCAGCTTCAAGGGCAACTGGAAGATCCAGCTGGAAAACACCACCGACGGCTACCACTTCCCGATCGTGCACAAGTCGTTCATGTCGTCGGTGGACGCCGAGACCTCGGAAATGCTCTCGTTCATGACCGACGAGCAGGCCGTCACCCATTCCCTGGGCAATGGCCACAGCGTGATGGTGATGGTGCCCGAGCATGTCGACCTGGACCACGACGACGGTACCGAGCAATTGCAGGAGCGTTTCGCCCACGTCACCGAAGAACTGTCGAAAACCATGGAGCCGGCCCAGGTGCGACGCATCGTGCGCTCGCTGCACGGTGCCGGGTTCAACCTCAACCTGTTTCCCAATGTCGCCATGTCGATGTCGTTCTTCCGGGTGCTGCGCCCGGTGTCGGTCACCGAGACCGAAATCCGCCACGTCGCCCTGGGCATGGAGGGCGGCCCACAGGTTGCCAACCGCGAGCGCCTGCGCATCCACGAACACTTCCAGGGCCCGTTCGGCTTTGGCAGCCCCGACGACGCCGAAGCCTGGGACCGGGTGCAACGCGGCTCGTATGCCGGCGTGGACGCACCGATCCTGGTCAACCGTGGCCTGAACCGCGAAGTGCTGGCCGACAACGGCGACAAGGTATCCCACGCCACTGATGAAGGCGGCATGCGCGGGGCCTATGACATGTGGAAAAGGATGATGAGCCAATGAACACCCTGACTGGTTTTACCGCACCGCTGGCCCAGGCCATCGAATTCATCTGGCGTGAAGCCGAACTGCTGGACCACAAGGACTACGTGCAATGGGCCGCGTTGTGGAGCGAGAGCGGGCGCTACGTCGTGCCGATCGACCCGGACACCGAGGATTTTGAAGCCAACCTCAACTACGCCTATGACGATGCGCGCATGCGTGACCTGCGCATCGAACGGCTGACGGCGGGGTATTCACCGTCAGCGGTGGATGCGGCGAAAACCGTGCGCAGTGTCTCGCGATTCACCCTGGTGGAAGCGGCGGGCGAGGTGGTGGAGGTTAACTGTGCGCAGCTGCTCTATGCCTACAAGCGCGGGGTGCACACGCCGTTCGTGGCCGACCTGAATTACCGCATCCGGTTCAGCGCCGGGGTCGCGACCCTGGAGCGCAAGGTGGTGCGGCTGATCAATTCCACCGACAGCCTGAGTGCACTCGGCTTTCTGTTGTAAGCACGATTCAAACAACGACACAAAACCAATGTGGGAGCGGGCTTGCTCGCGAATGCGGTGGATCAGTCGCCACATGCATTGACTGACACACCGCATTCGCGAGCAAGCCCGCTCCCACAGTTGAGATGAGGACATCCTGATGAACCGAATCGCGCTTGTAACCGGCGCCTCCCGTGGCCTCGGCGAATGCATCGCCCGGCGCCTGCACGCCGCAGGCTACCGCGTGGGCCTGGCGGATGTGCACCTGGACGGCGTGCAGCGCCTGGCCTCTGAACTCGACAACCGCGGCGAAACCGCCGTCGCCATCGAGCTGGATGTGCGCAACAAGGCCGATTTTATTCGCGCCCGGGACCTGCTCAGCGAGCGCTGGGGCGGCACCGATATCCTGGTGAACAACGCCGGGGTGTCGAAAGTTGCGGCGCTGATGGACATCACACCCGAGGAATTCGACGAATCGATGGCGATCAACCTGCGTGGCACGTTCGTCGCCTGCCAGGTGTTTGGTGCGCATTTCGCCGAACGAGGGTTCGGCCGCATCGTCAATATCGCCTCCCTCGCCGGGCAAAACGGCGGCACTGCCACTGGCGCGCATTACGCCGCGGCCAAGGGTGGCGTGGCTACGCTGACCAAGGTCTTCGCCCGTGAACTGGCGCCCCGGGGCGTGACGGTCAACAGCATTTCGCCAGGCCCGCTTGATTTGCCGGTGGTGCGCGAAACCGTGGCGCCGGAGCGCCTGGAGCAGATCCTCAAGATTATCCCGACGGGCACCCTCGGCGACCCGCACACCATCGCCGACACCGTGCTGCTGTTGATCGCCGACCACGCCGCCTCGATCACGGGCGCGTGCTGGGACATCAACGGCGGGCTGTTCATGCGCTAGTCATCGCCGAAGAGAGTGGGCCTGCTGCGCAGTCCAGCGGGAGCAAGCTCCCTCGCCACAGGTTAGCGTTCAACCGAAACAACAGGATTCAGGTGCTGCAATGATGAAGGTGAAGATCGAACGCATCGTCGATGAAGCGCTGGATATCCGTTCCTTTCGCCTCGTGCGCAGTGACGGCCAGCCCCTCGACAGTTATGAGCCCGGGGCCCATGTGGACCTTACCGGGCCAACCGGCGTCACCCGCCAGTATTCGCTGTGCAGCCCGCCCCACGATGGCCGCGCGTACCTGGTGGCGGTGAAGAAAGAGGCGCAATCCCGTGGCGGCTCCCTGGCCCTGCATGAGCAGGTGCGGGAGGGCATGGAACTGGAGATGGGCGCGCCGCGCAACCTGTTCCGCCTCGACCCGGAGGCGCCGGCCCATGCGCTGTTTGCCGCCGGTATCGGGGTGACGCCGCTGTTGAGCATGGCCTATCGACTGGCCGACAGCGGCCAGCCGTGGCGCCTGCACTATTTTGCACGTTCGGCGCAGTACGCTGCGTTTACCCAGCTGTTGGCCGATACGTTCGGTGAGCATGTGCAGTTTCACTATGGCGTCGAGCCGGGTGCGCTGGATGCGGCCTTGAGCGCCTGCCTGGACCAGGCGGGCGCGGCTGCCCACGTCTACACCTGCGGCCCCGCGCCGTTCATGCACAAGGTGGTGGAAGTGGCGGCCCGCAGCCGTCCCGAGGAAGCGATCCACCTGGAGCACTTCCAGGCCGACCCGGCGGCGAACGCCGGGCCCAGCGGTGGTTTCGAGGTGGAGCTGGCCAGCTCCGGCGTGGTGCTGCAAGTACCGGCGAATACCAGCCTGGTGGACGTATTGCAGGCCCACGGTTGCGACATCGACACCGAGTGCCGCGAAGGCCTCTGCGGCACCTGCATTGTCGAGGTGCTGGAAGGCGTGCCCGAGCACCGTGACAATTGCCTGTCGACCAAGGAGAAGGCCGCCAACCGGCAGATTTGCGCGTGTGTTTCCCGGGCGGTTTCCGCTCGTCTGGTATTGGATATTTGATCGGCGCTACCCGTAAGATTGCTGGGACCAAAAAAATAAAAAACGTGAGGCCTTGCGGTCATGATGAGTTCAACGGTGCAACGTAACGAATCGTTCGAGCGTTGGTTACAGCAGGTTAACCAGGCCTGTGGACGCTTCGATGCCAGGGCCCTGGGCGCGGGGTTTTATGGGGAATTGAGCGAGTTTCGCAGCGGCGCGATCAAGCTCAGTGTGGTCGATATGGCCCAGGTGCATCTGTATCGCAGCAGCAAGGAAGTCAGTACGGGCAATGAAGGGCACTACTACGCGGTGTTCCAGTTGCAGGGCAGCGCGCAGCTGGAACAGGGCGACAACCGTGCGCAGCTGGGCTGCGGTGACATCGCCCTGATCGACGCCTGCCGCCCCAGTGACATGACCTACCACGACAACTCCCGGCAATTGTCGCTGATCCTGCCGCGCCAGGTGGTGGAGCGCGGTTCGCACTTCACGGCGGTCAACTGCGCGACGCGGATCTCGGCGCGCACGCCGTTGGCGCTGATGGCCAGCCAGATGGTGCTCGACACCCGCCAGCAAAACGACCTGGGTATGCAGGAAAGCGAAGCCGTGCTGGATGCATTGGTCAGCCTGCTGCTGCCGGGGATCAGCGCCCGGGACAACGGTGTGGACACCCAGGAACGGCAGTTTCGCAAGACCATCGCCTACATCGATGCGCACATCGGCGCCGAAGAACTCTGCCCCGAGCTGATCGCCCGGGAAGTCGGGGTGTCGGTGCGCGGGCTGTACCGGATGTTTTCCAAGCGCGGGCTGGTGGTGGCGCAATACATCAAGCACCGACGCCTGGATTTCTGCGCCGAATCCCTGCGCCATTCGCCGGCGGAGCAGAAGCTGTCGGCGCTGTGTTATGCCTGGGGCTTCTCCGACTCCAGCTACTTCTCATCGGCGTTCAAGTCGCGCTTCGGCGTGTCACCGGGCGAGTACCGCAAGCGCTATAGCCATCATTGATGCGTGCCGCTCCCGAACCTGGAATGCATTTTCCTATGGGAGCCGGGCGTGCCCGCGATGCAGGCCACTCGTTCTGACAGGTACACCCCAGCGATCCCTTCGCAGCCTCGCCAAGGCTCGACAGCTCCCACATTCAATCATCGCGCCCTAGGGATACAGCACCTCGCGGACCAGCATGGCGATGCTGGTCACGCCCATCTTTTCCTTGATCTTGGTGCGGTGCACGTCAACGGTCTTCACGCTGATGTTCAGCTCGCGGGCAATCACCTTGCTCGCCTTGCCGTCCACCACCAGCATCAACACTTCTCGCTCCCGGCTCGTCAGCAGCGCCAGCTTGCCTTGCAGGTGCTCGCGCTGTTCCTGGTCGGCTTGGGCCTGTACAGCGGTCTTCAGCGCGGCCTGGATGCGGTCGATCATCTGTTGCGGGTTGTAGGGCTTCTCGACGAAATCCAGCGCGCCGTTTTTCATTGCGGTGACCGACATCGGTATGTCGCCGTGGGCCGACACGAAGATGGTCGGCAAGGTGCTGCCGCGCCGGTTGAGGATCTCCTGCAACTGGAAGCCGCTGGTCTGCGGCATGCGCACGTCCAGCACCAGGCAGGCGGGCTGGCGCGGGTCGTAGTGCGCAAGGAACTCTTCGGCCCCGGCGAAACATTGGGCCTTTACGCTGACCGACTCCAGCAGCCAGGCCAGCGAGGTACGCAGGTCTTTGTCGTCATCAACGATGTAAACAATCGGTGTGCGAATTTCCATCAGGGACTGCCACGAGAATTTCTAATTATTGTTTTCGCACGCGGGCACGCTGCGGCGGACATTGGCTCATCTGTGGAGCCTTGCCAGCAGAATACCCAGTGTGAACGGCCCTGACGATAAAGAAACCACCTAGTCGGCATGGGGATCGTCTGAATGGTCGCGCCGCACGGGGCGTCTTAGTCTTGTGGCATCACCCACGGACCGTAAAGGGGCACCGACATGGCCGACCTGAGCCAGCAGCAAATCGACTTTCGCAACGCCATGGCGCAACTGCCGGCCGCGGTGAACATCATCACCACCAACGGCCCGGGCGGGCGTTGCGGGATCACGGCGAGTGCGGTGTGCTCGGTGACGGATTCGCCCCCCACGGTGTTGGTGTGCGTGAACCGCGGGAGTGCGACCCATGATGTGTTCCGTACCAATGGGCAGCTGTGCGTGAACGTGCTGTGCGGGGAGCAGGAAGAGCTGGCGCGGCACTTTGCCGGGATGACCCAGGTGCCCATGGCGGAGCGGTTTGCCTGGGACCTGTGGGACGGAGGCGAGGTGGGGGTGCCGGTGCTGCGGGATGCGCTGGTGCAGCTGGAAGGGCGTATCAGTGAGTGCAAGGAGGTAGGGTCGCATTCGGTGATGTTCGTGGAATTGTCGCGGGTTGGGGTGCGGGGGCAGGGCGACAGCCTGGTGTACTTCAACCGGCTGTTTCACCGGATTGAGCATGCTGGCGCCCATTGCTGAAGATGCAGGGGATCAAATGTGGGAGCGGGCTTGCTCGCGAAGGCGGTGTATCAGAAACCTATTCATTGGCTGACACTCTGTCTTCGCGAGCAAGCCCGCTCCCACATGGGGCCTGCGGGGCAGTTGTTGGTCAGATGCGAAAGCTGCCCACCAGCTGATTCAAGCGTTCCGCTTCACGCTCAAGCTCGGTACAGGCCTGCAGCGTCGACTGCAGGTTTTCCACCCCGGCCTGGTTCAGCATATTGATCTCGGTAATGTCCACATTCAGCGCTTCCACCACCGACGTCTGTTCCTCGGTCGCCGCCGCTACCGACTGGTTGACGTTATCAATCTCACCAATCCTCTGCGTCACGCTGGCCAGCCGCGTACCCGCCAGGTTGGCGATGCTCACGCTTTCCTCGCTGTGCTGCTGGCTCTCGGTCATGGTGCTGACGGATTCCCGTGCGCCCACCTGCAGCTCTTCGATCATCTGCTGAATCTCCAGCGCCGACTCCTGGGTGCGATAGGCCAGGCTGCGCACCTCATCGGCCACCACCGCAAACCCGCGCCCGGCCTCACCGGCCCGGGCCGCTTCAATGGCGGCGTTCAGCGCCAGCAGATTGGTCTGCTGGGAGATGCCCTTGATCACCTCCAGGATTTGCCCGATGTTCACCGTCTTGTGATTCAGCGCATCGATGTGCACGCACGAGGCGCTGATCTTGCCCGACAGTTCATTCATCACGGCAATCGTGCGCTCCACCACCTGGCGCCCATCCTCAGCCTGTTGCCGGGCGCCGGAGGCTTGCTGCGAAGCGTCGGAGGCATTACGGGCGATTTCCTGGGCGGCGGCGCCCAGTTCGTTGATCGCCGCCGCGACACTGTTGGTGCGGGTCGCCTGTTCATCGAAGTTGTTCAGCGAGGAATTCGAGGCCAGCAACACCCGCTTGACCACCTGGTTGACCCCGAGCCCCGCTGAAGACACTTCGCGAATTGACTGGTGGATGCGTTCGACAAAACGGTTGAAGGCGCTGGCCAACTGGCCGATCTCGTCCCGGGATTGCACCTCCAGCCGCCGCGTCAGGTCGCCTTCGCCCCGGGAAATGTCTTCCATCACCCGGGTCAGGGTTTGCAGCGGCCGGGTGATGCGCAGCGCGGCGTACCAAATCAACAGCAGGCCGAGCAGGGCCGAGCCGCCACCCAGCAGCAGTTCCAGGGCGGTGCTTTTCACCCCTTGGGCATCGAGTTGCTGTTGCAGCGCGGTGACCGGCGCCAGCAGCACCGACTGCGGCACGCCCACCAGAACGCCCCACGGTGCGGCACCGGCAATCGGTGCCAGCGGTTCGAGTAGCTTGATTTGCTGTTGATCGACAAAGGTTTGCGGTTGCCCCTGGCGCAACGCGTCCAGTACCTGGGCGCCATCCTGCATGACTTCGCTGATCGGCTGCCCGAGGCGGCTGGCGTCCTCGCTGTAGGCGGAAATCACGCCTTTGGGGCTGACGATGCTGACTTGCCCGTGGCCGTCGAACAGTTGCCCGGCGCTGGTTTGGCTGGCCTGTTGCAAGGCCGCCAGGTTGATGTCCAGGCCAATCACCGCGATCACCTTGCCGTGCTCCATCAGCGGGAACGCAATGCTGGTCACCAGCTTGCGGCTGCCGGAAGCCTCGTCGAAATACGGCTCCAGCACACAGGCCCTGGCGGTGTCGCGGGCGCAGGTGTAGAAGGCGTTGTACGGCGCGCCGCTGGGGCCGGGCGAGGTATTGGCCAGCAGCGCTTCGTCGCCGACTACCGCTGTCAGTTCACCCGGGGTGGCCTGCACCCAGTATTGGGCGAAGCGCCCGGCCTCGTTGCTGCCGACGGCGGCCTGGTCGACGAAGTGGGCATCGTCACCGTCCAGGGCATTGGCTTCGAAAATGACGTAAATCCCGAGCAGGTCGGGCTTGTCGACCAGGGCCTGGCGCAGCTGGGTATTCAGCTCCTGGCGCAACTCTGGGCGGGTCAGTTTGCCCTGTTGTTGCAGTTGCCGCAGGTACAGCACATAACGCGACAAGCCCTGGCCGTATTCATGGGTTTGCATGAAGGTGCGTTGCACCTGCATGGCCTGAACTTGCCCCAGGGCCTGCATGTGTTCCTTGGCGGCGGCAGCGAGCATGTCGCTGCTGGCCTGGGCCACGTGCTGGCTGCTCTGGTGGGTCTGGTAAAGCGACAGGCTCATCAGCAGGCCGACCACCAATAACAGGCAGAGGCCGGCGAGCAGGGCGATCTTGCTCTGGATCGTGAGGAATTTCGTGTGCATTGCGAAGGCCTTGGCCAGGCGGGGCGATGGCGGCGCCACCGCCCCGGCCGGGCTTAGAAGTTAGTGGCGAACACCACTTGGCTGTAGAGGTTTTTATCGTGGTTGCCCAGCTGCGTGCCGCCTTGCTCGGCGCTCTTGTCCGGCTGGTACAGGCCGATCAGCGGCATCACCGTCAGGTGGTCGTTGACGTGCCATTCGGCATACAGGTCCAGCTCGTGGCCGTCGCTGTTGCCGAGGTTGCGGTCGATGGTCTTGAAGTCGAACAACACCGCGCCGACGTTGAGGTTCTGCAGGGGCGAAACCTTGAACGTGACGTTCTGGATGCGTGAGTTGTTGTTGAACGGCCCGGCGTAGTTGCCCGCCACTTCACCTTGGAACCAGGTGCCGTAGCCACGGCTGAAACCGTAGAACAGCGGGTCGAAACCTTCCGAGAAACGGCTGTAGCGGTAGCTCACATACGGCGTCCAGGTCACGTCGGAGAAGGTCCAGCCAGCTTCCAGGTACCAGGCGTCTTCGTTGCCGGTGTGGGGCTTGTCCTGCCAGGCGTATTCGCCGGACAGGAACAGGTTGGTCACCCCGGCATTGCCCGTGGCCCGCAGGCTGTAGGTCTTCATGCCATCGCGTTCCAGCTGCGTGGGGGAGGCGTACTGCTTGTCGACGTCGGTGGTATCGATGTACGTCAGCCCCACGGTGCCTTCGGCGGCCACGTGTTCGAGGGTGGCGACGTACATCTCGGTCTTGGCCTGGGCACGGTTATCGGACTTGAGCCACATCAGGTCGCTGCGCCAGCCTTCCTTGCCGCCCAGGCGCAACACGGCGGTTTCGTCGAAGGCCTTGCGGGCGGCGATGTAGTAGCCGCCGCCGCGATTGAGGTCGCCATCGGCCACGCCCTTGCCGAAGTTCAGCGCGTCGCCGTCAATCAGGAAACCGTCGCCGACCACGATGTTCTGGCGGCCGAAGGACAGGTCCACGCCATTCTCGCCCAGGGCCTCAAACAACTTGCCCGAGCGCCAGCCGAGGTAGGCGTCTTCGAATTTTGTGGTGCGCTCCGAACCGTCGCTGAAACCTGCGGCATCGCCGTCGCCCCAGGTGCCGGAACTCAGCAGGTTGGCCGCACCGTAGGTGGTGCCGGCGCCGCTGAAGCTTTTGTCGAAGCTCAGGCCGTACTTCACGTAGCCCTCGCGCCAGGACGAGGAGCCCTTGGCCAGGCGGCCGGATTGACTGTAGTTCTGCTGGCTGTGGAAGGCACCGAATACCGCTTCCAGCGTGGCGTTCAGATGACTGCTGTCATCGGCGTACAGCTCATAAGCGCCGGCCGGGTTGGCGCCGATCATCAGCGCGAGGGTCGAGAGACGAAGCAAGGGGGACTTGAGCATGGTGTGGCATCCATTCTTGTTCATGACCACAGGGTTGGGGTCTGCCGCGATACTAATGCTGGCGAAGTGACGTGCCTTTTGTCTGGTTGCCAAAGACTTGACTGTGCTTGCCAGAATCCACGGTTTGGCAGCCCGGCCAATACGACTGGCACGCAGGGCAAAACCCGAGCGACCTTGAGCCCTGACAATCGTCGGCAACTTCGATGATTTCCAAGGTCGTTTTTCTATGTTCACTGCACACAGATTTTCCCTGGCCGGCCTGCTGTCGCTGGTCCTGGCCCACAGCGCATTCGCCGCTGAATGCGGCCCTGACCAGAGCCGTGGCGCCCAGGTTTTCGCCAACGAATGCAGCGTGTGCCATGCGGTGGCGAAGGGCGGCGCGACAATGATGGGGCCGAACCTGGCGGGCGTTTACGGACGTAAATCCGGCTCCCTGGCGGGCTTCAGCTACTCCCAGGCGATGCGTGACAAAAACGTCGAGTGGCAAGCCGAGACCATCGCGCAATTCATCACCCAACCCCAGGCGTTTGTGCCCGGCACCTACATGCCCTACATGGGCCTGGCTTCGGCCGACGATCGCCAAGCGGTCGCCTGCTTTCTCAAAGAACAACATTGAATACAGGTGAATCATGAGCAACGTTGAAATCCTGCCGCAGGTGGCTGCATTCCTGGACCGTCGTCATGGCTGCTTTATCGATGGCCAATGGGTATTTGCCGAGGGCGAACACATCAAGGTGATTAACCCGGCCACCGGGCAAACCCTGTGCGAAACCCTCGATGCGCCGCTGCACGTGGTGGAGCAGGCGGTGCAGTCTTCCCATGCGGCGTTCAAGTCCCGCGTGTGGTCGGGATTGCGCCCGGCCGACCGTGAGCGGATTTTGCTGAACTTCACCGCATTGGTTGAGGCCCATGCCGAGGAGCTGGCGCAGCTGGAAACCCTGAGCCAGGGCAAGTCGATCAACCTGGCGCGGGGGCTGGATCTGAACGCCACGGTGGAGTTCATGCGCTACATGTCGGGCTGGGCGACCAAGATCGAAGGGCAGACCTTCGACGTGTCCATCCCTTTGCCGCCGGGGGCCAGGTTCACTGCGTTCACCAAGCGCGAGCCAGTGGGCGTGGTGGTGGGCATCGTGCCGTGGAATTTCCCGCTGCTGATTGCGGCCTGGAAATTGATGCCGGCGCTGGCGACCGGGTGCACGGTGATCATCAAGCCGGCGATGGAAACGCCGCTGACGGCGATGCGCCTGGCGGAGCTGGCGCTGGAGGCGGGGATTCCGGCGGGGGTGTTCAACGTGGTGACCGGTGGCGGGGCCTCGGTGGGGGGCGTTCTGACTGCTCATCCGTTGGTGAGCAAGGTGTCGTTTACCGGTTCGACTGCGGTGGGCAAGAGCGTGGGGGTGGCGTGCATGGAGAACATGACGCGGTTTGCCCTGGAGTTGGGGGGCAAGAATCCGATGATCGTGTTGGCGGATGCGGATATTGATAAGGCGATCCAGGGGGCGATCCTGGGTGGGTTGCTGAACAACGGGCAGGTGTGTGCGGCGGCTTCGCGCTTTTATGTGCATCGTTCGGTGTATGACCGGTTTGTCGAGGGGTTGGCGGCGGCGGTGTCGGCGATGCCGTTGGGGGCGGGGATGGACGGTGAGGCGGCGATTAATCCGTTGGTGTCGCGCAAGCAGCAGCAAGGGGTACTGCGCCATATCGAGCAGGCCCGGGCTGAAGGGGCGCGGGTGGTGATCGGTGGGGATGAGGTTGCGGGTGAGGGGTTTTATGTGCGGCCGACGATTTTGGCGGATATCGATCATGGGATGGCGGTGGCCCGGGAGGAGGTGTTTGGGCCGGTGTTGGGGGTGATGGCGTTTGATGATGAGGATGCGGTGATTGAGTTGGCCAATGACAATCGGTATGGGTTGGCGGCCAGTCTTTGGACCAATGATCTGGGTAAGGCGATGAACCTGGTGCCGCGGATCGAGGCGGGGACGGTTTGGGTGAATGCGCATGTGTTGCTGGACCCGGCGATGCCGTTTGGCGGGGTGAAGCAATCGGGGATGGGGCGGGAGTTTGGGCGGGCGGTGATTGAGGCTTATACCGAGCTGAAGTCGGTGTGTATTGCGCATTGATTGGGGGCATATCCGTTATTTAGGTCACGGCGACTTATGGTTTCGCTCTTACAGCGAGTCACTTTGCAAAAGCGTGTACGGACCGGACACATGGTGGACACATGTGCGGGGACATGGTTG